>NZ_CP036501.1:605412-908119 GCF_026230195.1 Candidatus Paraluminiphilus aquimaris | reverse complement strand
GACCCGCTTGTTTTGGCAACAACCCAAGTGGCTTGGGATGCAGTAAGCGAGGGACAGATACTGGTACCGCGAGAGGCGCCACTAGAGTGGGTCGACGTAACGGTTAGAAATGGCGACAACCTCAGCCTACTATTTAACCGAGCTGGGTTTTCAGATCGCGATGTCTTTGATGTCACGACCAGCAAAGACGGCAAGGCGTTAAGAGAAATTTTTCCTGGCCAGCTTATTGGCTTTGCATCGGATGACGCCGAGCAATTACTGGCTGTACGACACATTGAATCCCCCCTAAAACAGACCGTTTACAAACGCGCAGACGGGCAATTTTCCTCTGAAGTCATTACCCGAGAAACCGAAACACGCGAACGATCCGTCGCCTTAACCATTTCAAGCTCGTTGTTTCTCGCCGGGGCACGCGCGGGTCTGTCTGATGGCGTTATTATGGAACTTGCCGCTATTTTGGGGGGCGTTATCGATTTTGCGCTCGATCCTCGCAGAGGCGATGAAATTATTATTTTGTTTGAGGAAAACTTCTTAGACGATGAGAAGTATTCAGACGGCAATATTCTCGCAGCCTCCTTCAATAACAACGGACGACTCGTCGAGGCCTTTCGTTTTATCGACAGCGATGGCGATGTGGGTTACTACGACCCGGAGGGCGTGAGTATGCGGAAAGCCTTTCTCAAGGCACCGCTGGACTTTACCCGTGTCAGTTCGAGCTTTAATCCAAACCGTTTGCACCCTATCTACAAAACCAAGCGTCCACATCGAGGCACAGACTACGCGGCTCCGAGAGGTACGCCAGTCTATGCCGCGGGAGACGGGCGGGTAATCGAAGCGGGATACAGTAGGGCCAATGGAAATTATATTTTCATTCAACACGGCGAGGCCTTCAAAACACACTACTTACATTTGAACAAGAAACGAGTCGCTAAAGGCAGTCGAGTAAAACAAGGTCAGGTGATCGGGACGGTGGGCTCTACCGGTGCCGCAACTGGGCCGCATTTACACTACGAGTTTTTGGTCAACGGCGTGCACCGCAACCCGCGTACTGTCCACAAGATATTACCGAAGGCGCGATCGCTCCCCGAAAGCGAGCTTGCTTCATTCCAAAAAGCCATACAGAAACCGGTACGACAACTCGCTGCCTTAAAGATCACCGCGTCAGAAGTAGGCGCCGAGTGAGGGGGGCCGATATTTTTATCGGCCTTATGTCGGGTACCAGTGCAGACGCGATCGACGCCGTAATGACGCGATTTAAGGGCGATGGCGCCATTGAGACCATCGCAAGTCACAGCAAAGCGATGCCTGAGGGGCTAAAAGCCCCTATTTTTGCGCTGCAAAGTGGCGCCTCCCGAGACATCTATGACGTCTGCAGGCTCGACGCTGAGCTTGCGCAACATTACGCCGCTTCGGTCGATTCCTTGATCGCCAAGACCTCCGTTGCGCGGACCGACATTGCCGCTATCGGCAATCATGGTCAAACGCTGCTTCATCGTCCCGATGACAACCCCGCATTTACCCTCCAGATCGGAGACAACCACCGTTTAGCCGAGCTTACTGGGATCACGGTGGTGGGGGACTTTAGGCGACGCGACATCGCTGCGGGTGGTCAAGCCGCGCCTCTAATTCCCGCCTTTCACAAGACACTGGTTGCGCCGAAGGAGTCTGCGGCCTTTCTCAATATTGGTGGCATTGCCAACATTAGCTGCATAAAGCAGGGGGAGGCGTCAGGTTTTGATACCGGCCCTGGCAACACGTTAATGGATGCGTGGATCCGTCGGCATAAGGGGCTCGACTTCGACCGCAGTGGTGCCTGGGCGAGAGCGGGCTCCCTCGATGAAAAGCTGCTTAAGGCTATGCTCGCGGACCCTTATTTTCACAGAGCTGCGCCCAAGAGCACGGGACAAGACCACTTTAATTTGGCGTGGCTGAGCGCCCTTTTAACGGACAGTCCAGCACCCGAAGACGTGCAGCGCACACTACTTGAGTTAACCGCTGTTACCGCAAGTACTGCATTACGGCAAAGTGGTAGTCAGTCTGTATTTACCTTCGGAGGGGGCAGACACAATGACTTTTTAATGGCGCGCATACAGGATCTTCTTGGTGGCCTATCTGTGTCACCGACCAGCAAACTAGGGGTTGATCCTGACTTTATGGAAGCCACCGCCTTTGCTTGGTTGGCTAAACAGTGCCTCGATGGAAAACCGGGTAACGACCCAGCAGTCACTGGCGCCCGCGGCGAACGTGTATTGGGTGTGGTATTCCCGGCATAGCGCCGAACTAACAACGGCCGACGTCGTGCCACGCTGGGCTACGACGCGGCATCGCAACCGACCTCGCGAGCGTTTAAAAAAAGACGTTTTTTAGATCAGTTGAGTGGGGGCTCTGGTTGAGCGCCCGCGTCGACCGATTAAATGGAGAAGGACGCACCGCAACCGCAGGTGGTAGTGGCGTTTGGGTTGTTCACCACGAACTTTGAGCCCTCGAGCCCCTCAACGTAATCAATTTCTGACCCCATTAAGTACTGATAACTCATTGCATCAATCAGTGCCGCAACGCCCTCGCGCTCGATAATCCAGTCGTCCTCGGCCGTGTTGTCATCAAACGTAAAGCCATATTGAAAGCCCGAGCACCCACCGCCTGTGATGTAAACTCGAAATCGCAATGATGGGTTCTCCTCTTCAGCAATCAACACTTGTAGCTTATTGACTGCATTATCGGATAACCGAATTTCGGTAGGGTCAAATCCCGCAACGACCGACATAAAGGCTCCAGACTTAGGCTTTTTCAGCCGATGAAGTTACCGTCACCGAGCTAATTGGCTCAACTTTGGCGGACGCCGTTGAGTGCTTGAGACTGCCGTCGATCTTACTGCCCATCGACATCTCGATAAGATTATAGAAAACATCGCCTGCCACAACAGCACCCTTTGTCAGCTCAAGATTTTCAGCGCTATAGATATTGCCCTTTACAGAGCCGCTGATAGAGGCTGAAGGCACGCGTATCTCACCTTCAACGGAGCCGCCCGCCACGACCCGCAAGAGTGCTGATGCGCCCGGCTCAGCACTAATAGAGCCGATGACTTTACCCTCAATATCGAGGTTGCCGGAGAAACTAATATCGCCTGTGACCGTGGTTCCCGAGGAAATCAAGGTTGTGTTGCCGCTTGCAGCATTAGGCATTTGCGATTGTTTATTTCTCATTTTCTAATCCCTTAAATTCATTTTCTTCTGTATCGAGCCTTCAGAGCTTTTTATCTATTACCGACCGAGCCACTTAATGCGTTCTCAGCTGAACGCTCTGCACGAGGTTCTTGCCATGCGAAAACTTGCTCGTGCGTTCGCTTTCTCGGCTTCGTCAATGTTATGGCAAAGCGCAACTCGGCGGGAATAAAACTCTCCGGCACCGTAATAATGCCAGATATCCGCTGAAAATATTTAAATCCGATCGTGTAAGTGGGCGTGGTCGAATAAGACGCATCCAATACGCGGCCCTGCGCGTCAATGAGCTCAACTCGCAATTCACCTTTGTAAGACTGTGTACCCGGTGCAAGCCGCTGAACCACCGCTCGATACTCGAGCTCCCTTGAATCGAATTTCCAACTCATATCAGGCTGGCGAACTTTTACGGAACTCACATCCTCGGACGAGGACATGATATCTCGGTAGAAAACAAGCTCTCGCTCTAACTCCCCGACCTTACTCTCCTTACTGGCAAGCTCTGTGCGCAGTCGCGTTACCGTCTCAGCATCGACTGAAAGGCGCGTCTCCAATTTCGATATGCGCGCTTTTAAGCCAGCCTCATCGAGCACCAACGGAACTCTGTCATCAAAGCCGCTTTGGTAACCACCGTAATACGTGACACCCATTACGAGTAACGCCGCGATCAACATCGCCACCCGGATGCGTCGCTGTCGGACAACATTGACGCGCGTTACAACCGTTTTTATCTCCGCTTGCGACATGACCTAGGGCATCACCGCCAGATTTTGAAGACCCAGGCTCTCCTCGAATCCAAACATAAGATTCATTGCCTGAATCGCTTGGCCTGAAGCTCCCTTCACGAGGTTATCAATCGCAACCGTGATCACTACCGTGTCTCCGGCGGGCTGGGTGACATCAATTTCGCAGCGATTGGTCCCAGCAACATGCCGAGTCTCTGGTTCGTACTGACCGTTCGTCAATACCACGAAGGGCTCATGTTGGTAGCACGTTTGGAAAATGCCGCGAAGATCGAGAGAAGCGTCCGTCAGCTTTGCAAACAAGGTCGCGTGTATACCCCTCACCATGGGCGCCAAATGGGGAACGAAGGTCAGCTTGACGTCAGACCCCGCCATCTTCGACAAACCCTGCTCCATCTCGGGTAGATGGCGATGACCCGAGACGCCATAAGATTTCATGGATTCAGTCGCCTCAGCGAGAAGAAGATTAATCTTCGCGCTACGACCCGCACCGCTGGTTCCGGATGCGCACGAGGCAATCAAACTCAACGGATCAATGACGCCCGCTTGCAGTAGCGGCATGAATCCGAGTTGAACCGCCGTGGGGTAGCAGCCGGGGCAGGCCACCAGCTGCGCAGACCTTATGGCTTCGCGATTTAACTCTGGCAGGCCGTAGACAGCCTGTTCAACGAGGCTTGGGGCGACATGCGCTACCCCATACCAGGTCTCCCAACTCGCGATATCCTCAAGGCGGAAATCAGCAGAGAGATCGATCACCTTTTTACCCTGCTCAATAAGTGCGGGGACCGTATTCATTGCCACCGCATGCGGCGTCGCGAAAAAGATGACATCACAGTCCTCAAAATGGACGTTTGCTGGATCCTCAAACGACAGATCGATACCGCCACGAAGACTCGGGAAAAGCCTGTCAACCCGCACTCCCGCTTCAGCACGAGAGGTCAGCCGCGTCACTTCAACCTCGGGATGCGCCAATAGCAAACGGATGAGTTCGACCCCGGCGTAACCCGTTGCTCCTACAATGCCAACTTTAATCATTTCAGGCCTAAGATCTGATATTGTGCTGCTAGTTTACTTGCTGTTCGATTCGAAACCAGCACGGAGTTACCAATGCTTTGGATTCAAGCGCTGCATGTGGTGTTTGTGGTGACCTGGTTTGCGGGACTTTTTTATCTTCCGCGGATTTTCGTCTACTACGCGCAAGCAGAGGATGACACAACAAAAACAACGCTCGCCATCATGGCGCGCAAGCTCTACCGATTTGTGACACCGCTTATGATGCTTGCGGTCGCACTCGGCCTGTGGAGATTGAGCTTTGCGCTCGATTACTACTTGAGTAGCCTTTGGATGCAGTTAAAGCTACTGGGAGTGGTGTGTCTCCTTGTTTATCATGTGCAATGCGGACGCTATGTAGCTCGGATTAACGGCGGAGACAACAGTAAAAGCCACGTGTTCTACCGTTTTTTTAACGAGGTACCCGTGCTGTTTTTATTTGCCATTGTGTTGCTGGTGTACATCAGGCCGGGCTGACAAGGAACGAACTAAAACCAACATAAAAACGACAAAAAGTCGGGGGACTATGGTCGATGACCAAATCAGAAGCGTTGTTTGAGCGCGCACAAACTCACATTCCAGGTGGCGTTAACTCGCCCGTTAGAGCGTTTAAAGCAGTCGGCGGAACCCCGCGCTTTATGGAGCGTTCCGACGGCGCCTATATCTTTGACGCGGACGGCAATAAATACATCGACTACGTGCTGTCCTGGGGCCCCATGATCATGGGGCACAACCACCCAAAAGTACGTGACGCGGTGGTACAGACTGCGCAGGACGGCCTCAGCTTTGGCTGCCCTACCGAAATCGAGATCGAGCTGGCAGAACGGCTTTGCAGCCTGGTACCCAGTCTCGAGCAGGTCCGAATGACGAGCTCGGGTACCGAGGCCACTATGAGCGCGATACGACTCGCGCGAGGTGCAACCGGCCGGGACAAAATCATCAAGTTTGAAGGCTGTTATCACGGACATTCGGATTCATTGCTGATAAAAGCGGGGTCCGGTGCCCTCACATTTGGTGTGCCCAGCTCACCGGGCGTGCCTGATGTACTCGCGCAACACACCGTTACACTTCCGTTCAACGATCTCGATGCACTAAAAACTGCCTTTGACGAACTCGGAGACGAAATCGCCTGCGTGATCACCGAACCCGTTACGGGAAATATGAACTGTATTTTGCCTGAGCCCGGGTACTTAGAGGGAATGCGCGAGCTCTGCACACAGCACGGTGCCATTCTCATATTCGATGAAGTCATGACCGGCTTTCGCTTTGGCACTCACTGCGCCCAAGGCCATTTAGGCATTGACCCTGACCTGACCTGCCTAGGCAAAGTCATCGGTGGCGGTATGCCTGTTGGCGCCTTTGGGGGCAAAAAAGAGATCATGGCGCATATCTCTCCACTGGGACCGGTCTATCAAGCGGGAACATTGTCGGGAAATCCAGTAGCCATGGCTTCGGGTCTCGCAACGCTCGATATCATTTCAGAGCCCGGCTTTTACGATGATCTATTTCGTCATACCACCGAGTTATGTGAAGGCATGCAGACGGTTGCAGATGAAGCAGGCATTCCGTTTACTACCAACCATCTGGGCAGCATGTTCGGATTCTTCTTCACCGAAGATAAAAAAGTGACGCAATACCCACAAGTCATTGGTGCGAACGTGGAGCGCTTCAATAAGTTCTTCCACCTCATGTTAAATGAGGGTGTGTATTTGGCGCCTGCCTCGTTTGAAGCAGGATTTATGTCCTCAGCGCACACCGATGGTGATATCGCGAATACCGTTGACGCCGCACGTCGGGCGTTCAAAGCGTTGTGAGGAGAGTCTTATGAGTACACCAAGAGGTCCATTTCCTTTCACTCGAATGCGACGACTACGCGCGACATCGTTTGCCCGCGCGCTGACGGCAGAGAATTCACTCACAGCGAGCGACTTTATTTACCCAATGTTCGTGCTTGAAGGCGAAGGTCAAAGAGAGGCTGTTCCTTCGATGCCAGGTGTTGAGCGTTTAAGTATCGACCTACTAACCGAGCGCGCACGAGAAGCTTTTGAGCTGGGTATTCCTGCAGTAGCCTTGTTTCCCGTTGTGGGTGAGGCCAAGAAGTCGCTCGATGCCGCTGAAGCCTACTCGCCTGACGGCTTGGTGCAACGAACAGTGAAGGCGCTTAAAACCGCACTCCCTGAACTCGGCGTGATTACCGATGTTGCACTCGACCCCTACACTACGCACGGCCAGGACGGCATCATCAACGACGAGGGATATGTCCTTAACGACATCACCAAAGACGCGCTGGTGAAACAGGCCGTAAGTCACGCCGAAGCCGGCGCAGATGTGGTGGCGCCGTCTGACATGATGGATGGACGCATCGGTGCAATCAGAGAAGCGCTTGAGTCTGCTGGGCACGTCAATACGCTTATCCTGTCTTATGCAGCCAAATACGCGTCGGTCTACTACGGGCCGTTTCGCGATGCAGTGGGCTCGGCTGGAAACCTAAAAGGCGGTGACAAAAAGACCTATCAAATGGATCCGGCCAATGGCGATGAGGCGATTCATGAAGTTGCGCTGGATTTACAGGAAGGCGCGGACATGGTGATGGTTAAGCCTGGCATGCCCTATCTCGATATTGTTAGCCGCGTGAAATCCGAGCTAAAAGTGCCAACATTTGCCTATCAGGTGTCTGGAGAGTACGCCATGCACCAAGCCGCCTTTGAGAGAGGTTGGCTATCGCGTGATGCAGTCATTTTAGAGAGCCTTCTCTCGTTCAAGCGCGCCGGTGCAGACGGCATCTTGACCTATTTTGCAGTCGATGCGGCCCGCTTGCTTGCAGAAAAATGAGCATCCTGCGCGCAGATAAATACTCGGTCTTTTGTCGGACTTTCAGCACGACCATTGCCCTGTTTATCTGCGCACTCACATCTACCCATGCCCGCGCCTGTGACTGCCTTTGGGAAGGCAGCTTTTCAGAAGTAGTGTCGGCGGCGGATTTGGTGGTACTGGGCAGTCCCAACGCCCCGAGGGGTAATGCGTTTGATGTCAAAATCGACGTCACACTCTTGGGTCCAGAATGGATTGAAACTCCACGCGTATGGCTCAAAACGGGGGCGTACTGCCGGCCTGAAGCCAGCGAGTTCTCATCAGATGAGCGTTACATCTTCGCGTTGAAAAAAATCACCGAAGTTCCTAGCGACGGCTTCAACCCCTCTACACCTAATGTTAGTTTCGGGCGGATTGGGGATTATGAGCTCTCTAGTTGTGGAGGCTACTGGTTGAGTGTCCAAGGGCTCCGCGCTTCAGGAAATCTTGTACCTGGGATGCCTCGCTACGCGCAAAACCCAAAAATGTCGCCGGTACACGTGGGTCACGTGATCGCCTTTTTGAAGGGGCGTGCGTCGGTTGAATCACTCGCTGAGGCGGCGCGTCTGAACCCTGAGCTAGAAGCACTTAAAAAGGATTCGCGGAGCTTTATCCGGGGATTTGGTGATGACTTTAGTGATGACCTTGGTGATGACCTTGGTGATGACCTTGGTGATGACAATGACGAGCCTTGAGGACTAAAAGCCCGATCTCAACCTCTCTTGCTGGCGCCCCTGAGCCGCGCCATTCCCACTCTCGCTAGGCCCGCTCCACGCTTGCGGCATCGCTCTGACGATTACCCACAATCTCTAACAATTCATCGATCATCATAAGTGACAGCCCCCAAATCAGGTGGCCGTTGTATGTAAATGCGTCGGACTCGAGAACCTCACCGCGCCAGTCCCATTGATGCCGACCGCGATTATCATCATCCAGTAAAAAGTGCAGGGGAATCCAAACGGTTGCAGCCACTTCATAGTTGAGCGTGAGTTCAGGGACAGACTCAACCTTAAAGACAAATGGGGCCACCAGCATTTCGGGTCGGTCGGCCCGCCAGCCCGTGTTGACATCCGATAGCTGACAAACAAAGCGCGCGTGACCCTCGAGATCAAAACCTATCTCTTCGAGGGTTTCTCGCTTAGCGCAGGCTTCGTCTGAGGCATCCGTGTCATCTTTTCTTCCGCCCGGAAAGCCCATGTGACCGGACCAGGGATCGCCCTCACGAACCGCACGCTGGATCATTAACATCTCCGGTCCTGTGTGCCCCTCACGTAAGCCAATAACAACCGCGGCCCGTTTCGCCGGCAGTGGCTTTGAAGGCGCTTTAACAAGCGCTAGTCGGTCTATGGATTCTTGAAAAGTTGGATACACATCAAATTCCTCGTGCTCGCAAGTGTACACAATCTAGTAATGGGAATATCCGTGCAATTGCCCCCCATTTACCTCGTTTTACCTCGATTACAATCGCGACAAGCGCGTGAACATGCGATGGCAGCATGCGATAATAATAAGTTGTCTAACTACTGGCCCACTACCACATGCCTCACTTTGTTTACGCCATCGGCGCCGCGCTGGTCGATACTGAAATTGCAGTCAGCGACAGCGATCTTGATCAACTGGGCATTGAAAAAGGCATGATGACGCTGGTCGATGAGTCACGCCAAACCGAGATCAAAACTCACCTCGCTGACGCACTAAGTCAGGCAAACCACGCCTGCGGCGGCTCGGCGGGAAATAGCGTGATTGCCGCCTCGCAGTTTGGTGCGCCCACCTATATGAGCTGTCTGGTATCCAATGACGCCGACGGCGATATTTACATCGCCGACCTGGAAGCATCAGGGGTCTCACACGGATTTCGTGAGGAGCGTCGCTCTGGTACAACCGGCAAGTGCCTCGTGTTGATTACACCCGATGCCGAGCGAAGCATGAACACATTCCTCGGTGTGTCTGAAACACTCTCAGTGACCGAGGTGAATGAGCAGGCCATTGCCGACTCGCAATGGGTGTATCTCGAAGGCTATCTAGTGACCTCCCCCACCGGACACGAAGCCGCGCTCAAAACGAAAGCCATCGCACGAACAACGAATACCAAAGTGGCCGTAAGCTTTTCTGATCCCGGTATGGTCACCTTCTTTCGCGACAACATGAATCAAATAATCGAGGGTGGGGTCGACTTTGTCTTTTGTAACGAAATTGAAGCCCTTGGCTGGGCGGAAACCGACGACCTCGACGAGGCGGCAACCAAGCTCAAAGCCGTCACACAAAGCTTTGTCATTACACGCGGTGGTGAAGGTGCTATTTTGTTTGACGGCGCAACAACTTACGAGATTGCCGCTGAGAAGGTGAATGCCGTAAACACCAACGGTGCGGGTGACATGTTTGCTGGTGCGTTTTTCTTTGCACTGTGGCGCGAAAGCGACATGCGCAGCGCCTGCGAGTTTGCGGCAAAGGCCGCCGCACGGGTTGTTTGCCAGCCAGGCCCAAGATTAAGCTTAAGCGACAGTCTAGAACTCAGAAATTCGTACTTCGACGCGTAAGGCAGAGGTAACCACACAATGAGCGATCAAGAAATTAAACCCGAGGTGAAGAGCGACCCGCTCTACCAAATGCTTCGGCATGAAGATGTCGACAGTTTTAACAACAGTCGAGATACGCTCGATACCAGTCAGCTCTCCGGAGGAGACTATCGCGGCCGTGATCTTCGCAAAATGAACGCAAGAGGCCTCGACTTCTCCAGTGCTTATTTTAGAAATTGTGATTTGTCCGGGATCGATTTTCGCGAGACCAATCTTGAAGGCGCGAGTTTGCTTGATGCGAAAGTCTCCGGTGTTTATTTCCCAGACGAATTAAGCGCCGTTGAAATCCGGCTTTCACTCGATCACGGTACGCGCCTTCGCTACCACAAGTAGGGATCAAAAATGCATTTAGGTCGGACTCGGACGCTCCTTGCCTCACTGTGTTTAATCGCACTAGCGATCGGCACATTTTCAGCACAAGCACAAAGCCCGCTGTCCGCCTACACACAGCAGCAAACCGAATTCCTCCCGGTCGACGAGGCCTATGAGCTCAGCGTTATCGGCACCACAGAGCGAGGGGCGTTACTGCAATGGCTTATCGCGCCTGACTATTACCTATACCGACACGCCTTTGCCGCGAAAGCGCGCACGAGCAGTCAAGATATTGAAGTAGCGCTCTCCATACCGGATGGCCTCGCCAAAACCGATGAGTTTTTTGGTGATGTTGAGGTGTATTACGGCGCCTTAGACGCCAGCGTAGAACTTGCCGAATCAGCCGAACTAATAGAGTTATCGATCACTTACCAAGGCTGCGCCGATGCCGGACTTTGCTATCCCCCGGAGACAAAGACCTTCCTTTGGCATACGGCTTCCGGCGAGGTGCAAAAAGGCAAACTGAGCCCAACTGTGCTGGATACTAACGCGCCTCAGGACAGTGGTGACGGGGAAGATTTTGGGTTGATAGCCGCCCTCGTATTCGCCCTCTTAGGTGGCGTGATCTTGAATATCATGCCCTGCGTTTTCCCCATTCTCTCTCTGAAAGCGCTGAGCTTCACGCGCGGTGATGCACAAAGCCATCGCCGCTCGAGCTTGGTCTATTCAGCGGGGGTGATTGTCAGTTTTGTTGGTATGGCCGCGGTGCTTATTGCCATCCAGCAGACTGGAAAGCTTATTGGCTGGGGGTTTCAGCTTCAAAATACGGGCTTTGTCATTGGACTTGCTTACTTATTTACACTCATGGGCTTGAGTCTCAATGGCCTCTTACACTTTGGCACCTCCATGATGAACGTGGGGCAGTCTTTGACCGAAAAGGACGGCGACGCGGGGAGCTTTTTCACCGGCATTTTAGCCGTGGTTGTAGCAAGTCCCTGCACCGCGCCGTTTATGGGAAGTGCGCTTGGCTACGCCTTAACACAGCCCATTTACATCACGCTGCTCGTGTTCGCGTCGCTCGGTCTGGGCATGGCGCTTCCCATGGTGATTCTGAGTTACAGCGATGCGGCGGTAAAAGTTCTGCCCAAACCTGGACCGTGGATGGATACAGCAAAGAATGTATTGGCTTTCCCCCTGTATCTCACATCGGTTTGGCTCTTGTGGGTTGCTGGCAATCAAAGCGGCGTCAATACCATGGCTATGGCCCTCTCAGGTCTCGTGCTCCTTGCCATGGCAGCTTATCTCTACGGTGAGACCCCGGTGCGAAAGGCCGTCACAGCGCTGCTTGTAATCGCGGCGGTCTTGCTCGCCATACCCCAGAGCGGCAGCAGAGACGGTGGAACCGGTGCGCGAAAATTATCGGAGGGACAGGTTGCCTACTCCGCGGCAACGCTTGCTTCCTATCGCGAAGCGGGAAAACCCGTTTTTGTCGATGTCACAGCAGACTGGTGCATTACCTGTCTGGCTAATGAGGCCGCCGTCCTCTTTACACCCGAGATAGAGGCGGCCTTTCTAGCGGCAGATCTACCGTACATGATCGCGGACTGGACTGACTACGACGCCGACATCGGCGAGTTCGTAAAATCTCATGGCCGCAGCGGCATTCCGCTGTATGTAATGTATCCACGGGGTACCGGCAGTGACCCGGTGATCCTTCCGCAACTTTTAACGCGGGATATCGTTCTGTCGGCCATTGAAAAAGCGCAGTAATCACCCCAAGTAAGCAATACAGACAAGCAAGAGGTTCTCATGCTCCGAACGTTGTTCTTTCTAACGCTAACCTTACTGGGCAATGCCACGGTACTCGCAGCTGATCTGAACATCGCGCATGGCTGGGCTCGTGAAACACCACCTGGAAGACTGATGACGGCCGCGTACGGGACGTTAACAAATACGGGCGATAAAACGATTGTTATAAACGGGGTCAGTAGCGATGTTGCGGCACATAGCTCGCTGCATGAGACACTCATCGAGCGTGATCGCTCGACAATGCGACCGGTTAAAAGCTTATCCCTTGCGCCCGGAGAGGAAGCTGAGCTTGCGCCCGGTGGCATGCACATCATGTTGATGAAGCTTGACTCACCTCTCAAAGAGGGACAATCCATCGACATCTGCTTCAAGCTGGAGAACAATAACGACGTTTGTCATGATTTTTCGGTAACAAAGTATAAAATGTCGGCGCACAGTCATTAAGTCCAGCGCTGTAAGTCAGAGAAGGCGGCCGATGAGGCAAGTGAATACATGACATTTAAAGAACGGTTGTCTGCGCTCAAAGCAAGGCTCACCGGCGCGCTTCCCTCGAGCGAGTCATTAGGCCTGATACAAAGCCGAGGTGGTCGACGTGCTGCCATCGCGATGCTTGCCTCGTATAGCCTGCTCATCTTAGGTCTTTGCATCTATTGGAGCATTCCGCCTAAGCCGTTTGATGTCATACAGAATCGTGCTACGTACTTGAGCAGTGCAGACCAATCAGTGACGGGCGCCGCGACGACTGCCGCGCTTTTGGAGGTGACGCGTTTGCTATTGGAGAAAAAGGGGGGCTATATCAGTAATGACATAGCGCCACCCGGAAGCCTCCTCGATAACATGCCCAACTGGGAGTACGGTGCGCTCATTCAGTCTCGTGATCTTGCGAGAGCGCTCCGCGAAGTATTAAGCCGCTCTCAGTCACAGTCCCAAGAGGACGTGGATTTAACGCTCGCGGAACCCCGCATTAACTTCCAGAATTCGAGCTGGGCCCTTCCTGCAACCGAGTCTGAATACCGAGACGCGCGCCGCTATTTGAAAGCCTACCTAGAGCGACTGCCTTCGAATGGCGAGGACAGTGCGCAGTTTTATGCGCGCGCCGACAATTTAAGCTACTGGCTGGGCATCGTTGAGACACGCCTTGGCAGCCTCTCTCAGCGACTATCAGCAAGTGTTGGGCAAAAAAGGATCAACACTGATCTTGCAGGTGATGCCGCTGCGCGACAATCAACTTCTTCGACCTCCGAAATCCTTGTTAAAACACCGTGGGACGAAATTGACGACGTCTATTACGAGTCGCGTGGCGCCGCTTTTGCACTCATTCATTTTCTTAAGGCAGCCGAAGTCGACTTTGCAGATGTGCTTGAGAAGAAAAATGCGGCGGTCAGTTTGCGGCAAATTATTCGCGAGCTTGAAGCCACGCAACAAACTGTGTGGAGTCCTGTGATTTTGAACGGCTCAGGCTTCGGTATCTGGGCCAATCACTCCTTGGTTCTAGCGAGCTATCTCTCTCGAGCCAACGCGGCGCTTATCGACCTACGAGAATTACTCGCTCAGGGCTAACGTGCTCGCTGTCCACTCATCAACACCCAGCCATCTCGGGTGTCACTGACTTGTAGATTCACCGTCGCATAGCGCTCAATCAGCTCTGGCGCTTGCTCGGTTAGAATCCCAGTGAGTAGCAGCTTCGCCCCTGGTGTCATTAGTGCAATGAGTTCGTCCGCAAGCGTTAATAGGGGCCCAGCGAGAATATTGGCAACGACTAAATCCGAGCCCCCCACCCACGCATCGATGCCGGGGCTTTCAGGGAAAAGAATCTCGAGCGAACTCGCCTCAATCTGATTGCGCTCAGCGTTGTCTCGACTCGCCGTTAACGCCTGCGGATCATTATCAACACCGAGCGCAGAGGACGCGCCCAATCTCAGCGCAGCAATGGCTAAAATGCCTGAGCCGCAACCGTAGTCAACGACGCGCTCGCCACCTCTGACTGCATCGTCAAGCGCCGCCAAACACATGGCTGTGGTCGCATGCGTACCCGTACCAAACGCCAGCCCCGGATCCAGATAAACATTAATAGCAGACGCGTCTGGAGGCTCTGACCAGCTAGGGCAAATCCACAATCGAGGACCCATTTGAATGGGCGAAAAATCGTCCATCCAAACACGCTCCCAAGCGCGGTCACGCAGTGTGGTGATATCGCTACGGGAGTTTTTTGCCAAAAGCGCGTCAGGAATCTCGGCTCGAATAGGTTCAAGATCGACATCCCCGGTAAACAAGGCCGTGACCTTAACGTTTTGCCAAACAGGGGTTTCGCCGGGCCCGGGCTCGAGTAAGGGCTCGTCTGCATTATCCTCGAGAGAAACCGCAAGCGCGCCCTGAGCAAAGAACCAATCTTCGAGCAATTCGACATGGTGGGAGTGCGTTTCAAGAACCCACTCCTGCCACTCTTCCGAACTCAATGCTCGTGTTCCAGCTTACTCTCGAGATAGTGAATACTGACTCCACCCGCAACAAAGGACGGATCGACTACGAGTTCACGGTGCAGTGCTGAGTTAGTGCGAATGCCTTCAACAACGAATTCATCGAGTGCCTGACGCATCTTTTTCAGCGCGATCTCGCGATCATCGCCGTGGGTAATTAATTTTCCAATGAGGCTGTCGTAGTGAGGGGGTACTTGGTATCCGCTGTAGATGTGCGAGTCCACACGTACGCCATGCCCACCCGGTGCGTGGAAGGTCTTTATCAACCCAGGAGATGGCATGAAGGTTCGTGGATCCTCCGCGTTAATGCGGCACTCGATAGCGTGGCCGTTAAACGAGATGTCACTTTGCTTAATCGAAAGCTTCTGCCCTCCGGCAATGAGCAACTGCTCTTTGACGATATCAACGCCCGTGATCATTTCGGTAACAGGGTGCTCAACCTGCACGCGGGTATTCATCTCAATGAAAAAGAATCGCCCGTCTTCATAGAGAAACTCAAATGTTCCCGCACCCGTGTATCCCATGTCGATGCAAGCCTGAACGCAGGCAGCACCCACTTCCTCTCTGACGTCGTCTGGGATGCCCGGCGCTGGTGCCTCTTCGATAATTTTCTGATGGCGACGCTGAAGCGAGCAATCGCGATCACCCAAGTGCACGGCGTTGCCTTGTCCGTCGGCCAGTATTTGGATCTCAACGTGACGGGGTCTTTGGAGAAATTTCTCCATGTAAACCACGGGGGAGCCAAACGCTGCTGCCGCCTCAGATTGCGTGACTTCGATCGAGGACAACAAAACTTCCTCGTTGTGGACGACACGCATACCGCGACCACCACCGCCAGCCGCCGCTTTTACGATCACGGGGTAACCGATATCGCGCGCGATGCGAAGCACCTCTTCGGGATCGTCAGGCAGTGCGCCTTCTGAACCGGGTACTGTTGGTACACCGGACTTCCGCATTTGGTGTTTGGCGGATACCTTGTCCCCCATCAAGCGGATGGTTTCAGAGCGCGGACCAATAAACTTAAAGCCGCTTCGTTCGACCTGCTCAGCGAAATCCGCGTTCTCCGACAAAAATCCGTAACCGGGATGAATACCATCGGCGCCGGTTATTTCCGCCGCGCTAAGAATAGCGGGCGCCTGTAAGTAGCTCTGCGTTGACGGCGCAGGACCAATACAAACCGATTCATCCGCGAGGCGCACATGCTTCAGCGTGCTATCGGCAGTTGAATGAACAGCTACCGTTGGGATGTCTAATTCTCTGCAAGCTCGCAGAATGCGCAACGCTATCTCACCGCGGTTGGCAATGAGTACCTTTTCCAACATAGGTATGTTTCCTCGCCCGGTGGCGTTTATGCAATCGTGATGAGTGGCTGGTCAAATTCAACCGGCTCACCGTTTTCGGCGTGGATGGCAGTGACGGTTCCCGCACGATCTGCTTCGATCTGGTTCATCATCTTCATCGCTTCGACAATGCAAAGAACATCACCCGCTCGGACACTCTGTCCCACTTCTACGAACGATGGCGCCTCGGGGCTTGGCGAACGATAGAACGTGCCAACCATGGGAGACTTTACTGCATTGTCTGTGTTGACCGCTGGAGCAGCGGGTGCAGCTGCGGGCGCTGGAGCCGCCACCGGTGCAACCGGCGCGGGCATGGCTGGCGCAGCAGGAACAGGCGCAGCTGCCATGGCAATCGGCGCACCCGTATTGCGGCTGATGCGGACGGATTCTTCCCCTTCCTTGATCTCAATTTCGTCTACGCTTGAAGCCTCTAGCAGCTCAATGAGTTTTTTTACTTTTCGAATATCCATAAGGGTCACCTTTACCGTCTTTTGTTATTACTCGTTTCAGTGATTTCGGTTCAATAAAAATTGTAATGCGTGGTCATAACCTGCACTTCCCAGACCCGAAATAACGCCGATCGCCAGATCGGAGAAAAAACTGTGGTGTCTGAAGGGCTCTCTTGCATACACATTGGAGAGGTGCACTTCCACGAAAGGGATGGCAACACCCGCTAGTGCATCGCGCAATGAAACGCTGGTATGCGTCAAGCCTGCGGGATTAATAATGATCGCCTGCGTCTTTTCGAGTCTCGCTCTGTGAACCGCATCAATCAGCTCACCTTCTACGTTGCTCTGAAAGGTGCTAAGTGTTTGACCCGCATCTACCGCCGCCTTCTCTAGACGACTATTGATCGACGAGAGGTCCTCGCTACCGTAGACGTCAGGCTCCCGGGTACCCAAAAGGTTAAGATTGGGACCGTGCAGCACCAGTATATCGGCCATAGTGACCACGCTAATTTCTGAAATTAGCTGGAAGTCTCCAATAGCGTGAGAACAGTGTCCACTGTTTTCGGCACTACGCGACCAATCTGTGCGTTTTTACCGAAGTTATCGACTTTTCGTTAATTTTGAATTATCGGTTGTCGCCCGCCAATCAAACGATAGAGTTAATACTACCCAGTGACGAGACTTCACGCTTGCCACACCCTTGATTACACTAGTCGCTCTCTTCGATCTCGACGTCTCACATGCACCTTGGCACCTTTGCTAGTGATCTACCGGTGATGCTCGCTCCCATGGCGGGCGTCACTGACTTGCCTATGCGTCAGCTAGCGGTGAAACACGGCGCCGATATCGCCATCGGCGAGATGATGTCGTCGGACCTCTCACTCGCTCACTCGCGCAAATCACAATCAAGAGCAGTCCATAGCGCTGACGCGGGACTTAGATCGGTACAGTTGGTCGGAAATGACCCGACAACCATTGCCAAAGCGGCGCAGTTTAATGTCGAGCGCGGCGCCCAGGTGATCGATATCAACATGGGTTGTCCCGCGAAAAAGGTCTGCAAGAAAGCCGCAGGATCAGCTCTGCTAGCCGACGTTCAGCTCGTTTCAGACATTCTAGAAAGCACAGTGCAAGCGGTATCCGTTCCCGTCACCTTGAAAATAAGAACCGGCATAGATCGCGACCACCGCAACGGCGTTGACGTTGCCGAAATTGCGCAATCGTGCGGCATCTCAATGCTGACGGTCCATGGCAGAACGCGCGCTGATAAATTTAAGGGGGAGGCAGAGTATGAGACGTTGCGGGATATTGTCCGAGCCGTCGACATCCCTGTGATAGCCAACGGCGATATCACCTCTGTGGAAAAAGCCGAGCGCGTGCTGAATTACTCGGGCGCTGCAGGCGTCATGATTGGCCGCGCCGCCCAAGGTCAGCTCTGGCTTCCTGGATACATTGCCAATGGACTGCGAAAGGGTCTGGACACGCCCCCCTGTGCTGCGGCGCGTTTAGCGCTGGCGAAGGAGCACTGCGAGCTACTCTATGAATTCCATGGCCCGGTAATGGGATATAAAATCGCGCGAAAGCATATTGGCTGGTTTTTCGAAGCTGAACTGGGCGAAATTTACCTACCCCATAAACGCGCGTTCAACGCACTTTTATCCCAGGACGCGCAGCAGCAGTTTCTCAAGCAGGAAACGGACGCTATCCTTCACCTTATGGAAGACGACCTTATAAACGGGGTGAGACGTCGGGTACGCAGGGAGGAGCACATAGCTGCATGACACATAGCAACGCAGCCGAGCAGCAAGATCGCCAAGAGGGTGGGCTTAAACGCGCCGTTGAAGGCGCCGTTCGCGAGTTCATGGAAACGCTCGATGGAGAAGACACGAGTGATTTTTATAATCTTGTGCTCTCAGAAGTCGAGGAGCCATTGCTTCGCGTAGTCTTGGAGTATTGCAGCAACAACCAAAGTCGCGCCGCTGAACTGCTCGGACTAAATCGCGGCACGCTACGTAAAAAACTACGTCAACATAACCTGCTCTAGCACAGCACAGCACAGATATTGAGCAGACACACTATTATGCAAGGAAACTGCTATGACTGAGGCGAGAGTCGCCCCCATAAAACGTGCATTAATCAGCGTCTCCGATAAAACCGGCGTCGTTGAGTTTGCTCAGACACTTGCCGCTCAAGGCGTTCAAATACTGTCAACGGGGGGAACCTGCCGACTCCTCATGACGGAGGGCGTGCCGGTGACAGAGGTCTCAGATCACACAGGCTTCCCAGAGATGATGGACGGCCGCGTGAAGACGCTGCACCCGAAAATCCACGGGGGTATCTTAGGGCGCCGAGGAACAGACGATGACGTCATGGTAAGGAATGACATCGGAGGGATAGACCTTGTTGTCGTCAACCTCTACCCCTTTGAGGCAACGATAGCCAACCCCGACTGCACACTGGCAGATGCCATCGAGAATATCGATATTGGCGGACCGACCATGGTGAGAGCGGCGGCAAAGAATCATCGTGACGTCACTATTGTCGTCGACAACCTCGATTTCGACAGGGTTTTAACCGAACTTTCCGCCAGCGGTGGCACGTCCGACGCCCTTCGCTTTGATCTTGCAGTCAAGGCATTTGAGCATACCGCCGGCTACGACGGGGCAATTGCGAATTACCTTGGTAAACGCCTTGATGGTGACGCACTCAGCGACTTTCCGCGAACAGCCAACTTTCAATTTTCCCGAAGTTCAGTCATGCGATACGGCGAGAACCCTCATCAAAGTGCCGCGTTCTATACTGACCGGAATGCAAGCGAGGTGGGTGTTGGCACCGCAACACTCCATCAAGGAAAGCCCTTAAGTTATAACAACGTCGCCGACGCAGATGCCGCGATCGAGTGCGTAAAGTCTTTCGATCAGCCCGCCTGCGTAATTGTCAAACACGCAAACCCTTGCGGAGTAGCTGTCGCAGAAACACTGCTAGACGCGTATAAGCTCGCGTTTGAGACGGATACCGAATCGGCTTTTGGCGGCATCATCGCATTCAACCGAGCCCTTGATCGCGAGACCCTCTCCACCATCATTGACTCCCAGTTTGTCGAGGTGATTACCGCACCTGAGATTGACGATGAGGCGCTCGACGCAGCGAGTAAGAAACCCAATGTGCGAGTCATGTCTACAGGCTACTGGGGCGAACGCACACCCACTTGGGACCTCAAGAAAGTCAACGGTGGCTTACTTATTCAAGACCGTGATGACCACGTTATTAACGGGGACGACCTAACGGTTGTCTCGGAGCGATCGCCCAGTGAGCAGGAAATGCGCGACCTTCTCTTTGCCTGGCGCGTTGCCAAATTTGTGAAGTCGAATGCCATCATTTACGCCTCCAACGAGCGAACGATAGGTGTGGGTGCTGGGCAGATGTCACGGGTTAACTCAGCGCGGATTGCCGCTATCAAGGCTGAACACGCGGGGCTCGATGTGGCCGGTGCGGTAATGGCCTCAGATGCCTTCTTCCCCTTTCGCGACGGCATTGATAACGCGGCAGAGCGCGGCATCAAAGCCGTCATTCAACCTGGTGGCTCTATTCGCGATGACGAAGTCATTGCAGCTGCAAACGCTGCCGGAATTGCTATGGTATTCACAGGCGTAAGGCACTTTAGACACTAATTATGAATGTATTGATGATTGGCGGCGGCGGTCGCGAGCATGCGCTAGCCTGGAAGTTGGCACAGTCGACAGACGTAGAAACCGTTTTTGTGGCTCCAGGAAACGCTGGCACTGCCGTCGAGCCTAAGCTCGAAAACATTACGGTCGATACAAGCGACTATGCCGCGCTTGTGGAGTTTGCAAAGGGCAATGACTGTGAGCTAACCGTGGTGGGACCTGAGGCTCCGCTGGTGAACGGGATTGTTGATTTTTTTGAAAGCGAGGGACTCCACTGTTTTGGCCCTCGCGCGGCCGCAGCACAGCTTGAGGGATCCAAAGCATTCACCAAAGAATTTCTCGCCAGACATGCCATTCCAACCGGGACTTATGAGACGTTTACCGACCCTGACGCGGCGTGTGCCTACATTCAGGCACAAGGGGCGCCCATCGTTGTGAAAGCTGACGGGCTCGCTGCGGGTAAAGGCGTCATCGTTGCCATGTCGACCGATGAAGCCGAGGCCGCAGTTCGAGATATGCTCTCCGGTAATGTTTTTGGTGATGCGGGCGCAAGGGTGGTCATCGAGGAGTTTTTAGAGGGAGAAGAAGCGAGCTTCATTGTGATGGTGGATGGCACCGACGTTATCCCCATGGCAACGTCCCAAGACCACAAGCGCGTTGGTGAAGGCGATACAGGCCCGAATACAGGCGGCATGGGCGCCTACTCTCCTGCGCCGGTGGTGACTGACTCTGTCTATGAGCGCGTGATGGCCGAAATCATCAACCCAACCGTCAAAGGCATGATGACGGACGGCAATCGATATCGCGGCTTCCTGTATGCCGGACTCATGATCGATAAGACAGGTGCACCGAAAGTGATCGAGTTCAATTGTCGCTTCGGTGATCCTGAGACACAGCCTATTATGATGCGCCTTGAGTCGGATCTGGCATCGCACTGTCTCGCTGCCTGTGAGAGTCGTTTACTCGAAGAGACCATCACGTGGAGTAGCGACGCTACAATCGGCGTCGTACTTGCCTCAGAGCATTACCCTGCCTCAAGTCCGACGGGCCTCGTTATAGAGGGCCTTGGTGAAGAGCCACAAGGCGTAAAAGTATTTCACGCTGGCACCTCAATAAATCAGGATACGACGGTCACCTCGGGCGGCCGAGTGCTGTGCGTCACAGCAAAAGGTGCGTCATTAGCCGACGCAGCGTCAGCCGCTTACCAAGCTATTGGTCCGATTAGCTGGGAAGGCATGAAGTACCGGAGCGATATTGGTTGGCGTGCGTTAGCGCGTTAACCTTACACCTCAAGAACGCTAGATACAGATTATGCAACGACAACTTACCGGCCTCGATAGATTAATTGCGACCTTGGATACTGCGCTTCGTGAAGTAAGCAAGGGGACCGAGTCGCTATCTGGCGAGCGCCCCTCGCCTGCAACGGATCATAGCGAAGCTGATTTGACCGATGCCGAGCGTCAACACGCTGGCGGCCTCATGCGAATCAACCACACAGGCGAAGTCTGTGCACAAGCGCTTTATCGCGGACAAGCCTTGGTTGCGAAGTCGGATGAGACGCGGGACGCACTCCTAGCTGCGGCGCAGGAGGAAAAGGACCACCTAGATTGGTGCGAAGAGCGGTTAGATTCGCTGGGTACGCACCCAAGTCGGCTCAATCCGCTCTTCTTCACAAGCTCCTACGCGCTTGGCGCGCTTACTGGCGCGATAGGCGACAAGGTCAGCCTGGGCTTTGTCCATGCAACTGAGGAGGGGGTCGCTGCGCACCTAAAAGAACATCTACAGAAACTCCCAGAGGACGATCGCAAGTCTCAGCTGGTCCTTCAGGCGATGCTGGAGGAAGAGGAGCGTCACGGCGCACATGCGCTGGAGCAAGGCGGACAAGAATTCTCAGCACCCCTGAAGAAGGCAATGAGAGGCGTTAGCCAACTCATGACAAAAACCACTTACTGGCTGTAAGTCACTTTTACCTATCCAGACCCAAACCAAGATGGGTAAACACGTCACCCAAAGCCCACGCCCGTCTTAGGCGGACGCTCATGCAACTATCAACCCAGGTCAAACTCTCAGACCGAAACCGTTTCATGTGAGTGCGTTATCGCCACGCCCCCTGTCGCCAGGGTGATAGACGCCGAGCAATATTTCTCAGCTGATAAGGACACCGCTCGCGCGACCTGGCTATCTTTGATGCCATTGCCTTCGACAACGAAGTGTAGGTTGATCGCGGTAAAAACGGCGGGAACAGCGTCTGCTCGCTCTGCCTGCAGTTCGACGCGGCAATTAAGGATGTCTTGGCGGGCTTTTTTAAGCATCGTAACGACATCGAATAAGGCGCAGCCACCCGTCCCTAAGAGCAACATCTCCATAGGACGTAAACCATGGTTTCTACCGCCCAACTCAAGGGGTCCATCCATAACCACACTGTGGCCTGAACCTGATTCACCCACGAACATCACGTCATCGACCCACTTTACTGTGCCCTGCATCTTTCGCTCCTACCAATAAGAAAAACAAACTAACCGTGTCAAAGGGATTTACGGTTGGCACCGGACTTTTGACAGCGTTATGCTACTGTAAGTGTGCGGTAAATCACATTATGGTATTGGTCATGAATTACTTAGTAAGTAAACGCGTTCCAAACGCTGAGGCCTTCCTGGTTCATTGCGAACGCATCTCGATGAAATCGAAGTCAGTCGTGTTCCGACAGGGAGACCCCAGCGAGGACCTATATCTGATCCTCGACGGGTCTGTTTCAGTAATTGTTGACGACAGTGAGGCCCCGGACCAAGAAATGGTGGTGAGCTATTTAAATCCCGGCGAGTTTTTTGGCGAAATGGGCTTATTCGGTGAAGAGACACGCACGGCAAATCTCGTTACGCGAACAGCCTGCGAGTTCGCGAAAATTAGCTACCACGACTTCCACGCAATTCGTCAGCGCTTCCCTGATGTCTTATATGCTCTGACTACGCAAATTGGGCAGCGACTCAAAAATACAACGCGGAAACTTGCCGACCTTACCTTCATCGATGTCTACGGAAGGATCCACCGTTCGCTAATACAGCTCACCACGCTGCCAGAGGCCATGACGCACCCCGATGGTATGCAAATTCGAGTGACCCGCCAGGAGTTAGGAAAGCTCGTTGGCTGCTCGCGAGAAATGGCGGGGCGAGTACTGAAAATGCTCGAAGGAGACGGCTACATTACGGTCGCAGGAAAGACCATTGTCGTTCTGCGCGAGCCGACTGGCGGGAGCAAACTCGCTTAAGCCAGGGCATCCGCCATCATCGTCGCAAGTGCCTGCCCCGGTGACGGCTCTCGCATAAAAGACTCACCAATCAAGAACGTCGAGACCGTGTGCTCGAGCATCATTCGCATATCACTGGCGTTATGAAAACCGCTCTCCGTCACCACCGTGACGCCCTCGGGCACGTGACTTAGCAGCTCAATCGTTGTGTCGAGTCGGGTATCAAAGGTATGTAAGTCTCGATTATTAATACCAACCAAGTTGATATCCAGCTTCAGCGCGCGCGCCAATTCCGCTTGATCGTGCACTTCAACGAGAACGTCCAGACCCGCCAGCGTTGCCTCTTCAAACAAATGCGCGAGCTGCCGATCCTCAAGGCAGGCAACAATAAGTAAAATTGCGTCGGCTCCTAACGCGCGAGACTCCCACACTTGATAAGGATCTAACGTAAAGTCTTTTCGAATGGCCGGAAGACGAGTTGCAGCACGGGCCGCTTGCAAATAGGCGTCAGCGCCCTGGAAAAAATCGATATCCGTTAGCACGGAAAGACAAGCAGCCCCTCCTTGCTCATAACTTGTTGCAATACTGACGGGATCGAAATCAGCACGAATAACGCCTTTGCTGGGACTGGCCTTTTTTATCTCGGCGATGACACCGGGAACGCCTCGATCGCGATGCGCTTCGAGGGCACGAATGAATCCCCTCGGTGCATCAGCTGCGAGCGCCCTATCCTTGACCACATCCAAGCCTGTTACTGCTTTCCTCTCGGCAATTTCCTCGAGCTTACGATCACATATGCGCCGTAACACCGTGGGTGTATTACTTCTCATGCCCCTGACTCCGCAGCCTTGGTGGTCTTATTGGCAAAGGCATCAATTACGGTCAATGCTGCGCCTGACGCGATCGTTTTATCAGCCAATTGCACACCAGCAGATAAACTTTGCGCCTGGCCGCCGACATAGAGGCCCGCCCCCGCATTCAGCGCAATAATAGAACGCGCCTTTCCTGCAGCCTCAGCCTCATCGCCTCCCAGTGCGGCCTTTATGAGGGCAGCGGAAGCGCCCGCAGTCGACACGGCCAGTCCATCCAGTGACGCGTGATAGTGGCCAAACTCCTTGGGATCAATTTGATACGTGGTGAGTTCCCCGCCCTTGAGCTCGCAGACTTCGGTTGGCTGGCAAATTGAAATCTCATCGAGCCCGTCGTTACCGTGCACAACCATCACGTGCTCACTACCCAAATCCTTTAACGCCGCTGCCATGACAGGGCAGAGGTCTGCATTAAAAACACCCAGTACTTGGCGACGTGCACCTGCTGGATTCGTTAAAGGACCCAGAACATTGAAGATGGTCCTCATAGCTAATTGCTGCCGGGGACCAACCGCGTACTTCATGGCGCTGTGATGCATGGGCGCAAACATAAACCCGACACCCAATGTATCAATACACTCAGCAATCACCTGTGGCGATACGCTGAGGTTGACGCCCAGCTCAGAGAGCACATCGGACGAACCACTTGAGCTGGATACCGAGCGATTACCGTGCTTTGCTATCCGCCCACCCGCCGCGGCAACGACAAAGGTGGCGGCCGTGGACACATTGAATAAATCGGCGCCGTCGCCCCCGGTACCAGCCAGATCGATCAGACCCTCGGCATCAATCTCAACGGGTGTTGCAAGTGAACGCATGGCACCCGCCGCACCCACTATTTCACCAATTGTTTCTCCCTTGATCCGAAGACCCACCAGCAAACCACCGATCTGCGCTTCAGTGGCCTCACCTTGCATAACCGACAGCATGACTTGCTCCATATCGGATTGACTCAGGCTCCGCCCATCAACCACCTGTGCAATTGCTTGCTGGATATTCATAGCGTCCTCCTGGGAGTGCGGGGCAAGATTTTCCCTTGCTTTACCGGTGACAATTATGTGCCCTCAACCCGTTTGCTTGAGAAAGTTCTGAAGCATGTCGTGGCCGTATTCCGTCAGTATCGACTCTGGATGGAACTGCACGCCCTCAAGTGAAAATTCTTTGTGTCTTAAACCCATAATCACGTCTAGATCACCCGCCTCGTCAACCGTCCAAGCCGTCACCTCGAAACACGCAGGCAATGTATTGGGATCGATGACTAAGGAGTGGTATCGCGTTGCAGTAAACGGTGATGGCAACCCAGCGAAAACGCCAGTGCCATTGTGATGCACCGGACTGGTTTTCCCATGCATCACTTCGGGCGCTCGAACAATATCGCCACCGTAGGCGGCCCCCATGCTCTGAAGCCCAAGGCAGATTCCAAAAACGGGGATATCGCCCGCGAATCGTTTTATCGTTTCAATCGAAATGCCCGCCTCCGTTGGCGAGCAGGGGCCGGGCGAGACACAGATAAGCTTAGGTCTAATTCGATCTATCTCATCAATGGTGATCTCATCGTTGCGATAAACGTCCACCGATGCGCCCAATTCCCAAAAGTACTGAACGACGTTGTAGGTAAACGAGTCGTAGTTATCAACCATTAAAATATCGGGGCTTTTTACGGTATTAGTAGTCACAGCCTTAGCACTCATAGCGTTAGCACGCCTCAACCATCGCAGCCGCACGCAGCACAGCGCGCGCTTTGTTCAATGTCTCTTCCCATTCCGCCTCCGGTACGGAATCAGCTACGACACCCGCACCCGCCTGAACGATCAGCTGATTGTCTTTGATAACAGCTGTTCGAATAGCGATAGCTGTATCCATATCACCTGACCAAGACAGGTAGCCCACGGCACCGCCATAGATACCTCGCTTCACGGGTTCAAGCTCGTCAATAATCTCCATCGCCCGAATCTTGGGTGCGCCACTCAACGTGCCGGCGGGCAAGGTGGCTCGTAACGAGTCGATGGCTGTCACGTCTTCGCGCGCATCCCCTGTGACATTCGATACGATATGCATGACATGTGAGTACTTTTCGACAACCATTTTATCGGTGAGTGTGACGCTCCCAGGCTGCGAGACACGCCCAATATCATTCCGACCCAAATCGATCAGCATGAGGTGCTCGGCGCGCTCCTTCTCATCGTTGAGCAGGCGTGTAGCCAGTTCTTTATCTTCGGCCTCATTGGCGCCGCGACGAATTGTCCCAGCAATAGGTCGCACCGTAATCTTGCCCTGCTCCGATCGCACTAAGATCTCAGGCGAACTCCCCACGACATGAAATGAATCGAGGTCTAGGTAGAAAAGATACGGCGAGGGATTCAGATGTCGCAGCGCTCGATATAAGTTAAGCGGCGATGCCGAAAATGGCAGGGTCATTCGCTGAGAAACAACGACCTGCATAACATCGCCGTCGAGAATATAGTCCTTGATTCTTGCGACCCAAGATTCAAAGGTCGCTTTGTCAGTGCCGTAAGTCAATCGCGATTCGATATCGCTTGTATCGGTAGATCCCAACTCAAAACTGCCTAAATCCGCCGCCGGTTGTGCCAGCGCCTTTTCGAGGGCGTCTAAGCGCTCAATCGCCATGTCAAAGGCATTTGGAACGCTCGCCTCGGCATTAACAATCAGGGTTAGTGTGCCGCGAAGATTGTCAAAAACCACAACCTCTTCAGCGAGCACCAGCAGAATATCGGGTGTCCCCAGATCATCGGGATTGACGTCAACCGATAATTTGGGCTCGACATAGCGCACCGTGTCATAGGCAAAGTAACCCACCCATCCTCCGTGAAACACCGGTAGCGATGGGAGTGGCGCGCTAGAAGCCGACTGGTGGAGCGCTTCTATTTCAGCGAGGGGATCAGTCGATTCGTGGCATTCAACCAATTCCCCACCCTGGTAACGCGAGACGGTTTTACCTGAGATAGCAATTCGCTGCGTTGCCGGGAGTCCAACAATCGAATAACGGCTCCACTTCTCTCCACCCTCGACAGACTCAAATAGAAAGGCATACGGCGCTTTACACAACTTGGAAAATGTTGAGAGCGGGGTCTCGGTATCGGCAAGCAACGTCCGCGTAATCGGTATGCGCGAATAACCCTCTGCAACCAATGCATCGTAATCAGATTGATTCATTGCACATCCTATCCAACCGCCGCAAGCGCCTCGCGCATACTATCGATAACGGTTTTGTAATCCGGCTTTCCAAAGATCGCTGAGCCCGCAACAAACGTATCGGCTCCCGCCTCTGCGGCGGCGGCAATATTGGCAGGCCCAACGCCTCCATCGACCTCAAGTCGTATATCAAGCCCCGAGGCATCGATAAGCTCACGCACCTCTCGCAACTTATCCAGCGTTTGAGGAATAAACGACTGCCCGCCGAAACCCGGATTGACGGACATAAGCAAAATCATATCAACCTTGTCCATGACGTACTTAAGTGCATCGAGGCTAGCCGCTGGGTTGAAAACCAAACCCGCCTTGCAGTTTGCATCGCGAATGAGCTGCAGCGTCCTGTCAACATGGGTTGAGGCATCAGGGTGGAAGGTGATGTAGCTCGCTCCCGCATCGGCAAACATGCCAACCAATGCATCGACGGGTGTCACCATAAGGTGTACATCAATTGGCGCCTCAATCCCATAATCTCTAAGGGCTTTGCACACCATTGGACCAACGGACAAGTTAGGGACGTAGTGATTGTCCATAACGTCGAAATGAACAATATCGGCTCCCGCCGCTAATACGGCCTCGACGTCGGCACCTAATCGCGCGAAGTCGGCGGCCAAAATTGACGGGGCTATTTGATAATCACGCATCGCGGCATCCAGAGCAGAAGTGTGTGAGGAATATTGGTGTCATATATAAGCTAGACGCGTAGTGTAAAGCGCGCGGCCAGCGCTCGCCAGTCAACTTGAGTCTTAGGTTTAACCTGCTAGCGCAATTTCAAGGTTTCGTAGCCGATCAGGCGTTCCGACATCTGACCAGAGCCCTGAGAACAACTCGCCGCTCACGCGTTGTGACGAAATAGCCTGATCAAGCACAGGGCGCAGAGCCAGCTTGCCCGGCGCCAACCCAGTAAACAAGCTAGGACTCATTACCGACAGCCCCGAGAATGTGGTCCGCGATGGCTTGGCATCGACTATCCGTGTTTCTAACAGTTGGAAGTCACCCTCTGGATGATGTGTTGGATTGGGAATCATGACCAAGTGCGCAAGGTCATTGTTTAAGTCATGTCTTCGCAGCTGCTCGAAGGGATAGTGCGTAAAGACGTCACCATTTACCACGGCAAAAGGCTCATCTCCGAGCAGAGGCAACGCATTTAAAATTCCGCCTGCCGTCTCTAACGGTTTGGGCTCTACCACAACCTTCACATGACAGCCCCAACGAGATCCATCGCCACAAAAGGCCTCTATTTGCTCCGAAAAATACGATGCGTTCACCACAATGTCCGTAAATCCTGCCGCAACCAGCCGCTCAAAGTGGAATGCCAACAGCGGTTTTCCGTCGACCTCTATTAAGGGTTTAGGCCGGCTGTCGGTGAGCGGTCGCATTCTTCGCCCCTCTCCCGCAGCTAAAATCATCACGCGCCTCATGAAGTAGCGTACCAATCTGCTTGCTGTACCTGTGGGAGCACCCTGTCCTCGAACCACTTCCAAAAATCAGCAATCGCTGAGTAATCCTTAGAATACAAACCACAAGCCTCACGAATATAGTCAATAACCACCGGAATATCGCGCATGTAGGCTGGCTTTTGATCTCGCAGCCAAAGCCGGGAAAACACCCCCAAGATCTTTACGTGACGCTGAAGACCCATTAGGTCGTACCAGCGCACGAACGCCCCCCATGAGTCGTCAGGCAAATAATCCGCACTCACCAACAGGCGCCAATACTGTGCAAGCCAGCTCATCTGCTGCTCTCGTGGCCAGACGATATAAACATCTTTCAAAAGCGATACCGCATCGTAGGTAATAGGACCAACAATGGCGTCCTGGAAATCGATAATGGCGATGTCGCCTTCTCCGAGCACCATGAGATTTCGACTGTGATAGTCGCGATGGACAAATCGAGACGGCTGCTCAGCCGCTACCGATAAAAGACACTGACTGAATCGCTCAAAGACCGCCTCATCCGAGGGGCCTAAGTCCATGGAGAGCGCACGCGCAAAAAACCAGTCAGGGCAAATAGTCAACTCACGCTGAAGCTCTTTGTCGTCGTATACAGGTAAAACTGTCTGCGCCCCACTCAGTGCCTGCATGTCGCTGAGGGCGGTGAGTGCCCTCGTGTAATAAGTATCGACATCCCCCTCTTGTAAGGCGGACCAGTAGGTGACGTCCCCAAGATCCTCGAGCAAAAAGAGCCCTAGACTTAAGTCGGCACGCTGTAACCTTGGCACACGAACACCCGCCGTCTTAAGTAGCCCTTGCACTAAAACAAACTGTTCGTTGTTCTCAGTAGGTGGCGACACCATCAGAATGTGTGTCTGTATCTCCGCGTTGAGACAGAGCGAGGCACGATAGAACTTTCGTGGACTGGCATCACCGGCAATGAGCTGAATACCAATAGACTCCTCGTCACAACGTAACGATTGAGCGAGCCATGCTCGCTCAGAAAGAAAGTCCTGTGTCGGCACTCATTGCCTCCTTGCTCGATACACCAACTCGCCGCGCCAAACCCGCAGCATTGCCAAAAAAACCCACTGATACTCACGAGGTCCGCGGTACACTATGCGCTGCATAATAACCTGAAGCGCAAGCCTACACGCCGGTGCACAAAAGACTAAAACGAATTAAAGCTTTTTTTGTCTCCCTGGGCACAACGGTGGGTGTGGCCCTGTTCGCCGCTAATGGCCCGGCTGCCATAGCGTCGTCGCTCGAGGAAGAGCGTATTCAGAGCCGGCTCAACTGGACACCACTCAAGCAAGTTGCAAAAACCGACAGGGATGCCCGCTGCATTAAGTGCCGCGGCAAGTACACAGACCCTCTCGCCGGCGCTGATCGGTCAGTTTCACCCAATGAATCAGACCTCGAGGTGAGCTCAGGCGACAGCGACATCACCGACAATGCCTTTTTTTTCTCCGACGCCGTCACCGTTACGCAAGGCTATCGCACATTAAAAGCAGAAGAAGTAACCATTGACCGAGTGGAGCAGACCGTTACCGCCACAGGCCCGATAGAGGTCCGAGAACCTGGCATCGTCATGTATGGCGATACGATCAGCTACAACAGCGTCGACGAGCAAGCTCAGCTCACCGACGCGGAATTTGTTTTGTACGAGCAGCAGCTGTATGGCATCGCCGAAGAAGTTACGCGTGACGCTAGCGGCACCCTAACCATAGAAGACGGTGAGCTCACTTTTTGCACGCCCACGGATCCCAGTTGGCTGGTCTCAGCAGAGACCTTGGAGATCGATGCCATCAATAACGTTGGCGAAGCATGGGGCGCGCGGATCGATGTGAAAGGCGTACCCATTCTCTATTTACCCTGGATACAATTTCCTCTTAGTGATCAACGGAAGACGGGGCTACTGTTTCCGGATATCAGCAGCGATACACGCGGCGGCCTCGATGTCATGGCCCCTATATATTTCAACCTTGCCCCTCATTACGACGCAACGTATTCACCGCGTCACATCGCAGACCGCGGATTTGTACATCAACTCAACGCGCGATACTTAGGTGAGCGGTCGGGTTCCTGGGACGTAACGGGTGCTTACCTGAATGACGACAAGCTCAGCGCAGAGCCCGGGAAAGATGCACGCTGGCTTATCAAGGTAAAGCAAAACAGCACGCCCTCTTCTCGTTTACGGACGTCGATCGATTTCTCGAAGATCAGTGACAACGATTATTTGAAGGACTTGGAAAACAACACCCTCAGCGCGCAACGTCAAACCGCCTTGCTTCAACAAGCAAGGGTAGATTGGTTAGCGGATAACTGGTTAATCGGGGTAGAAGCCCAGCAATTTCAAGGCATCGCGGAAGACCTGACCGATAACTATCAACGCTTGCCCCAAGTAAGTGCCGTCTGGCGCGGTGATAAAACACTCGGCGGCTTAGCACCTATCGTAAACATTCAGGCGGCAAACTTTGATACTGACTTTGAAAAAGTGCGAGGCCAAAGACTGTTCCACGAAGTCGGCGTATCGCTCCCACTTTCTCGTAGTTATGGTTTTTTAAACTCACAACTGACACACCGTGGTATTGAATACAGCCTGAAAGACCCGGGTATGACGGATTCCAGAGATGAGCGTGTTGAGTCATGGGTAGCCAGTATTGACGGAGGACTCACCTTTGAGCGCTCGAGCGAATTCTTTGGTCACTCGTTCACCCAAACGCTGGAACCCCGAGCTCATTATTTGTATGCAAGCTATGACGACCACGTTGGCATTCCTGACTTTGATAGCGCCGAGCTCACGTTTAGCTATCGACAACTATTCCGCAATACGCGCTTTTCAGGCCATGATCGATTGGCCGACGCGAACCAACTCGCCCTCGGCCTCACTTCACGTTTAATTGATCCCAAAACGGGTTTAGAGCGAGTCAGCGTCAGCCTCGGACAAATTATCAACTTCCGCGATCAGCGTATCCGTTTAAAGGAAGGTGATGCTCCGCTCACAGAAGATGGCTCGGCACTGGCCTTTGCGCTGGATATGACCGCCAGTGAGCGATGGTCAATTCACAGCAACTTGCTGTTTGATGCTTATGACAACGAATTGGACGCAGCCAATGTTCGGGTTAGCTATCGCCCTAATGACGAGTCGCTCTTTAATATCGGCTACACCTTGAGAGAACCTCCAGAGTCTTTTGCCGCGCGACCCGTGACCGAGCAATTCAACACCTCGGCCTATATTCCCCTTGATGAGAACTGGCGGCTGTTTGGCGCGCTCCGATACTCACTCGAGATCGACAGTAGCGTGGAAGATATGTTTGGTGTCGAGTACGATGGCTGCTGCTGGCGTGCACGATTTCTCTACGTGAGTTATCTCGATGCGCTACGCGATACAGATGTTTTTGTTCCACAGCCTGAACTAAGACGCGATCGTGCGTTCCAATTTCAGTTCGTCCTTAAAGGACTAGGCTCCTTCGGGCGCAGAGTTGATAATCTCATGCAAGACATGATTAGAGGTTTTAATGCTACACGGTAAGTTTTTTCATCACGCAACGGCTGTGCTCGCACTCGCCGCCGCTCTCTCTACCAACGCACAAGTGGTTCCACTAGACAGTGTTGTAGCCATTGTCGACGAGGACATAATCCTCTCAAGTGAAGTGCGTGATCGTGTTCAACAGATTAAAACATCCGCCACTCAACGGGGTATGCAATTGCCCGACGATGACACGCTTGTCCAAGAGACTCTCGACCGACTGATCCTGGAGAGCATTCAATTGCAGCTTGCTGATCGCTACGGGATACGAATTCCCGATGCACAGCTAGACCAATCAATGGCGCGGGTAGCGGCCCAAAATCGACTCACACTCGAGCAGTTCAGAGACGCGCTAACGCAAAATGGCCAAAGCTATTTGCAAATGCGTGAGGCCCTAAGAGACGAACTGGCGATACAGCGTGTGCAGCAAGGCAGTGTGATGCGTGATATCAGTATTACCGAGCGTGAAATTGATAACTTCATGGCGACGGAAGAAGGCGAGGCTATGGTCGAGCCTGAATATCGCGTGGAGCAGGCGCTCGTCTCTGTTTCTCGCTCAGACAGTGACGCTGAGCGCGCGGCAAAGGAAGACTTTGTCGATGGTGTCCTAGCTAATATTCTTGCTGGGGCCGCTTTTGCCGAAGCCGTAAGCGTGATCGAGCCTTACGAATTTCGAGGTGGCGATTTGGGTTGGCGTAAGTTGAGCGATATTCCGAGCATGTTTGCCGAGATCGTTCCCAATCTGAAGCCCGGGCAAACGGGCAAGGTGCAATCGAGCTCTGGCTTACACCTCGTGCACTTGGCCGAGGCACGTGGCATCGAGCGACTCGTTGAGCAGACCAATGTTCGGCATATCCTTGTCAAACCAAACGAGGTACTCGATGACGACGCTGCACGAGAATTTATCGCATCACTCAAGCAACGGATTGAGGGCGGTGAGGACTTTGGCGAGCTCGCCAAAGAGCATTCTGACGATATTGGTTCGGCGCAAGAGGGTGGTGAGCTCGGCTGGACCAACCCAGGCCAGATGGTAGCCGAGTTCGAATCGGCCATGGCGGGTGCAGATATTAATGTCCTGACAGACCCAATTCGTAGCGAATTCGGCTGGCATATTTTAGAAGTAACCGATCGCAGGACAGAAAATTTCGCCGAACAGGTACGACGCAATCAAGTGGCCAACTTCCTTCGCGAATCTAAGTATGAAGAAGAGCTAGAGAACTGGCTCAGAGAGATTCGTGAAGAGGCCTTCGTCGACATCAAATAAGGCACCCGTTAACCATGAGCCTACCCCGTATAGTCATCACGGCAGGCGAGCCAGCGGGAATTGGGCCTGACGTCATTGTCAAAGCCCTGCAATCTGATATCACGGCGCGTATTGCAGTCGTTGGAGATGCTGACCTGCTAAAACGCCGAGCCAATATGCTTGGCATCGCCTGCGACATTCAAAAACTCGATATCCCAAGCGAGGTATCGGCACACGTACCTAATCGAATCCAGGTACTTCACACTCCTTGCTTGGACGACGTTGTCCCGGGCACCTTGAATATTGCTAACGCAAGATACGTCATCACAACCCTCGAGAGGTCAGCAAGCCTCGCTCAGGACGGCGTCTTTGATGCCATCGTGACCGCCCCGGTGCAAAAATCCATCATCAATGACAGCGGTATCCCGTTCTCGGGCCACACCGAGTTCTTCGCCGATTTTTTTCGTTGTGAAGACGTTGTGATGCTACTCACCAATCAGAAATTCAAAGTAGCACTCGCGACCACCCATTTACCGCTGCGCGACGTTCCAAATGCGATCAGCAAAGACGGTCTTTGCAAACAATTCCGCATTATTCATCGCAGCTTCTGTGAACTCTACGGCGTAGAAAAACCCCGTATCGCCATGTTGGGGTTAAACCCACACGCGGGTGAAGGTGGGCACCTCGGTAAGGAGGAGCTTGATACGCTCATCCCAGCGCGTGACGTCGCGCTAAGTGAAGACATCGACGTTAGCTTGCCTCTTCCTGCCGATACAGCCTTCGTATCAGAGGCGGGTAAGTGCGCCGATGTTATTCTCGCGATGTATCACGACCAGGGCTTGCCTGTTTTAAAAACGGCGGGGTTTGGACACTCGGTCAACGTCACTTTAGGACTCCCGATTATTCGCACCTCTGTCGATCATGGAACAGCGCTGGAACTTGCGGCTTCTGGAAAGGCCTCAGAAGGAAGTCTGCTCGCCGCCATCAATGAAGCGATTGTTTGCGCCCATCATCAAGCTTAGGCGACAACGTCCAAAATCCGATCGAGGGTCGATCGATTTTCTGAAATCATGCGGTTAGCTATGCGCTTTAGGTTTTGAATATTAACCTCGCTGGCATCGTCCATATCGTCATTCGCCTCGTCCAACGTCACCTGAAGACGAAAATAATGATCGCCCAAAAACATCCGCATCTGATGGTTCGCCACTTTTGTCGCACCGTCGAACATGCAGTCAATGAGCGGCGTCACCCAGCCCGCCTGCCCCCAATCTTTTGCAGACTCGTAGTGAATCCGGCGAATGAGTTCACCGGTACCCAGTGAAACCACCGCCAGCGGCTCGCCCGGAAAGAGTTTTAACGCCTCTGCATAAGCCGAAACGACCGGAGAGTTTACGAAAACCCCGCCGTCAATGAGCGCACGGTGACTACCTTGGACGTCAATGAGTGCGGGTTCGAAATAAGTGGGGGCAGCACTCGTTGCACGCGCTGCGTCGCGGCAAAGGACGGTCTCATGGTCTGGGTGCCAACTCTTCAAAAACAGGGTTCGACGGCCTTCGATGTCGTAGCTCGTAACCATAGTCGAGCCTAAGGTATCGCCCAGCCGAGCATCCGCATAATATTTACGAAGCGCAGCTTCCAAGGGTCTAGCCGAGTAACGTTCGTCTAAAACACCCCCCGCAGAACGAATATTACGCCACACTGTTTTCTGAAAAATCTTCCTGCCGCTATTCTCAAAAAACTCTGCTAAATCGTGAGCAGTATATTTAGGTTTTCCCTGTGGATCTGCCTGCGCAATACCCAAGGCGATAATGCCACCAGAGGATGTTCCCACAGACACATCAAACAGTTCCGATATGGGCTTATTTGACGCCTGCTCTAAATAATCCAAAACAAGTGCCGGAATAATTCCGCGAATACCACCGCCGTCTATTGAAAGTACTGTCCGCATAATTAAGCTCGCCGCAAAAAAACTGGTTTACTGTTTTATTCATTTACTCATGATTTCGCGATAAAACTGTGTTTTACTTTGATAACACTAATCACTACGACAAAAACGACAAGAAAGGTTTTATATTCATGAGTGAAGCACAGGTACTGCAATCAATCGCACGTTCTAAAGCGGCTGCAAATCGCGCAGTTAAAGCACTTGATATTAAACAGCTAGAGCGCGCCATTAAGAATCTATCAGCTGCAGCTCAAACTTTAAAAGAACGTGATTCACAGCGCGCAGAGCGTAAAAAAGAGCTCGCCGTTAAAAAATTAAAATCGATGATGGATCAACTTGGAATATCAGCAGACGATATTGTTACGCCCAAGAAACCCATTTCAACTCGCAAAAAAACGACTGGGCCTAAGAAAGGCAATAAAGTCGCACCGAAATATCAAATTACGGTCGACGGCCAGACGTACCAGTGGACAGGTCGCGGTCGAACACCCGTCGTTTTTCGCAAACACGTCGAGCAAGGTGGGTCTTTAGACGACTGCCTTATTTAAAGGTGAAGGAAAACAAACACGTTTATTCCCAGCGCAGACCCACGGTTTGCGTTATCACTCGATGAGTAACGATGAGTCATAAAGCCCCGCGTAAAGGCAGGCCCGGTGCTACCGCGCATGCGCCAAGAAAGCGCTTTGGCCAAAACTTTCTTACCGACCAAGGTGTGATTACAGCCATAGCGAGAGCCATATCGCCTAGTCGAGATGACAACCTTGTAGAAATTGGTCCGGGGCAAGGTGCACTGACCGACGCTCTTTTCGATAGCGGTTGTGCCATCAACGCGATCGAAATAGATCGAGATCTTCAGTCACAGTTACGCGTCATGTTTTTTAATCGCGATTTAACATTACATAATGCGGATGCGTTGAAATTTGATTTCTCTCAATTATCTCAATCTGCAAATGATTTAAGGGTGGTTGGAAATCTCCCCTACAACATTTCCACACCCCTTATCTTTAAGCTTCTAGATAATTTAGAGCTGATTAAAGACATGCATTTTATGTTGCAGAAAGAGGTGGTTGACCGCTTAGCGGCGACACCGGGAACAAAAGCGTGGGGACGCGTGAGCGTCATGACACAAATTGATTGTGACGTGGAGTCGCTGTTTGAGGTTCCGCCCGAAGCGTTTTTCCCAAGGCCCAAAGTGCAATCGGCTATTGTGCGCATCACACCAAAAGTCCAGCGCCACCGGCCTGACTGCTCTCGTGTGTGTCTTTCAAAATTGGTTCAGCTCGCTTTTGCGCAGCGGAGGAAAACACTGCGCAATAACTTAAAGGGCATTATTGATGAGGCCACCATTGAGGCCTTGGACATCGATCCTGCTTGTCGAGCAGAGACACTGACACTCGATCAGCTCATCGATCTGTCGCTGCAACTAGACGCAGCCGCGTAGAATTTCCAGCGCGCTGTCTCAATCATTTTGCCAAGTGTGGCGGTCCTGAAGGCGTATAAGCGATCAATCCGCTACCTGAATTTCGCGCGCCCAGCTACACTTCACTTATACAGCTGAACTGAGCCACGTACCTCCAGTCGTTATGCCGCGAGATCTCAGATGACAACTTATGTAGTGGGAGACATACAAGGGTGTTTTGACCCGTTCCAGTGCCTGCTTGAACGGGTAAACTTCGACCCAGCAAAAGACGTCATCTGGAGCGTTGGCGATCTTATCAACCGTGGCCCCGCGAATTTAGAGACACTTCGGTGGTTCTTTGCCCATCGTGACCGCGCGGTCGTCGTCCTAGGGAATCACGATCTTCATTTAATGGCCGTAGCGGCAGGGGCCAGAAAGATGTCCAAGTCCGATAACTTCGGCGATATTTTACAGGCACCCGACAGAGATTCCCTGCTCGCGTGGTTGCGACAGCAACCTCTGGCCCACCATGATCAAGGGGTTACCTTGGTTCACGCTGGCATCCCACCTATGTGGAGTATTAAGCAGACACTCCGATACGCCAAAGAAGTTGAAACGGTGCTCCAGGGACCTAACTACAAGGCGTTTTTTGATGCGATGTACGGCAATGAACCCGTTGTCTGGAGCGATAAGCTCGGGGGAATGACTCGTTTGCGAGTCATAACCAACTACCTGACGCGCATGCGCTACTGCACCAAAAAGGGCAAGCTCGACTTAATCAACAAAGGCCCTAAACCCAAAACAGATGCGCTCAAAGGAAAGAAAGTGGCACCTTGGTTCTCTCACGAAGAACGTCGAGCCGCCGCAGACACTATTATATTTGGTCATTGGGCGTCGCTTGAAGGGGTGACAGATTCCCCCAATGCCATAGCTCTGGATACCGGATGTGTTTGGGGCAACAAGATGACAATGCTCGATCTGGATGCACGCACCTTGCACAGGTGTCGGTGCAAATGAGCGTCTTATCCTTCAAGGAGGATATCGACATACTCAGAGTCGGGGGTGCCGTTCGCGATGAGCTCTTGGGCTATGCTTTTGATGAAGTTGACTGGGTCGTTGTTGGCGCCAACCCCGATGACCTGTTAAATGCAGGCTTCAAACAAGTTGGCAACGACTTCCCCGTGTTTCTTCACCCAACAACCGGTGAGGAGTACGCGCTAGCCCGGACGGAGCGCAAGGTCGGGAGAGGATACAACGGCTTCACTGTGCACGCAGATCCCACAGTGACACTCGAAGAGGATCTCCGGCGCAGGGACTTAACCATCAATGCAATGGCCCGCTCAGCACAAGGCGAGCTCATCGATCCGTACGGTGGTGAAAAGGATTTACGCGCGCGAAGACTGCGTCACGTTTCAGACAGTTTCATAGAAGACCCCTTGAGGGTATTGAGAGTATGTCGTTTCGCCGCTCGGTATCATCATCTGCGATTCGAAGTGGCAGACGAAACCATGGACCTCATGGGGTTAATGGTGAAGAGAGGAGAACTCGCGGAGCTCGCCCCAGATCGCTTATGGCGAGAGACTGAACGTGCACTGACTGAGCGACATCCAGAGGTTTTCTTTAGCCTCTTGCATTCGCTGGGACTGGATACTCCTATGTACCCATTTACCCTCAGTCAAAAGGCGATCGAGCGGCTCGCCTCTGTGCGAAATCAGTTTGGCGATAGTTTGCGTCGCTGGGCGGTGCTTACCGCTGATGACTTTTCGCTTGAGCTTGCGCATCGCGCCGTTATCCCTAAACGGCATTTGGCCATATCGAGGCTTACCGCAGACCTATTGTTACGAGAAAAACCTCGGTCAGCGTCCGATGCATTGGACTTACTCGATCGGTTAGATGCGTTTCGTCAGGGGTCGCTTTTCGAGGCAGTGTTAGATGTAATCGACTGCATAGATACCCGATTTGAGGCCGCCGATATTTTGCGAATCCAGACGATACGAACTATCGCTGCATCGATTGGCGGAAAAGCGTTCGCCGCTCAAGGACTGACAGGCAAAGACGTAAAGTTAGCGATTCAAAAAGAGCGTGTCGACGCGACAAAACATCTTTTCTGACATGAATCTCGCGTGGCGACACAATTCGCGGCAGGGGCAGGAAGAAATCGCGTCTGATGACGCCTGGCAACTCAGCATGTCACGCCCTCGCAATCTCAATCTCAATCTCTCAAACATTGCGCTCGATTGACGTTCAGCGACACACCGACAGACGCCGCTGCGGGCACCGCATTGGGTTTATCAATATCAATGCGCAACTCAGAGACTGGCCAAGACTGGAAAATCTCAGTAGCAATCGCCGCCGACAACGCTTCGAGTAGCTGAAACTCTGTCTGCTCTACAAAGGAGATGACTTGCTGCGAGATTGCCGCGTAGTCGAGTGCATCGGGTAAGTCATCGCTTTTTGCCGCGGCCGCGAAATCTGTCGTCATGGCCAGATCAATAATTAACCGCTGTTTGATCTCGCGCTCCCAGTCGTAACACCCAATGACCGCCTCAGGCTCTAGCCCCTTAATTGTCACCACCCCCTTCATAATTGGTTCCCTTTTTTGGACGCCGTCGGAGGCTCCAGCTCGGTAATGGGCCATCTCGCTCGCACTTCGGGTGCGTCGGGATCGCTTTCTCCCGCAGCGAGTCTCAAGGCACCGGCAAAGGCAATCATCGCGCCGTTGTCAGTACACAGCTTGGGCTCAGGATAGAGCACCTCTGCACCCAATTGCCCGAGGGCGCTCTGCAGTCGCTCTCGCAATCTTTTGTTAGCGCTCACGCCTCCCGCCATAACGAGGGTACGGACATTCTCTTGCTTAAGCGCACGTTTGCACTTGATCACCAACGTATCCACGACCGCCTCTTCGAAGCAGCGCGCGACATCCGCTTTGTCTTTAGGACTCAAGGCGCCCTCCGAACTCAGATCGCGTATGCAGGTACCAACGTGGGTTTTTAATCCCGAGAAACTGAAATCCAGCCCCGGGTGTTTAACCATAGGCCGCGGAAATGAAAAGCGATCCGGATTTCCCTGCTCAGCAAGCCGCGCCACCTGCGGCCCACCGGGATAAGGCAATCCCAGGAGCTTAGCCGTCTTGTCGAAGGCCTCACCAGCCGCATCATCTAACGACTCACCAAGTAAGCAGTAATCGCCGAACGCGTTGGCACGGATTAGCTGCGTGTGCCCTCCGGACACCAAAAGTGCCACAAAGGGGTAATCAGGCGGCTCATCGGACAATAGCGGCGCCATGAGATGCCCTTCCATATGATGTATACCGAGTGATGGCACGCCGAGGCCCGCAGCTATCGACCTTGCCATCGTTGCACCCACGATTAAGGCGCCTAAGAGTCCCGGCCCAGAGGTATAGGCAACCGCATCGATATCCTGCTTAACCAATCCAGCAGTTTTTATCACCTCATCCACTAACGGTAAGGTCTTGCGTATATGGTCGCGTGAAGCCAACTCAGGAACCACGCCACCGTATTCGGCATGGACCGCGATCTGCGAATACAGGGCATCGGCAAGCAACCCTCGCTCAGTATCGTAGAGGGCAACCCCCGTCTCATCGCAGCTCGTTTCTATGCCTAATACTCGCAAATCGGGGCATCCTTGGAAAAATCTGGAACTTAGCACGTTGTTAGCCTTTGCAAAACGCCGCTCCCCTACCTATACTGCGCGCCCTTATTTTTAGTGCGGCGTTTTTGCGCCCTCAGTTAGACAGGAAGATTTGAATGCCTTCAGTTAAGGTAAAAGAAAACGAGCCCTTTGACGTTGCCCTGCGCCGTTTCAAGCGCTCATGCGAGAAAGCAGGGCTACTTGCAGAAGTGCGTAAGCGCGAACACTACGAGAAGCCAACGACTGTGCGTAAGCGCGCCGCTGCTGCCGCTGTTAAGCGCCATCTCAAGAAAATGTCTCGGGAAAACCGCAAGCGTCAGCGTCTGTATTAATTCCCACGGGGTCGCGAGATGTCCGAAGCCGAAAGTCTAGTCGCTACAATCAAAGCTGCCATGAAGGCGGCGATGAAAGCGCGCGAGAAGGCACGTCTCTCAACCATCCGGCTTATCCAGGCAGAATTTAAGCGCGTTGAAGTCGATGAGCGAATCGAAATCGACGACCCCCGCGCCTTGGCCATCATGGATAAGATGGTCAAGCAGCGCCGCGATTCAGTAACACAGTTTCAAAACGCGGGTCGCGATGAGTTGGCCGCTATCGAACTGGCCGAAATCGCCGTTATTCAAGAATTCCTTCCACAGCAGCTTAGCGAAGCCGAAATCGTTGTAATTATTGACGAGGCACTAGCAGGCATAGATGCAACAGGTATGGCTGCAATGGGCTCATTAATGGGCGTTATCAAACCTAAACTGCAAGGCCGTGCAGATATGGGTGCCGTTTCCAAGATTGTTAAGGCTAAACTGACGGCTTGAGCAACGGCTTAGGCTGCCAAATATGGCCCGACTTCCACAGGCATTCATAGACCAAGTCCTCGATCGAACTGACATCGTCGATGTTGTGGATCGTCGTGTGAAGCTTAAAAAGGCCGGTAAAAACTATTCAGCCTGCTGCCCTTTCCACCAAGAAAAGACCCCTTCCTTTTCCGTCAACCCAGACAAGCAATTTTATTATTGCTTCGGCTGTGGGGCCGGTGGTAACGCGCTCGGATTCATCATGGAATACGAGCGAATGGACTTCAGAGAAGCCATCGAGCTACTTGCTCACTCAGCCGGAATTGAAATGCCTCCCGAGGAGGCCGATAACGCACCGCAAGTGGATAACCAAAAGCCACTTTATGAATCGATGGAGCGCGCCACAAAGCTCTATGAAGGGTTCTTGCGCCAACATAAGGACCGCAAGAGCGTAGTGGACTATCTCAAGCGCCGCGGGTTATCGGGTGAGATTGCGCGGGATTTTCGGCTTGGCTTTGCCCCCGAGGGTTGGGACAACCTGATGCAAACGCTTGCTGACGAGGAAAGTATTGAGCATGCGTTAACGGTCGGCCTACTCATTGAAAACGACAAAGGTCGAAAATACGACCGGTTTAGAGATCGTGTAATTTTTCCCATTGTGAATCAGCGCGGCAAAGTCATTGCCATGGGCGGCAGGGTGTTGGGCGACGGCAAGCCCAAATACTTAAACTCACCCGAAACCCCCCTGTTTTCCAAATCACATGAGCTTTATGGACTCCACCATATCCGTAAGTTCTCAAAAAACTTGAACCGCATTGTTGTTGTCGAAGGCTACATGGACGTTATCGCCTTGGCGCAGTTTGGCATTCATTACGCGGTCGCAACGCTGGGAACCTCAGTCGGTAAGCCCCACTTAGAAACGTTATTCCGTCGTGTCGAACAAGTCGTCTTTTGCTTTGACGGTGACGAAGCGGGCCGAAAAGCGGCCTTTCGGGGAATGGAAGCTGCACTACCGATGATGGAAGACGGTCGACAGGTTAAATTTTTGTTCCTACCCGAGGGCGAAGACCCCGATACCGTAGTTCGAAATAAAGGCGCACAGCATCTGGAGCACCTATTTGATACGGCTGCGCCGCTCGAAACCTTCCTGTTTGAGCAAATGGGACTGGGCATCGACCTCGCCACGATGGACGGAAAAGCAAGGCTCTCAAAGTTGGTGGCACCCTACCTCAACCAAATCCCGGATGGCGTATTTAAAACATTACTGTTCAAGTCGCTAGCCGAGCGGACCGATATGGACGTCGATAGCCTTCGGCGCTTGCGCGAAGTGCAGGAAAAATCCGAGAGCACGGCGCCCGATTTTCATGAGGAAAGCGATGGCGCACCGCCCCACTTTGAGGATGATTACGACCAGTTTGCAGAGGGTTTCCAAGACACAGGCGCTCACGCCGATTCATCGGCCTTGCGCTCCCCAGACTCGGGATTTAACGACAACGTATTAATGCGGGCACTGGGCTTAATAGCACTTCATCCGCCCGCCGCGCTTCTGGTGGCAGACGAAATGCTCCCCGACAACTCAGATCGAACCGCCAACTTACTGAGAGACGTTGTGGCGCTGGTACAAGAGACACCCGACATGAGTACAGCGGCACTGCTCGGGTACTGGACCAATACCGAAGAAGGAGAAGCCTTAAGCGCGGCCGCCGCCAAAGAAGTCATCGATACAGAACAAGAGATCAACGAGCACCTCGTTGCCCTGTTGAATAAATTATCGAGAGATCGGCGTGTTGCTTTGTTGCGTACACGTGCTCATGAGCTCAAATCGGTGAGTTACACCGAGCTCAATAACGAGCAAAAGCGCGAGCTCGTATCGCTAACAACTGAAATACGACAGCTTTCTGGCAGAGACTGACGCGCAACTCACCAGAAACGACGGATTCGTCAAAATTGCATAAATACGCCAAAGTCCGAGTTTTGACATGGCTTATTAGACCTGCGAGCACTATAATTGCCCGCTAAATTTTTTCCGACCGTCTCTACTCCGGATCCTTTCATGTCTGATTCGCTACAACAACAATCGCTCTTGAAGCAATTAATTGCCAAGGGCAAAGAACAAGGCTATCTGACTTACGCAGAGGTGAACGATCACCTCCCGCAGGACATTTCTGAGCCCGATCAAGTCGAAGACATCATTCAGATGATTAACGACATGGGCATACAAGTCTTTGAGCAAGCCCCTGATGCCGATGAGTTAATCCTCACTGAGGGAGATCGCTCAGCAGATGAAATCGCAGCAGCCGAAGCAGCCGCTGCCTTGGCAGCGGTTGAGAACGAGGCCGGCAGAACGACAGATCCCGTGCGCATGTACATGCGGGAGATGGGAACGGTTGAGCTTCTAACGCGCGAGGGCGAGATTGTTATTGCCAAGCGCATCGAAGAAGGTATTCGCGAGTTGATGGCCGCGCTGGCGTTTTATCCTCGCATTGCACGAAGGCTCGCCGACGAATATGACGCGGTAGCGAGAGAAGAACGAAAGCTGTCTGACATATTAGTGGGCTACCTTGACCCAGCCGATCATGTGCCATCAGCACAAGAGATCGCAGAGCAGAATGCGAACAACGCCAGCGACGATTCAGAAGAAACCGAAACGGGTCCTGATCCCGTCGAGGCGAAGAAGCGCTTTACCGCATTAAAGCGTCAGTGCACCAAGACTGAAAAGGTACTTGAAGAAAAGGGCTACACCAGCAAAGAAGCCCAGAAAGAAATGACGAAACTGGGTGAGCTCTTTAAGTTCTTCAAGTTAACACCCCGCGTATTCGACCCGCTCGTTGAGACACCCCGAGCCGTACTGGCCGTTGTGCGTGAGTCAGAGCGTGAAATCATGCGGCTGGTTGTCAGAGAGTGCCGTATGGACCGTAAGGAGTTCATAAAGAGCTTCCAGGGTTCCGAGAGCAAGCTCGACTGGATTGATGGCGCGACCAAAAAAGCAGACGTCAATGAGCGACTTGCCAACTACCGCGAAGACATCATCCGACTGCAAAAACGCATCGCCGTGATTGAGGATGAAGTGGGCCTTAAGACGGGTGAGATCAAAGAAATTAATCGCCGGATGAGCATGGGTGAAGCCCGGGCGCGTCGTGCGAAAAAGGAAATGGTTGAGGCAAACCTCCGCCTCGTTATCTCTATTGCGAAAAAGTACACCAATCGCGGGCTCCAATTCCTGGACCTTATTCAGGAAGGCAATATCGGCTTGATGAAGGCGGTTGATAAATTTGAATATCGCCGCGGTTACAAGTTCTCCACGTACGCTACATGGTGGATTCGACAGGCAATTACCCGATCTATCGCGGATCAGGCGCGCACAATTCGAATCCCCGTTCACATGATTGAGACCATCAACAAGCTGAACCGTATTTCCCGGCAGATGCTTCAGGAAATGGGACGTGAGCCCACGCCGGAAGAACTGGGTGAGCGTATGGATATGCCCGAGGACAAAGTTCGCAAGGTCCTCAAGATCGCGAAAGAACCTATTTCTATGGAAACACCGATCGGTGACGACGAGGATTCAAGCCTTGGTGACTTCATCGAAGACGTGACCATCGCAAGCCCCGTCGAATCGGCAACTGAAGAAGGCTTGACCGAGGCGACGAGAGAAGTACTCGGCGGTCTCACAGCGCGTGAAGCAAAGGTGTTGAGAATGCGATTCGGCATCGACATGAACACGGATCACACGCTTGAAGAAGTGGGTAAGCAGTTCGATGTCACGCGAGAGCGGATACGACAGATCGAGGCTAAAGCGTTGCGCAAGCTTCGCCACCCCACGCGCTCTGATTATCTGCGCAGCTTCCTAGACGAGTAAGTTGGGCGGGCGCCGCCCCTTCTTGAGCCCATTTAGCTTAGTGGTATAGCTCAATTCTGTAAGTTCTTCGCAGCTCATCGAGCGGTGTGTCTAACATCGCCTCGCTCACCTCCGAGTGAGGCCATTTGGCTGACATGCGCCGGACACGGCGAACCCAAATCCAGAAAAACAGTGGGGTAAAGTAAACAAAAGCCAATAGGTAGGCTTTGATTCGCCCCCCCAGCATGTCAACACCCTCTTGATTCAACCGCTGAACCTCGGGGTCTCTTTGGTAGGCTTTTATTTCATCAAGCGTAATGGTCGTGCCAAACAAGATCCAAGGCTTCAGTAAAATCTCGCCTTTTAGCGACGTATCACAACCAAATAGCACGTGGGTGAGGTCGTGATCTCTGAAGCTTTTGCCTTTGCGCTCAGATACCTCTGCCACCTCTGGCGCGAAGCGGTAGAGTTCGTCGAGCCCCTCTCTTAGGGTTGCACGACAATCCGGTTTCAAGAATTCCATACCCTACCCCCTGCTGCGTTGAGTTTAGCGCGCTTATCGAAAAAGAACGACTGCCCCTTTTACTCTCTAATTCCTAGTTTCTTTATCCCCGTCATCCTCAGGTTTATACTTGGGACTTATAAATCAAAAGAATTAAAATAATAAGATGAGCCTTACTAACTGGATATGCGCGGCGTTGATGACCCTCGTCGCGGCGACGATGCCAGCTACCGCTGACGACGGCTATCAGACCCATTGCGCACACTGTCACGGCGCGACTGGGGCGGGCAACGATACGCTGGGTGCGCCCAACCTGACTCGCCTATCTGAATCCTATATCAAGCGGCAACTGCAGGGCTTCAAAGAAGGCTGGCGCAGCAAAGATAATCACTACGCGCAGTCGATGACCGCCGCGATTGCGACGCTCGACACGCGAACTCTGAGCAGTGCAACGATGGCCATTAGCGAACTGCCTGACAGCAACGTCATGTCGCCGGTGCCAAGAAATGGCGATGTTGCCCGGGGTAAAGATTTGTACACCGCCTACTGTGGCGCCTGTCACGGAACGGGTGCAAACGGGAACGATGCGCTGGGCGCCCCCAATTTGCTAGGACTTAGTAGTGACTACCTGACGCGTCAGTATGGTGAGTTTGCAAAGGGTAAACGCGGTACTCACCCCAACGACAAGTATGGTCAACAGATGGCAAGGCTATCCAAAGCGTTAAAAGACCCACAGCTTATCGACGACGTGACGGCTTATGTGGTTTCCATCGCTGAGTAAATTTGGCGCCAACCTATTACTTTTGCTTTGGCTGATCTCCGCCGCCATCGCAAAAGGCGAGGCCGGTGAATTCGCTCTAGTCGATAACTGCCCAGCGGGTTTCAAAATTAATGAGCAGTCGGTCTGCAAACTCGACAGCCTCTATAACCATTACGGCTCACCTCACAACAGCGGCGTCGGCGGCCCTCGCGCGGGGCTCCCCGAGCTGCGTGACGGATTCAGTCCGCAGGTAATTGACCTTGGACGTTACCTTTTCTTTGATCCATTGCTCTCAGGCGACAATACAATGGCCTGTTCTAGCTGCCACGACCCTGACCATGGCTTCGCAGACGGCCGAGGTCGCGCGGTTGGCATCAATGGTGTAAGCCTCGATCGCTCGGCCCCCAGTCTTTGGAATATAGGTTTCTTTGACACCTTACTTTGGGATGGCAGTAAAGCCTCTCTTGAAACCCAGCTACTCGGACCTTTGTATGCGTCGAATGAAATGGGTAATACGCCTGAGCAACTGCTCGAAGATCTCTCAAGTAACGAAACCTACCTACGGCTTTTCTCGGACGCGTTCGGAACACCAAACATCAGTCTAAACCAGGTCTACGCAGCACTGAGCGCCTTTGAGGCTTCGCTGATTTCACTCAACAGTCGGTATGATTTCTACGCACATGGCCTGCACAACAGCCTGTCCCCGAGCGAGTTAGAAGGCCTCAACGTCTTTCGCTCATTTGTCTCTCGCTGTGGGGAGTGTCATACACCCCCGCTCTTTAGTAATCAGGAAATCGCCATTATTGGCGTCCCGGAGCCAGAAGGCCGACCCTTTGACCCTGGAGCCGGCGCAACATCAGGCATACCCAGCCAGCACGGTGGCTTCAGGGTGCCGAGTCTTCGTAACATTGCAAAAACGGCGCCTTATATGCACCAGGGAAACTTTAAGACCCTGCGCGATACCGTGGCGTTTTATAACGGGGGTAGAGGGCATGCAGTGCCAAAGGACGAGAACCTCCTGATCCATTGGCATATCTGGGAACCCAATCTGCGTGACGAAGAACTCGACAGATTGGTCGATTTCCTCCACGCTTTAACCGATGAGGGTTTTATGCCCCGCATACCTGAGCGCGTTCCGTCCGGCCTGACGCCAGGGCGAGTAATAAACGATCAAAAGCTGACTTCGAGGTCACAATAATGAAAATAAAACTCAGCCTATTTTTATGGATTCTGATGGCGTCGCTACCGACAGGGGTGGCACAAGCCGCTACGCTCGAAGTGAAAGAAGGCGAGTCGATCCAGGCAGCAGTCACGCAAGCAAAAGCTGGGGACACGATCAGGGTTTACCCGGGCACCTATAACGAGACGGTGTTCGTCGATAAGGACGATATCTCATTGATTGGTGTCGTTGAGGACGGCGAGTGGCCACATCTCGATGGCGAAAAAGTGCTTAACGATGCCATTTTGTATTCGGGAAACGGCTTCAGCGTCGAGTGGTTCAAAATCACGAAGTACAAAGGCAATGCCATCATGGGGCAGTCGGGAAATAACTTCTCGATCAGAAACAACTGGGTCATCGATACCGGCCTTTATGGCATTTTCCCCGAGTTCGGTCATAACGGTCTTATCGAGAACAACATACTAAGCGAAATTGAGGACGCCGCCATCTATGTCGGCATGTCTGACTACATCGATGTTCGAAACAATCAGGTATTCGATAACGTAGCGGGTATCGAAGTTGAAAACAGTCGGCATGTTCTCGTCGAAGGCAACGTCGCCAGAAATAATACTGGTGGGATATTGGTCTTCATCACCCCAGGCCTACCCATTAAGTCATCCTATGACGCCGTTATCCGTCGTAATTTTGTAACCAGCAACAACACGCCCAACTTTGCGATCCCCGGTTCATTGGTCGCAGGTATTCCGTCGGGCACCGGTGTCCTTGTGATGTCAGGAGATCGAGTCATCATCGAAGACAACATCATCACGGGAAATAATACAGGCGGCATCATTGTTACCAGTGGTGACTTTGTCACCGAAGTGGCCAGTGACCGCGATTCAGACCCGCACTCTGACAATGTCGAGATCCGCAACAATGTGATGTTCGATAATGGTAACGACCCCGATGGAGAGATGAAGTTGTTGATGCTGAGTAAGTTCAGCACCAAAGGTCCGGACATACTGGCCTATCAGAGCGCCGCCGATAAGGCGCGTGGCAGCTGTATCTCTCGGCGAGAGGCCTACCGGTCTTACGGTCTTGAGGAATGGGCCGACTGTGATGCGCCTACCGTACGCGCCGCGGACGCGGTAGCGACGGCAGACGATATAGGGACATCGCGGCAGCTCATCACGAAAATGTTAGAGGCACCCGCTGATCCAAGGGTAATTACAGCAGATGCGAACGGTGCCGAGGTTGTCTATAACGGCATCTGTGCAGGCTGTCATGCCTACAACGTACGTCTGATCGGTCCACCTGCGCTTGTGATTCAGGCGCAGTACGGTGATGACGCAGAAGCGCTCGCCGAGTATGTGGCGAACCCCGTAAAACGACGGCCAGACTTCCCTTCCATGCCGCCTCAAGGACATGTCTCTGAGGATATGCGCTTACTGGTCGCGAAATACATGTTGGGTCTAGACGGATGACCCTCATAGCGGTGCAGGAACAAGACGTCGCACCGCATCGTAAGCTTTGCACGGATTGCGGTATCAGCCGCACCAGCGATCCCGGTCGCTGTGGTTATGCCTGCCAATTTATCAATCCCGATTACGCCCGGCTTGAGAGTGCAGTGCACGGTCGCGTGCGTCAGACCGACGGTGAGATCGAACCCTTCTTTGGTGTTATCCAGGAAATGCATCAAGCAGCGCTCAAGCCACGACGCGACGGCGCCCAGTGGACAGGAATTACCACACGACTGGGTGAAGCTTTATTAACCTCTGGTGAAGTATCGGCCGTTCTCTGCGTGGGACCTGACGAACACGACCCTTGGAAGCCCGTGCCGCGACTAGTCACAGCGGCCGAGGACATGGCGAGTTGCCGCGGTATGCGCATGGGATACGCGCCGCTTCTGGAACAATTAGAGCCTGCCATCGCCGCGGGTCATAAGCGACTTGCTGTTATCGGTATACCTTGTCAAATCTATGCACTGCGAGCCCTCGAGAACGAACTGGATTTAGAGCATTTAGTGGTTATCGGGACACCCTGTTCGGATAACACTACCACGGAAAATTTCCACGAGTTTTTGTCACTTCTCGACGACAACCCGGAGCGCATTAACTACTTGGAGTTTATGCCTGACTTTCACGTAGAGCTGCGGTTCCACGGTGGAAAGACACGGCGCATCCCTTTCCTCCAGCTGCCGATCGCTGACTTGAGAGATGATTTCTTTCCTCTCACCTGTCGCACTTGTGTTGATTACGTCAACACGCTGTCTGACATAACCGTTGGCTACATGGGCGGCCGCGGTGAGCAATGGCTGTTGGTGCGCAACCAGAAAGGTCAAAACGCCCTAAATTCAATTCGTTCAGAGCTGTCGTTAAAAGCGCCCTCGAGCGGAGGTAAACGCCATAGCGCAGTGAAGGGCTTCATTGAAAATACCCGCCGCGCGACAGGTGGACTTCCGCTTCGACGAATGCCGCAATGGCTGCGTCCTATCGTAGGTAAAATAATGCCGCTTACCGGTCCCAAAGGACTTGAATTCGCGCGCACGCGGTTGGAGATGAAGGCCGCTGAGTCGATACTTCACCTGCGCCGCGCCGCACCCAAGCGACTTCGTACGATGGTGCCGGCACACGTATGGAAGCTAGCTGAGCCCTATGGGCTCACTCCAAGTGAGGATGAGCGCTGATCCAGACCTCAACCGGGTCGGTAAAAACAGCTCTATCCTCGCAAGGAATCCATCGTGGAAGGACACACAGTCGCTTACTCGCAGAGTACTATTATTGAACTTATGGTGCCGAGTTACGCCAACTTTGGTGGCAAGGTTCACGGCGGAACACTCATGTCGTTAATGGACAAGGTGGCCTACGTTTGCGCCAGCAAACACGCGGGAAACTACTGCGTCACAGTCTCCGTCGATAACGTAGAGTTCCTACAGCCGGTGGAGGTGGGCGAAGTTATCAAACTCATGGGGTCAGTCAACTATGTGGGACGTAAGTCGCTCGTGGTCGGCATCAAAGTCGTTGCCGAAGATTTGCAGGCAGGTGTGAGTAAACACACGAACACGTGCTACTTCACCATGGTGGCAAAGAGTCCCGACGGCAAGACTGCAGAGGTGCCGGCCCTCATCTTGAAAACACAGGATGATGTGCGCCGATATTTGAGCGCACTTCAGCGCAAGCGCCTGCGTACTCAAGATAACGAGTTCATGGATAAATATCGGCAGAATTTCGTTTATGATCTTGCCTCGGCAGAGTTACTGCAGGATCAACGCTGTCATGTGACCCTCGAACCCGAAGAATAATGAGACTCAGGAGATAAACATGCTCGACCAACCCCTCACACTGCCATGCGGTGCGGTGGTACCCAACCGTCTATGCAAGGCGGCTATGACAGAGGGTTTGGCTCACCCCGATGGAACGGCCTCCGAGGAACTGGAGCGCCTCTACGGAATATGGAGCGATGGCGGTTCGGGCATCTTACTCTCTGGCAATATTCAAGTGGATGGTGACCATCTGGAACGCCCAGGGAACGTCATAGTTGACGGCAAACTCTCTACGAGCGCCTTCAAAGCCCTTGAGAAAATGGCATCGGCGGGCACGCGTCACGGCAACCATTTGTGGGCTCAGATTAGCCACGCAGGAAGACAAACTCAGAAAATTGTTAACCCCTCGCCAAAGGCGCCTTCCGCCGTGCGACTGCGACTGCCACAGAGTCAGTTTGGTGAACCCGTCGCACTCACATCGGAAGAGATCACAACCCTAATTGATCGCTTTGTAGACTGCGCTGTCACCTGCAAAGAAGCAGGCTTTACCGGTGTTCAATTTCACGCCGCACACGGTTATTTACTCTCTCAGTTCTTAAGCCCCCTTACCAACCAGCGGGACGACGAGTGGGGTGGCGAACTTGAGAATCGTGCTCGTGCACTCGTCTCAGTCGTAACGAAAGCGCGAGAGGCATTGGGAGACGACTTCCCAATTTCGGTAAAACTCAATAGCGCCGATTTCCAAAAAGGCGGATTCGACTTCAATGACTCGTTAACCGTTGCCCAGTGGTTAGCTGAGGCGGGCGTTGACTTACTAGAAATCTCGGGCGGAACTTACGAGCAACCGCGGTTACTTAATCTCGATGGTGTTGAACCCATTGAAGAGCAGTCGTTGGCGCGCAGCACGCTTGCGCGCGAAGCGTATTTTGTCGATTTTGCAAAGGCAATGCGTGAGCAATTATCCATTCCCATTATGGTGACGGGCGGTTTGCGCCGAAAAGAAGTGATGAATCATGTGTTAGAGACCGGTGGTGCTGACATGATTGGCGTGGGGCGCCCCTTGTGTGTTGATGCAGAGGGACCCAACCAATTGTTAGACGGAGCTGACGAGCTGACGCGCTACGAGGACAACCTTTCACTTCTTCCAAGGTGGCTTATGTGGCTCACCAAACTGAATGCGGTGAGGACCATTAATTCTTTCGCAACCCAGTTCTGGTTCTATGAGCAAATAGCTAACATTGGGCGCACAGGGAAACCTGACCCACAGCTTACTGTTTTCAGAGCAACACTGGCTCAACAAAAGGCCGCGTCAGCGTGGATGACGGCTCGAAAAAATCGCGCTTAGTACAGAGAGCGAACTGATGCTTTCAAGACGAAGTGACTAGCGCGCCACGTTCAGCTCAGCCTCGGTAGGCCAAGCATCGACCTCGCCGGTCTTGATGAGGCGATCATTCGCAAAGAAAAACCAAGTGACGACCCGTTCAGTGCCTGTGATCGTATTGCGACGCTCGACACCCGTCGCGGCAAAAGAGTAGTAAGCGTAGGCCACCTCATAAGCCGCGATGGTTCCCACATTGCTCTTGATAGCGCCTCGAGAAATACGTTGTGGAAAAAGGTTTTGAAATTCGTCAAACGACATACCCAAGCGCACTTGCTTTATCTGTCGCTCGTAGACCTCTCGGTCGAGGTCGAACTCAGTCACTGCACAGGAACTAACAAGCCCCAACGTTAGGGCGAAAAAAACCTTGAGAATCTTCATTGTTGTCTTCTTATTCTTAGTTCTGAAGGATTGCCATGCACGCTATCACTTTGTGATTTCAAAGTGAACGGGATATCAAGAAATGACGCTCACCCCGACTTTTTCAGATTTCACCATGTTACACTCGCGACCCCGCAAATTAGTTGCGAATTTGGGGCCCATAGCTCAGTTGGTTAGAGCAGTCGACTCATAATCGATTGGTCGTAGGTTCAAGTCCTACTGGGCCCACCACTTCACTTCGTTTGTGATGGACGTCATCGGACTACCCCAGCCCTCGCGAGACGCTCGGTCGTTCGTCCGGCGACGAGCAGTGCTCGTCGAAACCCCGGTCTCACCCTACTGGGCCCACCACTATCCTTTCGGATTCAGCGCCGAATCGAATTCCCTGATCGCTCTCGCCCATCCATGGGCTGCGCGATCCACCAACATCGTGTTGGCGCCAGCCTCACCCTCATCGGCTCACTACTTTCCTTACTTCATCTTCGGGCATGAAAGGAATAAGTCCCGTCTTGTCTCTAGAGTGCCGACGGCCATACGCATCGCTTAAGCGGATGATGCGGGATGTGCTGATTGTCATCCCATTTGCGATGCGCGGTCCGCGCGACGATAGGGCTATCATTGCTCGGCCAATTTCGGTCGCCTTCACCGCAGCCCCCACTGGTCGGAAGAACCAGTACAGCAGGTCTTGTCCGAGGTGCGCCTCTTCTTTTGTCGGACCAATGTAGTCAGGCCGGTAGGCAATCACACGAAGGTTCGATCCCTCGGCAAAGTTAAATAGCGACTTTTCAGCCCGGATTTTCTCACGCACCCACATTACGCTGGAATCCTCTGAAATATCGCTCGAACTGATGAAGTGGAATGACAGATCAGACGCGGTGTTGATACGGGTCCATAAACGCACGAACTGCATCGGAAAATCGACGTGAATCCGGCCGTAGGTCTCCTCGTCAGCACCGACGGAACTGATACCAATCGCCCAGTAGACAGTATCCACCTCTGCTATCTGCTCTTGGATACTCGCGTAATTGAGGTAATCCATGTGCCGTGTCATCTGTACCTTGCCCGACGCAATACCCTCCTCGATTCGTGGGGTAGAACGACGAGTAATGACATGAATCTTTTGAATATCAGGGTCAGCGAGCGCCGCTTTTAAAATACCGTCGCCTGCCGTACCGCTTGCGCCAAATATCGCTATTACATCGGGTGCTGACTCCCGTCCCTCAAGCGCGTCAACCGTCCGATCTTCAGTTGCAAACATAACGACGCCCGTCAGGTAAAAAAGGGTAAATAGGATTGCAGGCGCAAAAAGGAGCGTTCTTATGGATGGTCGTCTCATGATCAATCACCGCGGATTCTTAAGCGTTCTATTTATAAACTGCTGCTGCTTTTAAACGTCTTCTGGACCGTGACGACCAGCGAGCTTCGCCCAATGGCGAGTGTCACCCATCAAAATCGCGTCCTCACGTTCACCGGCTCGCCCCCTTACATTCTCGCCTTTGGATCTCGGTTTTTTCGCACAGGATTTAAACGGGCCACACCTTAAAGATAATTTTCCCATCGACAATCGTCATTATCGCCCGAGACTTGAGTATTTGCGCGGGTGTCGCTGTCATAAAGTCCGTATCGAAAATGGTCAGATCAGCACGCTTACCGACTTGAATACTGCCTCGATCAATTTCCTGAAAAGCGCTATAAGCAGGCCAAACCGTAAACATTTTTAACGCCTGCGCGCGCGACACAGCAAACTCGGGATGCCAGCCCTCACCTGAGCTGCCGTCTAACCGCTGACGTGTAATGGCGGCGTAAAATTCGATGCGCGGATCGCCGGCTTCCACGGGTGCGTCCGAACCAGCCACTACCGGTATACCTTGCTTGATAAGAGGACGCCAGGGGTAAGCAAGCGCCAAGCGATCGTCACCAAGCCTCGCGGGCGCAAAGTTTAGATCACCGATGGCGTGACTTGGCTGCATCGACAATGTGACATTCATTCTGGCTATCCTTTCCTGGTCTTGCGCTGGAATGATTTGCGCATGCTCAAGTCGCCACCGAAGGTCTGTTTTGGCCCATTCACCCGATGGCAATGCGTCCCAAGCCTCTTCGTACCAATCCAACGTCGTCCTCAGCGCACGGTCGCCGATGACATGCGTCATTATTTGGAGACCTTTTGCCAATGCACCCGCCAAGACGGGCATGAGCGCCTCTTTCGTTGTCCGATTCATAAAGCCAGTGTGATCGGCATCTGCGTACGGCTCCAGCAGTGCCGCGCCGCGCGAGCCCAAGGTGCCATCGATGAAAACCTTTATGGCGTTCAGCGCGATCCAACCGTCCTCCGTCTGCTCGGGTCCCTGCGCGATAAGCGGTCCTGCCTCTGATATCGGCACCGCGACATACACGCGATGCGCCATCTGACCTTCCTGATGGAGCTCCTGCAGCAGATTCAACTCGCGCCACGACATACCCGCATCGTGTGTCGCAGTCCAACCCAGCGAGGCATTGGCCCGCATACCTCGCAACAAGTTGTCTTTGATGTACGTGTTCGTCTCGGGAGGCAAAATTGCACGGAAAGGGTCCATCGCCCGACCCAGTACATAACCCGTAAGCTCGCCCTCGGCATCGCGGTCGAATCGACCCCCAACAGGGTCAGGGGTATCCCGAGTGACTCCCGCAAGCGAGAGCGCTTTCGAATTAACCAGTGCCGACACGCCGTCTGCTCTTGGCATGAACAACGGCTTACTCTCAGTGAATGCATCGACATCCCAGCGCGTTAAAAAACGCTGCTCATCTTCCCACTCGCGCTCTATCCAGCCCCGGCCCATCACCCAGTCGCCTTCAGCGACTCCCTTAGACCACCCGCGTATCTGCGCTACGGTCTCTTCAAGCGTCGCAATCCCAAAAAGGCTCAAAGTCTTGGTTCGGCGCCCGACGCCCTCAAGGTGTTGGTGACTGTCTGTAAAGCCTGGATAGACCGCACTTTCCTTGAGGTCGATCACTTCAGATGCGCCGCACCGCCAAGCCTCCGCCGAGGCGTTGGAACCCACAAAAACAAATGTTCCGTCTTTAATCGCAACAGCCTCAAAACGCTCTATCACCGGCTCGCTTTCATGGACCGTGTAGTCGATGGGGGTATAAACGCGTGCGTTGTGCAAGAGTAAATCAGCACTCTGACACGAAGAGTCCTCACTCACTGCCGATCGTGCAGCGCCTTCTGGTCCCGGTCGTTCGTTGCCACTCGCATTCGCTGATGCGCTGAGGCAATAACCGGCCGTGACCAACAATACATTGAGTATCAAACCTTGACGTTGCGTACGGGGCCATGACGATTTTTTGGCGTTAGTTGAATTGATAATGCCACCTCCCAATTGACCACTCGACAGTCGCGTTTCGCCATCTGACTACCGCCCGCAAGGGCCTTTACAATCCATGAGTGGATTGAACCCATGTATCCGAAAGGCATACATTACACGCTTGAGGATGGCCAATGTCTGACCTAACCACATTCTTTGAGGAGTCTGCTCATGTACACCCACCTAAAACGGATTAGCCAGGACCATCGCTCTGACAAGCCAAGCAGGTCATTTTGGCGATATCTGGCTAAGCTCGCCTTGGTTGCGCCGCTTCTAACCGCTACAATAGCCAGCGCCGATACAGCATACCAACCCCTCGAGCGCGCAATGACCGAAGAGGAGCGCGTTCGATCCGGTGTTGACTCGCTGACGTCTAAACAGCGCCAGTACTTAAATGATTGGTTGAAAGCGCGCTACGGTAAGGCGGCTAGCGTGGATTCACAAGAACGCGTTACTACCCGCACGAATAGTACCCCCAAGCCGAGCAAGCAAACGGCAATCGACGAGGAGATTGAACGGCGTGTGGCAGAGGAGTTAGCCACGCGTAAAGAACAAGACAGTAAAGCCAACGCAAATCGCGGTCCCTTTGATGCGATGCTGACAGGCGATTTCACCGGCTGGCGAGGCAAGACCGTTTTCAGGCTCGACAATGGTCAGATTTGGCGTCAGCGATCGTCGTCACAATACCGTCATCGCGGCGATGATTACCGCGTTAAATTTGATAAAAACTGGATGGGTGGCTGGGAGATGACCGTTGTCTCTAGCGGTAAGTCAGTGCTCGTTTCGAAAGTTAAGTAGATCGCTATTCGGCCGTCTCATGGCAACGAGTGTAAGCCGACTAGGCCTTTCACTCGGTATGCGGAACAATATCGAAGGCAACCGTGATTCTTGGCTGCTTTGAACTAAAGGGTATTGTGCCGTGCCACATATAAGAGGGGAAAAGCACCAGGTTTCCGACTTGGGGCTTTATTGTCCGAATCGGCGGCAAATTCAGACCCAACTTCTCCTCTGGCGCCCCAAACTGAATGTATCCGGCATCGTCACTCGCGCCAGTCACCTCATCCGGGACGGCAATGTAAAGCGCAGAGCTTATCCAGCCCTTAGGGTGCATGTGATTTGTATGAAAACCTTGCGCACTCAGTCGCACTGACCATGCGCCTGAAAACACAATATCTGCAGCCCCGGTATCGACCGTATTTCGTCGCCAAAAGGGATGTTTGCTGTCAGTAGGAAACCGATGAAGCGCATCGACAATCGCAAGGCGAATTTGCTGTTCGAGCTGAGCAATCATCGGGTGGGCAATTCGGAACAAGAAACCATTGGTTTGTGTGCCACCACGCACGCTCTGATCAATCGGGTGCGCACGGGTGTGGTGAAGTGTCTCAAGTACCGCTGCCACCTCAGCGAAATACGCAGAGCGCGAGGAGTAGCCGTTGGGCACGGGGATTTCCACCTCAAAGACCATGTCATTATGGTCCACTAGATCATTTAATCGATCATCACCCATCAAACGCAACGCCGTGCTTTTAAAACCCAGTGCCATTTGATCAAGGGGGCTGTTCTTCAGCACCTCATCGAATAATCGGTCGGCGCGTTGGGGCTCTGACATCTTTAGTAGCTGAATCGCGAAGTCAAATTTGACACCTGCATCATCAGGAAACCGTTTTAAAAGATTCTCGTATGTCGCCACCATTCGCTTGGTATCGCCCGCATCAGCCATGGCTATCGCCTGGAGACTCAGAAGGCGCGGCGTTTTAGGGCTACCTGATGACAGAGCTTCCTCGAGCAGCCGTCGCTCATCCTCTTGCCGATCGAGATATTTGAGAAAGCCGATTGCCGTCTCCCACAATGTGGCATTCGTACGTTCCGATCGAGCCGCTTTTATTAGCTCGCCCACGGGATCACCGGGCGACTTACTTTCAACATGGAGTCGTGTCGCCACTTGATGAAGCGCGATGTCTGAAGGGAAACGGGCAAGCCCTATTCGAGCAAAAGCCGCTGCGTCCAGCGGCCGCCCCTCCTCAAGTAGCGACTCTGCATTGTTGCGATACAAGTCTGCGGACTGAAAACCGAGCTGGCGGGCTCGTTCATAGGCCGTACTTGCTGCCGCGAACTCACCACTCTCGCGGTTGAGCTGACCCAGAGCATAGTGGAGTGAGGGGGACTCGGGCAGACTTTCGAGCCCCTCCTTGATGATGCCAAGTGCACGATCACGATTACCCAGCCGCTGCGCTGCCCCCGCCGCTAATTCCCATGCCGCTGCCGCTTTGGGGGCTAAAGCGATGAATCTTTCAGCACTGACGAGCGCCGCGTCGAATCGTTCCAGCCTCAATTGAGTGGAAGACAAGGCCTGCCAAACACCCGCGGTTTTCGGTGCGAGCTCTGATGCGCGCTGCAAAAGCGCCTGAGCCCGATCTAAGGCGCCGGTTTCACGAAGAAAGTTACCGTAGTTCATCAAAAGATCGACCCGATCTGGGGTTACCTTCAGCGCCGCGTCGAAGGCCACTTGGGTGGTGTTCGCGTCACCCAACTGAGCCGCGGCGACCCCCATCATGTACAAGGCATTAGGCTCTTTGGGTGCGTATGACAAGACCTTCCGACAGGTCGCTATACCTTCCTGAAACTGACCTGCCATGAGTTGGCGCTGTATCGTTTCAAGGTCTTGTCTTAAGTTCGGTTTCATAGCTTGACGTCAGCGCTTGCAAAAGAGCGTGCGGACGCAGTTTTGATGATTACGGTTATACGGCACATGGGCGTCTTCATTCACTGCTTGCGGGTCTTTGTGTCGCTAAGTGTAACCTTAGATTTCACGCTGCGCTCAACACAGGCGAAGGAGCGAAGTCAGTTAACGATTTTCAGAGGAATTCGCGAAAACGCCGCACAGATTAGTGAAACCTCACCAGCCCTCTGGGCAAAAAGTTCAATAACTTTAGTGTAAATAAGTCACATTACGTCTCAAATTACCTAACATTTATCACTAATGACTATCGCGCAATACCCAACATTCGATAAGGTCCCGAGGTGCAGTTGTGCGATCGCACTGCATCGGCGTGCAGGTATACAAAAGGCGCCACAAGGAGTCCTTGAACTTTTATATAAAACTAGGGGAGGTTTCTAATGAAATCTTTTAAAACACGCTACCTCAGTTCTGCGGTAGCCGCGGCAGTTGCTTCAACACTGCCCACACTCGTTTCTGCCCAGGACGAATCAGCTGACCTCGAAGAGGTTGTGGTTACGGGTACTCGTTTGACCAAGTCAAACGTTACTTCATCTGTACCACTCGTGCAGATCGGTGCAGAAGAAATTAACAGCCGTGGTGTTGCTCGTGTCGAAGACGTGGTCAACATTCTGCCAAACGTATTCGTTTCGCAGACAGCGGAAGTTGCAAACGGCGCTAGCGGTACGTCAACTCTGAACCTTCGTGGTTTGGGTTCACAGCGTACACTGGTACTGATCGATGGTAAGCGTCTGCCTTTCGGTAGCCCATTCTCATCATCAGCTAACGTAGACATGGTTCCTGCTCGCATGGTTGAGCGTGTCGATGTCGTAACTGCAGGTGCATCTGCGGTATACGGTTCTGACGCGGTTGCCGGTGTTGTGAACTTCATTACCAAGAAAGACTTCGAAGGTTTTGAGTTCGACTACCAGTACAGCACGAACTACAACGCAAACGACAATGGCTACATGCAAGAGAAGCTCGCGGACGCAGAGTTTTTTGACCCGGGTTCAAACACAGCCGGTGAAGCTAGCCTTATGTCTGTATTGATGGGTGTAAACAGCGAAGATGGCCGTGGCAACATCACGCTCTTCGGAACATACGAAGACATGGAGTCTATGATCGGTCGTGACCGTGACACAGGCGCATGTACTCTGTTCGGCTCTTCAGCTCCCTTCTGTGGTGGCTCATCTAACTTCCGTCGTTTCAACGGAACAATCGGTAACGGCGTTGCTGGTACTGTATTCCAAGAGCTCGACGGCACAATCGTACCAATCGACTTCAGCCGAAGTGACGTGTTCTACAACTACGGCGCGGTAAACCACTACCAGCGTCCAGTTGAGCGTTGGAACCTTGGCGCAAGTGGTCACTACGAGATCACTGATGACGTCGAAGCGTACTTCGATACAACGTACATGAACAACAAGACTGCCGCTCAGATCGCGGAATCTGCGTCGTTCAACCGTCCTTTCCAGACCAACTGTGACAACCCATTGCTTGCAGGCGGTGCTGGTCCAAACGGTGACGGTATTCGTTTGGGTGACATCACAGGTACATTCGATGACAACGGTGACTTCATCAGCTGTCTCGATTGGATGGCCGCTGGTAATGAGTCTATCGATGTTCAGTTCATTAACTCGCACCGTAACGTTGAAGGCGGTCCTCGTGTAAGTACTTACGAGAACAGCTCATGGCGTGCAATCTTCGGTTTCCGTGGCGACATCAACGAGAACTTTGCGTTTGATATCTTCGGCCAGTTCGCTGCGACTGAAGGTACACGTATCTCTCAGAACGATTTGAACTTCAACCGTGTACAGCAAGCGTTGTACGTTACTGGTACCTTCGACAACCCCGTTTGTCGTGACACCAGCGGTGGTTGTGAGCCATGGAACATCTTCACACGTAACGCTGACGGTTCAACTGCGGTCACTGACGAAGCAGCTGCGTTCATCGCAGGTGTTGGTATCGTAACCGGTGAAACTGAGCAGACAGTCTTTGGCGGCACCATCGAAGGTGATCTCACTAGCATGGGCTTCAAGAGCCCAATGGCGGACTCCGGTCTGTCTGGTCTGATCGGCTTCGAATACCGTGAAGATATGCTGGCTCGTTTGTCAGATGACATCTCCAAAGTATCAGGCGGACGTGGTCTGACTGGTACCGGTGGTGCGACTCTGCCAATCGCCGGTGAGATTGAAGTTGAAGAAGTGTTCATGGAGATTTCATTGCCGCTCATCACGGGCGCGCCAATGGCTCAAGAACTCGGTCTGACAGCAGGTTATCGTTACTCTGATTACACAACTAACGGTAACGGCGTTTCTAACTCGTTCGACGCTGACACTTACTTCGCTGGTATCAGCTGGGCACCAAACGACGAAGTTCGCTTCCGTTTGAACCAGTCTGTTGCGATCCGTGCGCCAAACGTGTTCGACCTCTACGTAGGTATCAACACTGGCCTTGTTGAGCTAGCACCTGTAAACGGTGACGGTGACCCATGTTCAGGACCTACGCCTTCTGCTTCACAGCAGGCGTGTGCTAACACAGGTCTTTCTGCATCGCAGTACGGTACAGTTGACCCAAGTGCGGCTGGTCAGTTCAACCTGATCACGGGTGGTAACCCTAACCTTGTTGCTGAAGAAGGCGAGACAACTACCTTCGGTGTTGTTATTACGCCAAGCATGATCGAGAACCTCTCTATTGCCATCGACTACTTCGACATTGAAGTAACCGACGCAATTGGTTCAGTTCCTGCGCAGACTTCATTGGATCGCTGTCTTGAGACAGGTGACCCAGCGTTCTGTGGGAACATTCAGCGTGATACAGCAGGTACTCTGCACTTACTCAACGAAGCACCTGACGGTGGCCTCGCGGGTATTAGTACACAGAACGTCAACGTTGCTACATTCGCAACTGAGGGTGTCGACCTTAACGTAACCTACTCGTACGACTTGAACGACATGGGTACGCTTAACTTCGATTACGCGGCGACGTTCCTGGATACCAACTACTCGATTGCTATCCCAGGTGATAACAAGGTTGAGTGTGCTGGCGCATACGCAGGTCCATGTGGTCTGCCTGCTCCTGAGTACAATCACCGCTTCCTCGCGACTTGGGTAACGCCATACGACGTTGTTGTTTCGGCAACATGGCGTCACATTGGCGAGACTGACCTCTACGGATTGGAAGATCCACAGGGTTACCTCGAAGACGCAATGGAAGAGCGTAACTACCTCGACTTGTCGGCAACATATGACGTCAATGAGAACGTAAGCGTACGCGTGGGCGCACAAAACGTCTTGGGTGATGATGCTCCTGTAACTACCTCTTCAGGTACGGGTACAGGTAACAACAACACTTACCCAGGTCTGTTTGATGTGAGCACATACCTGTTCGCAGGTGTAACCGTTAAGTTCTAAACAATCGTTTAGTACCTAACAGAAAAAAGGGGGGCGAAAGCCTCCCTTTTTTTTGCATAATTAACGCCGTTAATTTCTCACTTTGGAAACCATCATGAGCCGTAACCCATTATCAATGACGGATCCTCAAAAATGTCTTGGGGAAGCTATTGTCATCTTGCGCGAAAACCAGCCTGAAGCGGCCCGGAATCTAGCGCAACGAGCCGTCGAATTGGGGCTCGACGATACAACTGTTTGGGGCGTGATCGCTCTCGCTAATCGTGACCTTGCTGACTATGAAAATGCGCAACTCGCGGCCGACCGTGCCATTGCGCGTGACCCTCGAAATGCACGCGCATACATTGTCAAAGCAGACGTCTTCTATGCTCAAGAGAATATGAAAGCAGCTGCCGCGTTTTATCGGCAAGCCCTCATCATTAATCCGCTGCACCCCGATATGGTGCAAGAGATACGAGTCGAATTCTTACGGGCGCAAACCCGTGTCCAAGCGCTGCAACAAGCCTTTGCAGACCATATGACGCGAGAAGTTCAACCTCTGCTGGACGAGGCACAGAGCACACCGCGCATGCAGGCAGCGGTCGATCTCTTGCTTGGTAAGCGCAAGCAATACTATCCGCAGCCGCGCCACATTATGTACCCCGGATTACCCATCCATGAATTTCATCCACGCGAGTCTTTCCCATGGTTAGAAACGCTCGAAGGGCAAACAGAGGCCATCCTCGAAGAGCTGAAGGGCTTGATCAGCGGAGGTAGTACTTTTAACGCTTATCTGGAAAGCAACACAGACCGCCCCGCCTTCGATTCTCACGGCATGGCGGACAACGATGATTGGGGCGCCCTCTATCTGTGGCGCAACGGAGAGCCTGTGCCCGAGAACCAAGCTCTCTGCCCTGTGACAACGGCCGCAATGAATGCGCTACCGCTCGTCTTTTCGGGCCAGCGATGCCCCAACATTTTATTTTCACGTCTTCGCCCAGGGGCCAAAATCCCCCCTCACAACGGCATGATCAACACACGTTTAATTGGCCACCTACCACTCATTATCCCGGAAAACTGCGGGTTTAGAGTTGGGAATACCACACGGTCTTGGAACGTCGGTGAAGCCTTCCTCTTTGATGACACAATCGAGCACGAAGCGTGGAACGATTCAAACGAAGATCGATTTGTATTGATCTTCGAAGTCTGGCGCCCAGAACTGACTGAGGCCGAGCAAACACTGGCAACACGCATGTTAACGGCAGTAGACAGCTATTAAAGGCACGTCTGGGGGCGTACGGCGCAACAAAACGTCGTCTTGGCGGATGACTAGATGGCAGTGGAGTTTGGATAGTGGCTACACCACTTACTCGATTCGCGTACGACGAGCGTCTTCGCGATTATGCCCGTGGGCAACTCGCGAGCTTTGAGAGGATCGCCCAGCCACTGGGTGACTTAAAAGCGGCAGCGGTGGCGGTGGTGCTCAGCTCTTATGATGGATTAGGTTCAGTCCTTCTCACGCGACGAGCCAAGTCACTTCGAGCTCACAGTGGTCAATGGGCTTTGCCGGGTGGTCGCTTGGATCCGGGAGAAAGTGCCATGGACGCGGCACTTCGTGAGCTCGAGGAAGAAGTGAATCTTTTACTCCCAGCAAACAGTATTCTTGGGGTGCTCGACGATTACATCACGCGATCCGGGTTTCGAATTACACCCGTGGTGGTGTGGGCTGATCGCGACACACGTGGACTCAAACCCAACCCTAGCGAAGTAGCTTCAATACACAGTGCAACGTTTTCAGACCTCGCCAAGGATCATGTTGCCAAGTTCCATGTAAACAGTGATGAAGGTACCGAAATTCTCTCACTACAACTGACCCTTGATCAGATATTTGCGCCTACCGCCGCAGTCCTTTATCAGTTTCGTGAAGTGGTTTTGATGGGAAGAGACACGCGAGTAGCACACTACGATCAACCCCCCTTCGCGTGGCGCTAAAATAATACCAGTCGCCCTTTACCAAAAGATCGCATTGCGTGACGGGTGCAGGGCTAGCAGCGATTGACGTAGAACTAATCAATGAATAGCTTTAATGCTCGAATAATAAAAATGTTAGAGCGGCAAATAGGAGTTTCCCGTCCATGATTTCACTTCAGTCACTCATAGAGCGCGCAGCTCGCCTCAATGGTGAGAGCGTGGCCACCTGCTATAAAGGGAATGAGAGAACTTGGAACACAACAGCGCAACGCGTTGGCGGCCTTGCTTCAAGTCTTCAAAGTCTTGGCTTGTCGCCGGGGGATCGTGTCGGAATTCTGAGTCTTAATAGCGCTAACTACTACGAAGCGCTCTTCGCCATTCCCTGGGCAGGACTGTGTGTCGTACCGTTGAATACGCGATGGGCGGTACCGGAAAATGAGTACGCTATTTCTGACTCCGGAACACGTGTTGTCTTATTTGATGACGCCTTCACTGAACAGGTAAGGGAGTTACGGGAGCGGGTTAATAGTCTCGAGCAGTGTATTTTCATTGGCGAGGGAGACTGCCCAACCTGGGCTCTCGATGCAGAAACCCTCATTCGTGATCACCCCGTCTCTACGCCGTCATCGCGGGGCGGCGAGGAGATGGCGGGCGTTTTCTACACGGGTGGTACAACCGGTTTTCCAAAAGGCGTGATGCAGTCGCATTGGGCTATATGGGCTAGCGGCATGGGCTCACTACCCATGTTTGGTATGGATCGCTCCTCTCGCTATCTCCACGTTGCTCCTATGTTCCACATGGCAGACTTCGCGGGGGGTATGGCCGCAACGCTATCGGCGGCGAGCAATATTGTCATGCAAAGTTTCGATCCGACAGCGGTCTACCAAACCATTGCCGCAGAGAAAGTCACACACGCTCTGCTGGTACCAGCAATGATTAAGGTGCTGTTAGATCACCCAAATGCTGCGACCGCGGACATGTCGAGCATGGAAAAAATTATTTATGGCGCCTCTCCGATGCCGGCCGCCACTCTCGAGCGTTGCATGGCATTATGGCCACACATTGGCCTTGTTCAGGCCTACGGGCAAACAGAACTCGCACCGGTCGCAACCATGCTCTCGCCTGAAGATCATCGCGCTGGTGGCCAAATCCTGAAATCAGCCGGCAGACCTACGCCCATCAACGACGTGCGTGTGGTGAGTGACGACGGCGCTGATTGTGCCGTTGGCGTGTCGGGCGAAGTGGTTGTTAAAGGCCCCCATACAATGATGGGGTACTGGAACAAGCCGGTTGAGACTCAAAAAGCACTAAAAGACGGCTGGGTTTACACGGGGGATGCAGGACTTTTTGATAAAAACGGCTATCTCTACATTGTCGACCGACTCAAAGACATGGTGGTAACCGGCGGCGAAAATGTCTTTACCACCGAAGTGGAGAACGCCTTAATCAGTCACGAAGCGGTGCAAGATGTGTCTGTTATTGGCATTCCACACGACGAATGGGGCGAGGCCGTCCATGCCATTGTGATACTTCACGCAGGATCGTCAGCGAGCGAGGATGATCTTACTGCCCACTGCCGCGCAAGTATCGCTGGGTACAAGATTCCAAAAAGCTTTACGTTCAGGGACGAGCCTATGCCGCTCTCTGGAGCGGGTAAAGTCCTGAAAACCGAACTTCGAAAACCCTTCTGGGAAGCATTAGATCGGCAGGTCAACTAACCGCTTTCGGGTGCTACCCCTCTCTGTGTTTCAGCCAAGCCTCAGTCTGCAAACACCTATTTTTTAGGCGCCGATAGTAGATATGTCGGCGCCCGAGCTCGCTTCAGTTGAACTGATAGCCCAACTCAACAAGGAAATGGTGGGGGCGCCACAGGGCCACCCACACCCTCTACGCAAGCACCGCTTCGAAAGCCGTCAAACACCGATTCATATTCACCGTATTGCTACTTGTTCCCATAAGACCAATACGCCATTGCTTTCCTGCAAGCTCACCAAGGCCTGCGCCGATCTCAAGGTCGAACTCATTGAGGAGTCGACCCCGGATAAGGGCGTCGTCCAAGCCCTCGGGGATCAAAACAGAATTAAGCTGAGGTAGGCGCCATTCTTCAGCGACAGCCATTTCAAGACCGAGTTTTGAAAGACCTGCGGCGAGCTTAAGGTGGTTCGCTTTATGCCGAGCGAAACTTGCGTCCAGTCCTTCTTCCTCGAGCATCAAGAGCGCTTCGTGAAGGGCATAAACCGCGTTCACCGGAGCGGTGTGGTGATAAGACCGCTTTGCCCCCTCACCCCAATAACCCATGATGAGGTTCATGTCCAAAAACCAACTCTGAACCTTATGCTTTCTTGCGTGAATCGCGGCGACGGCATCATTGGAGAAGGTGATTGGTGAGATGCCAGGCAAGCCCGATAGACATTTCTGGGTTCCCGAGTACACCACATCCGCACCCCACTCGTCGGCCTTTAGCTCGATGCCTGCCAGTGACGTCACCGCATCGACAATCACCAACATGCCCGCGTCTTTTGCCAGCCGGCACAGTGTCTCAGCGTCGCTTCTGACACCGGTAGAGGTCTCCGCATGGACAAAGGCAACGACTTTTGCATCGGGGTGCTCTTTAATTGCAGCCTCGAGCTTCTCAGGGTCGACCGGATCGCCCCAACGATCCATCACCATGACAGCGGTCGCACCACAACGCTCGACATTCTCTTTCATACGACCGCCAAACACGCCGTTCTGGCACACGATCACTTTATCTGAGCACTCCACCAGATTGACGAAAGCAGCCTCCATGCCGGCGGAGCCCGGAGCTGACAGTGGAATCGTCAATTCGTTTTCCGTTTGAAAGGCGTATTGCAGCAAACCCTTTACATCATCCATGAGCTCCACAAAAAGCGGATCCAAGTGGCCGATGGTTGGACGTGCCGACGCCGCGAGTACCCGAGGTGAAACATCCGAGGGACCTGGGCCCATTAAGGTACGTACCGGTGGATGAAAAGTAGATGACTTTGCTTTTGATCGTGACATACGGCCTCCAAACTAGGGACGAAATAATGCACTAAGCAAAGTAATGATGCGACTCGTGTGCATCATTTGACTGAATACATGTCATTCGATTTGGTTCAGCGAGCGAGCATCCGTACACTGCGGAAATGACAGACACACCCATTCTTTATTCCTTTCGGCGCTGTCCTTACGCAATGCGCGCGCGCGTGAGTATTGCTTACTCGGGTGCGCAGGTCGGACTTCGCGAGGTAGTGCTCAAAGATAAACCGACAGCCATGCTCGAGGTGTCGCCAAAAGGTACCGTTCCCGTATTGATCGACATCGACGGTACTGTCATCGAAGAGAGTCTTGACGTCATGCGATGGGCGCTCGCTCAAAATGACCCCGAAAACTGGCTAGACGGCTTGGGTCTTGATGACCCTCTTATTTTGACCTGTGATGATGAATTCAAACACTGGCTCGATCGCTATAAGTATGCGGTTCGGTTCCCGGAGCAAAACGAACAGTGGTACCGCGAGCAAGGTGAGCTTTTTCTTGATGAGCTTGAGCAACTACTGACTCATCATCGTTACTTAAGGAGCGATTCGCTGTCCGCAGTGGATGTCGCCGTGATGCCCTTTGTCAGGCAATTTGCAGGGGTCGATACCAACTGGTGGTCAGAGAGACCGTATCCGCAAGTCGCCACTTGGTTAGAACAACTTCTTGAAGGTGACCTCTTCAAAGGTGTGATGAAAAAGTATCCTAGATGGCAGGAGGGCGACCCAGCCATTCCTTTTCCGTCCTAAAGATCACAGACTCATCCTACCCCTAGATACGCCAAGCACGCGGTTGCGCCCGTGAGGTAAGCACCCGGTAACTTCAGTAGCTGCCCGTGTCCCGTTACACCAAGGTATACAAAGAGCAGCGCGCATAACGCGTTCACTGCAATGATGGGATAGGCCATGAGCCCCAAACTGGCGTCGAGCGAGACGCAGACCAGCACGCCCGCGCTCACGGCAAGCCAGATGGTGAACACCTGCCACGAGACGACGCTCAATGACTTAGTCAGGTCTTCAAGATCACTACCGTTGATGTGGCCCAGATAAATGCGACCACCCACGTAGCCGTGAAACACGGCGCCAACCGCTGCGATGAACGCCGCTGCATTGAGATACCAGAATGCCATCTGTAACTACCCCGCTTACAGTTTTGCCGCTGACCAGCTGGCCTGGTTAATCGCCGCTTTCGCATCCAGTTCAGCCGCCTCAAACGCACCGCCAATCAGCTCAACACTGACCCCTGCACCCTCCAGCGAATCGTAAAGTTCGCGCAGTGGTTCCTGGCCCGCACAAATGATCACCGTGTCTACATCGAGACTGACGGGCTTGTCTTCGATCATAAGGTGTAAACCATCGTCATCGATCAATCGGTAATCGACGCCATTAATCATGTTCACGCCGCGCCGGCCTAGCGTCGTACGATGCGTCCAACCTGTCGTTTTACCCAGACCGCGCCCCACGGGCGTCGACTTACGCTGAATCAGATAAACCTCTCGATCTGCACGGGCAACTTGCGGCTCAACGCCGGTCACCCCACCGCGTGGATGGTTTTCAAAATCAATGCCCCACTCTCTCGCGAACACGTCGATATCGAGTGCAGCTGACGGTCCCTCGTGGGTAATGAGGTCCGTAACGTCAAAGCCAATACCGCCTGCCCCGATAACCGCGACCTTTTTACCGATGGGCTTACGGCCCATGATGGCGTCGATGTATCCCACGACCATGGGATGATCGACCCCTTTAATGCTGGGGACTCGGGGCGAAATTCCCGTAGCAACAACTAAATGATCAAAGCCCTGATCGCGCAAGTCATCTGCGTTCACTCGATTGCCGAGTTTGACGTCAACATTTAGCTTATCGAGCATTTTGTTGTAGTACCGAATAGTCTCGTGGAACTCTTCCTTACCGGGCACACGTTTCGCCAGATTGAACTGGCCGCCAATTTCATCGGCAGCGTCAAACAAAGTGACCTTATGGCCACGCTCTGCGGCAACGGTTGCGTACGCGAGACCTGCAGGTCCCGCGCCAATCACCGCAACCGATTTGGGCGCGGTCGTCGGTTCATAGCTCAGCATTGTTTCGTGACAGGCTCGAGGATTCACGAGACAAGAGGTGGTTTTCATACTGAAGGTGTGGTCCAAACACGCCTGATTACAGGCGATGCAGGTGTTGATCTCGTCACGGCGACCCGTTGCCGCCTTATTCATAAACTCACTATCTGCCAGCATGGGGCGAGCCATGGATACCAGGTCGGCGTCACCTCTCTCCAACACTTCCTCAGCCACTTCAGGCATATTAATCCGGTTGGAGGTGATCACAGGGATGCTGACTTCCTTGCGAACTCTCGCCGTCACACCCGTAAACGCGGCGCGAGGGACCATGGTCGCGATAGTCGGAACGCTCGCCTCGTGCCATACAAAGTGCGTCGAAATAATGCTGGCGCCAGCCTTCTCAAGCTCCTTCGCCAACAGAGCAATCTCGTCCCAGCTCATACCACCCTGAAGCATGTCCATTGCGGCAATACGGAAAATAACAATGAAGTCGTCGCCCACGGTCGCGCGAACGCGCCGGACCACCTCGAGCGGGAACCGCATTCGGTTCTCGTAACTCCCACCCCACTCGTCTTTTCGCTGATTTGTTTTTTCAACTAAGAATGTCGACAGGAGGTATCCGGCTGAGCCGATGATCTCAACGCCGTCGTATCCGGCCTCTTTGGCCAGTCGAGCACAATTCGCATGGTCTGCTATTTGTTTTTCAATACCCTCAACATCCAATTCGTGCGGCGTTAACCTACTGATGCGGGATCGGACTTTGGACGGTGCAACCAAGTTTGGGTTATGCGCCAAGGGGCCCATATGCAGTATCTGCATCACAATCTTCACATCCGGATCGGCGGTGTGCACTGCGCCGGTTACGAGACTGTGGCCTTCTGCCTCTCGATCGGTATTTAACTTTGAAGCGGCGAAAACAGGGTTGCCATGCTCATCGTAAACCGCCACGCCGCCCTCTTCATTGGGCGAGATACCACCGGTGATGATCATGCCAATACCGCCTGCGGCTCGCTCGGCATAGAACGCCGCCATCCGCTCGAATCCGTCGGGCATTTCTTCTAAGCCCGTATGCATCGACCCCATAATCGATCGATTTTTAAGGGTGGTAAAGCCGAGATCTAACGGCTCAAACAATCTTGGATAGTCAGCGGTTGTCTCTAGTTGCTCAGCAGTGCTCACGTCAACGTCTCCTTTATTATGCCGTCCCAGAGTAGCAGGATATCGGCGCTTGCATAGCCGCCTTAGACAGGCAAACTAGGACAGAAGAAGAATAAGCGACGCGTTAAATGCATCCACTCAAAACCGATAGTCCTCTTATTGTCTATCTCGACGTCAAAAGCCCCTACGCCTTTGTCTCCGTGAAGCCCGCTCTAGCGCTAGAACGTGAGCTTGGATTGGAATTCGACTGGCGCCCTTACACGCTGGATATACCCAGTTATCTGGGTTCAGCGCGAAAAGAAAAGGGGGCGGTGGTGGAGTCCAGCGGTAGAAGCCCTACGATATGGAATGCGATCCGCTATGCCTACAAAGATGCTCGGCGTTACGCAGAGCAACAGGGCTATATCCTTAAAGGTACAGAAAAAATCTGGGATTCAAGTATTGCCAATATGGGGATATTGTTTGTGAATCTCTATTTTCGGGATCGCTTGCCCCAGTACCTTGAGGCCGTCTATCCGCCCTTCTGGCGCCGGGAACTCGACATAGAGGACATCGATGTCGTTAAAGGGTGTTTAGAAAATGCCGAGGTGGACTCGTCAGGGTTTGATGATTTCGTAAGCGGAAATGGCAAAACCATGCACGATCAGATTCTCACGCATCGCTTCGATGTTGGAATGTATGGTGTCCCCACCTATGTATTGGAGGAGGAGGTCTTCTTTGGCCGCGAGCACTTACCCTATATTCGCTGGAGTCTGACTGGCAAACGGGGAACGCCGCCCGACGTCTGTAATGAGTTGACTGTATGATTACCGCCTACATCGACTTTAAGTCGCTCGATTGCTTTCTTGCCCTTGATCCCATTCTAAGGCTTGCAGAAGACTGCCGTGTCAACGTGAGCTGGCAACCCTTTCGTACCAAAGAGCGAGCATTACCCACACAGGTAGCCAGCGAGTCAGTCACTCAAAGCCATCATCATGTCAGGACCGAATCAGAACGGCACCTGCAACGGCATTATGCGGACATACGAGGGCTCAACATTGATCCTAGCCGCGCACAAGTGGACACCTCGGCTGCATTGCGCTGGCTTGCAGGCCTTGAAGGCGATAGCTCATTGTTTGTAAAGCGCGCGTTTTCCGCCCATTGGATCGACCAAACAGATATCAATGACTCGGCTGTGTTACAGGAGCTCACTGCTGATTGTGGGTTATCGATAAGGCAGGAAGCTATCGATCTCGATTCATTGGAAAGCCAGGCCGTCGCTAGGGGGTTATTTGATGCGCCCACATTTTTTATCGAGGAGCACATGTTTATGGGACGCGCACATATTCCCTTGATGCGTCAGTTGTTGACAGACATGGACTGTCATTGAGTGGCTAAAAAGCTGCTCGCTTATTCAAAAAACGAGGAAATCTGATCAAGCGGCTTTTTCACTGTCGCAGCCCTGGGTACTTTGGCATCGGGAGCCGGATGGCCTACGACTAACAAGACCATAGGCCGCTCGTTCGCTGGACGACCCAAGATCTTGCTCAAAAACTTCATCGGGTTGGGCGTGTGTGTCAGTGTGGCCAGACCAATATTATGTAGCGCGTTAATAAGGAGGCCCGTGGCAATACCGACAGATTCGGGGACATAATAGTTTTTTTGTTTCTCACCGTTATCATCAAAACCATACCGCTCTGCGAAGATCGCGATCAGCCACGGCGCCGTCTCCAAAAAGGGCTTTTGAGCGTCTGTTCCTAGACCCTGCAAGTCATCGAGCCATTGATCGCCAGCCCGACCCTCATAAAAAGCGCGCTCTTCTTCCTCTGCGGCGAGCCGAATCTCACGCTTAATCGTCGGATCGCTTATACACACGAAGTGCCAGGGCTGGTGATTAGCGCCTGACGGCGCAGAACCTGCGGCTCTGATACATGCCTCAATAACCTCCCGAGGTATGGGCTTGTTGGAAAAATGGCGAACTGATCTGCGCTGAGATATCACGTCAGCATAATCCCTTGCTCGGACTAGCATTTCGGCTGACCCATAGGCATCTAAGTGGTTAAGGGGAATGGGGTCGTAATCGTATTTCATGGTCTTGTGCGGATTGTAGGCCGGTAACTTTGACACTGTAACACCCGCGGCAATTACCGAGCGCTTGGGCAGCTCAATGATAGAACCTTGAAGTTTCCAGTCTGAAAGACCATGCTGAATGTCCAAAACACCTTTTCGGGAGTAAATCATGTCGACGGATACCGATTGGCAAATTGGCCAGGTATTGAAAACCTCTATGCAGAAACAAGTAGGGTTCAAGTGGAGCTACAACGGACCCTTTCTCATCTACCTCATAATCACCGGTATCATTGCAGTCGTGCAGGACGCCACAGTCGGAACGGGAGAAGGCGTAGCCGCCACATTAACCCAGATCATTGTTAACATCCTCGTGTATCCACTTGGGATTGGACTCGGTCTTTTGGGAATTAGGCGCGCTGCAGGAAAAGACACCCCGCTCAGCACGCTTTGGGAACCATACAGTCAACTCATTCCTCTCATCGTCATGCTTGTCTTGATGGGACTTCTCATTGTCGGCGGCTTTTTCTTGCTCGTTTTACCGGGTATCTACCTAGCGGTAGCCTACTCATTTGCACCTTATTTAATTGTCGAAAAAAATATGGGGGTCTGGGAAGCGCTCGAGACGTCTCGAAAAGCCATCACGACCTGTTGGTGGCGTTATTTTGGGCTGCTTCTGATCGCAGTGCTGCTTTGCATTGTCGGCACGATACCGCTGTTCATTGGCTTAATCTGGGTGCTTCCAATTTTGGCTATTGCAATGGGCGAGGTGTTTGTAGCGACCTTTGAAACGGCGTCAGCCGAGAGTTTAAAGACAGACGCCGACTGAGACTTCCACACCAGAACCACCCCTATGAAATAGGGCAGACGTCTGACTGAAAATAGGTGTGCGTTCAGTTACCCGAGAGATTTTGACTGGTAGCTGAGCGCAATTTTCTGAATCGCAATCAAGTAGGCCGAGAGTCGGAGGTCATCCACCTTCTCGTCCTCGTGCCATCGCTCTCGCATAGCCTGAAGCGCGTCCCGCATCGTGTCGTCCAGACCCGACCGCACTAACTCGAGCTCATCTGCACCTTTCGCGTAATTCGTTCGGAAATTCTCCGTTGGCGCCCACTTATCGGAACCTACGAAGGCACTTAAACGCTCCATTTCGGTCAGCATGAGCGCCTGAGTAGCCTCTTGTGCACGGCGCTCCATTCGACCAAAACGAATATGCGACAAGTTTTTTACCCACTCAAAGTAGGAGACTGTCACACCACCCGCATTGGCGTAAAGATCGGGAATCACTACCACACCGCGAGTCCTTAGCACCTCATCCGCAGCTGCCGTAATGGGCCCATTGGCCGCTTCGATAATGAGCTTTGCTTTAATCTGAGCCGCGTTCTGGGCATGAATAACGCCTTCCAGCGCCGCAGGGATGAGAATATCGCAATCGGATTCAAGAACTGAGCCACCATTTGCAACGAACGTGGCACCGGGGAAACCCTGAACACCACCTGTGGTCTTTATCCAGTCTTTGACCGCGACAACATCAAGCCCCTCATCGCTCGTTAGTGCTCCGTCCCGCTCGATAACCCCTATGACCTTGGCGCCATCCTCCAGTGATAGAAATTTTGTTACGTGGAAACCGACATTACCCAAGCCCTGAACAATAACGCGCTGACCATCCAAGCTGCCCTCGAGGGATGCGCGTCTGACGTCCAGTGGCTCACGGAAAAACTCTCTCAACGCAAACTGAATCCCACGACCTGTTGCCTCTACCCTGCCGGCGATTCCCGATTTGTAAACGGGCTTACCCGTGACACAGGCCAATGCATCCATCTCGGTTGGATGTAACCGCTGATACTCATCTGCAATCCAGGCCATCTCAGTTGCCGACGTACCCATGTCGGGTGCCGGGACATTCTGGCTCGGATGAATCAAATCGCGCTTAATTAGCTCGTAAGCGAACCTACGGGTTATTTGCTCTATTTCGTGGTCGTCGTAGTCATTGGGGTTTATACAAAGCCCCCCTTTTGAGCCACCGAATGGGACATCGACCACGGCACACTTGTAGCTCATCAAAGCAGCAAGCGCCTCGACCTCGTCCTGATTTACTGCCAGCGAATACCGGATGCCGCCTTTAACTGGCGAAATGTGATCGGAATGTACAGAGCGATAACCTGTAAACACGTGAATCCTCTCTCGGAGGCGCACGGGAAACCTGACCGTATACGTAGCGTTACAGGTCCGAATTTGTTGAGCCAGACCGGGGGGCAGATCAAGGAGGTTAGCGGCCCGCAGAAACTGCCGGTCAACATTAGCTGTAAAACTTAACTCCTGAGAAGACATCATCAAGCCCCCACTCGATCACATTTCAGCAAGCTTAGTCCTACAGCATCTGGAGATCTATAACACCTTAGATCGCATCGACCCGCGCACCCTGAGCTTGGAGAATTGGCTTCATCTGACGGTAAGCCTGGGGTGTTCGAACCAGCGGGATCCGAGGGTATAAATGGTGAATAACGTGATACTGCATACCTGAAGACCAGATATTGCCAAACCGCGACTTAAAGCTTTGCGTGTCGTTATATCGGTCGGTACCGCAATCTGGGTAATGCGGCGCCCACGATAGATAAAACTGGACATAGAACACCGCGACGACTCTCGGTAGCCACCACAGTAGTGCGGCCTCAATCGCCAAGCCATTGAGTGCCATACCACACAGGACACCCATATAAACGAGCTGATAAGCCACCGAGTGAAGAATAAGATCTTCACGACCAATACGCTTCAAACAGCGCACATAGGGATGCTCTCCCCCGCGAGGTTTGGGTTGGCGCCATTGCACGCTCGACCAAAAAAAGCCGCCTATCGTGGCGTAATGTTCGCTGTAATCTGGATCAAGCTCTGGATTGTTCGCATGCTTGTGGTGCTCCATATGCGTTGCACGCAATACAGAAAAAGGCATGACCAAAGGAATGGGGCTCAGCCAGCCCACCAACTCGTTAAGCCAGCGCTTTGGTTTGCCAGGCATTGCAAATATGGAGTGCTGAGCTTCATGAGATGGCAGGTAGGACGCGGCAACGTTGACTGTCGCAATGATAAAGCCCAACCAGAGCGGCATCACACCGTTGAGGCAAAGCACCCAAACAGCGATCCAACACGCTAAATTGCCAAAGGCCCATGCGAGGGAAAGATAGGGAAATTTATCGAGATGCTGTTTCGCTATTGCCCGCTCCATCGCGCGGAGCTCAAGTTCTGTTTTGCCTGTTAAATCCATCGTCCCGTCCATGACGCTACGCCTCCCCAGGCACCAAAAATGATGAGTGCCACCGTCCACATATCAACACCACCAATGGCGTTGACTCCAAACTCTGCCATAACCTGAACCGCGAGTGGAGCCAAAAAGGCTAAACCGAAGAAAAAAGGCAAAGCCCCCAAAAACCGCTCTATTATTTTCCCAAGCATCGTTCTTACTCTTATTCTCTGGGTATTCCCACTCAGGACATTGCGGCGCGGATTCGCTCTATCGGGATTGAGCGGCTCAACAACTTGTTCGACGCGAACGCTCGCTGAGGGAGTGATCCTAAACGAGACGCATGCGCCATGGCACGATCCATGAGGTCATCTGGTGCCACGACCTCATCCAAAAAGCCGGCAGCCATTGCCGATTCTGGGGAGTGAATTTGTGCCGCTACAATCGACTCGAACCGGTGCGCCTCGGCAAGTCGATAGACCGCAGGCTCATAGCCAAAGGCCGGTAGATCCATATCGATAGCGGTTTCGTTGAGTCCGTATTTGAAATCTCCCTCAATACCGATGCGCTTGTCTGCGCATACCAACATGACTGAGCCCAAGGCCAGACAGTGCCCTGTCACCGCACAGACTACGGGGTGGGGAAAAGTGAAAACACGTAACGCTAGTTCACCGCCCGCTTTAACCATGGCGGCAGCCGCATCAGCGCCTCCCCCCGACATGACTTTCAAATCAAAACCTGCAGAAAAACAGCCTTCACGGCCAACCCACACCAGTGCAGCAGATTTCGCTTCAACTTCATCTAGGGCCGAGTTGAAATCACGGATGCAATCGGGTGAAAAAGCATTCCGTTTCCCATCGTCGTGCGTCAATACCGCAACATTATCTTGAAAATCCAATGTGAGTGACATCGCAGCTCCTTACCTATTTAGTGTTATTGGCTAGGCCTCTCTTCGGCCTATATTTAAACAGAACCATTACCCTATTACATTACCGAGGATAACGATGGCTGCTATCGACAGAGCGAGCATTCGCGCAATGCACTATGCAACCTCTGCCTCAGCGTTAGAGGTCGCCTGTGCCGGACTCATACACGACAATGATCGGCGTCAAAGTGTCACCGGAATTGCTCGAGACTTTGTAATAAACAGCCGCAAACGATCCGATGAGTCAGGTACGCTCGATGCCTTTTTACGCGAATTCGGCCTGTCTAACAGTGAAGGCATTGCCCTGATGTGTCTCGCTGAGGCGCTGCTCAGAGTCCCAGATGATGCGACATTGGATGCCCTGATTGCTGAAAAGATCAGTGACGGAAACTGGGGAGCTCACGAGAGTGCCTCTGACTCGCAGCTTGTAAACGCCTCCGTATGGGGGCTAATGCTGGCAGGAAAGCTTGTAGGCAAATCGTCCACGAGTCAGGCATTTCCGACCCATTGGCTGGCCAATCTTGTCTCGCGCGTTGGCGAACCAACAGTTCGCCTCGCAACACTTCAAGCGATGAAAATTTTAGGCGGCCAGTTTGTACTGGGGCGAGATATCCAATCCGCTCTCAAACGTGCGAAGCGTCAAAACACACTGTGCAGCTTCGATATGTTGGGCGAGGGTGCTCGCACAGCTGAGGACGCTGAACGCTATTTCAAGAGCTATCAAAGCGCAATACACCGTGTCGGCGAGGGCTGCATGGGATCGGATGTACGCCACAACCACAACGTGTCAGTCAAACTGTCAGCTTTGCACCCCCGGTTCACAGAGAGCCAAAGCGCGCGTTGCCTGCCCGCTCTTCAAGAGAAGGTATTGATACTTGCCAAACTCGCCAAAGGTTACGGCATGGGGATGAGTCTAGATGCTGAGGAGTGCTCTCGCCTTGAGTTGTCCATGGATGTTTTCCAGTGGCTTTGCAGCCACCCGGAACTGACTGATTGGAATGGATTAGGCTTTGTCCTTCAGGCTTATCAAAAACGATCCATGGAGGTGGCCAAGTGGCTCGTGGCATTAGCCGCATCGCGTCAATCAGGCTTCATGGTTCGACTTGTCAAAGGCGCCTACTGGGATACAGAAATAAAAATTGCTCAGCAACAAGGTCTCGATGACTACCCGGTATTTACCGATAAATCGCACACCGATCTATCGTATGAGGCCTGCATGCACACCTTACTGGCGAGTCCAAGCATCTTCTGCCAGTTCGCTACTCACAACGCGCGCTCCGTAGCTCAAGTCATTGAGGCGACGGAGAATCGCGAGACATCTTTCGAGCTTCAAAAGCTGCACGGCATGGGTGACCTGCTTTACACCCTGGTTTGCGAACAACACCCTCATATTTGTGTAAGGACCTACGCACCCGTGGGACAACACGAGGATCTATTGCCTTATCTCGTGAGACGTCTTTTGGAGAATGGGGCAAACAGTTCATTCGTTAACCGATTTTTAGACGAACAGCTTCCTGTCGATGATCTAATCGTTGACCCCTTTGCTAAGCAAAACAATTCGGACGCACCTCTGCCGTCGGCTATTCCACTGCCCGAAGCGATCTTTTTTAATGCAGCCATTCCTTGGAAGGCGTCACAAGGTTTTGATTTGGACGATCGTGATTTAATCAGGCAGATGCGCACAGACGAGATCGCGGCAAGAGCTCAAGACTGCATACGCGCCATCACACCCCCTACTGCAAGCTCAACCATCGGTACCTCGTATTCACCCACTAACGCAGACCCTATTGGCACGTTCACCCTCGCCACACCAGAGGATGTTGAACACGCCGTCGCCGCCACGTACGAGGCGTTTCCAAACTGGTCGCGGCTCACCGCCATGCACCGTGGCGACTTGCTGAGGAGTCTCGCGACGCTTCTAGAAAATCACACCATAGATCTTGCGGCGCTCATAGCCCTAGAAGCCGGACGGACACTCAATGACGGTGTTGACGAGGTACGTGAGGCGGTCGACTTCTGCCGGTATTACGCGGCGAATGCTGAGGCGTTGATAGACTCAGAGACTGCCCTTCCGGGGGTCACGGGCGAGACAAACCGACTGCAACACCACGCGAGTGGCCCCTGGCTCTGCATAAGCCCCTGGAACTTCCCATTGGCAATATTTATCGGTCAAATCACCGCAAATTTGGCGGTGGGCAACACGGTGATTGCCAAGCCGGCAGAGCAGACGCCACTTGTGGCCCTCTTTGCCCAAACACTTTTTATCAAGGCAGGGTTCCCTCCGGGTGTCTTGCAGATATTGAACGGAGATGGCCCTCAACTTGGCGAACAGCTGTTACCGGACAGCAGAATTAAAGGAGTCTCCTTTACCGGCAGCCATGCAGCGGCGGTCACCATTAATCGCGCGCTCGCGGCACGCCCAGGCGCCATTGTGCCGCTGGTCGCTGAAACCGGGGGCATTAACTGCATGATCGTCGATTCGACTGCGCTTCCCGAACAAGTGGTTGATGACGTTATTACCTCGGCATTTCGCTCGGCGGGACAGCGGTGCTCTGCGCTGCGCGTTCTCTACCTGCAAGAAGATGTAGCTGACAAAATGATTGAACTACTTCGAGGGGCTATGGCGGAGCTTGTCCTAGGCGACCCGCAAGCGCTCTCGAGCGATATTGGGCCGGTAATTGATGGAGAGGCCCAACATGCGATTAAACAGCACATTGCCGACTTGGAAACACGTGCCAAATGTATCGCAAAAGCACCGATGCACTCAAAACAGGGAACCGGCTTTTTTGTTGCACCACAGGCCTGGGAAATCGATTCGCTCAAAAGGCTTTCCAATGAGGTATTTGGCCCAATTTTGCATGTTATTCGCTATCGCGCCGAGGAACTACAGGCCATTATCGAAGACATCCGCGCTTCCGATTTTGCCCTGACAATGGGTGTCCACAGTCGACTTCACGGTCTCCATAAACGCCTGGAGGACGAGGCACTTATTGGCAATCTATATATCAATCGCGACACAGTAGGCGCCGTCGTTGGGAGCAACCCCTTTGGTGGACATGGGCTATCAGGAACAGGGCCCAAGGCGGGCGGGCCGGACTATTTAAAGCGTCTGGTTCGCGAACATACCATTACCGACAACATCACAGCGCTCGGCGGGAACACCGATTTATTTAATCTTAATTGAATGAAATCGTTTGCAGTGCGTTACTCTGCAGTGCGTAAGTCGTACAAAAATACAACACACTTGGGAGCGTGAAATGGAGTTATTTTCGGGAAAAACAGTCGTCGTATCGGGTGGTGCTGAGGGCATCGGCTTTGCAGTAGCTCAGGCTGTTGGACGCGAAGGTATGAATGTTGTCATTACTGATGTATCGACCGATACGTTGAGCGTGGCCGAAGCACGCCTCTCTGAGCAGGGTATTCACGTACTAGCCATGGAAGCCGATGCGCGCAAAGAGAGTGATTGGGAGCGGGTTGCAAGCGCAGCATTAGATAAATTTGGTGCTATTCATGCCGTCATGAATAACGCAGGGGTTGGTGGTGGCGGTTCGAGCGGTCCTATTGAGGAACAGTCTGCAGAGGACTGGCGTTGGACGATCGACGTGAATTTAATGGGAGTGGTTTTTGGCGTTAAGACCATGGTGCCCCACATTAAAGAAGCAGGTGGCGGCTGGATTCTCAATGTCGCATCCATGGCAGGTATGAATGGCTTCCCCTTCGGCGGCGCGTACAATGCCACGAAGCTTGCTGTTGCCGGGCTATCAGAAGGCTGGGCAATGGAGCTCGCACCGTCTGGCATTCAAGTCGCAACACTCTGCCCGGGCTTTGTGAAAACGCGTATTTATTTGTCTGATCGCGTGCGCCCCTCAGATTATGATGCCAGCCATAGAGAACTCGTCATGTCGGATGAGGACCTCGATCAAGAGACAATGTCAGTCGGTATATCCAATGAAGTTAAAAACGGGATTGATGCTGACGTATTGGCAGCCCGAGTCATAGAGTCGCTGCGTGCAGGAGACCTTTACATCTTCACACACCCCTCTTTCCGATCAGGAGTGGGTGAGCGTTATGCGATGATCGATCGCTGCTTCGAAAGCGCCGAAAGAAGCCCCATTGTGGGGGCGGTCACATCGAGCGTCTCGAATCCCGATGTCTTCAAGTAAATGCCTTCAAGTAAATACCCGCAGGAAAGCCTAAAAACGGGCTTATGTGAGTAGGCGCTGCTAGACGCCCGATAGGCGAAGTTCCAATAATTTCTCGTTTAACGCGTCCATAACATCGAAAAAGGCTTGTTGAACTTTATGCTCAGGGCCCTCGACTCTTGAGGGGTCCGGCATTCCCCAGTGCAACCGAGGGGTTTCTCCCATCCAGAGAGGACAGGCCTCGTTTGCCGCACTGTCACAAACGGTTATGACAAGGTCCAAATGTTGGTCTGAGAAGTCTTGCCAAGACTGGCTCACAAGCCCGTCAGTCGGTAACCCACGGGCTTTTAGGTATTGAAGTGTTAGCGGGTGCACCTCGCCGACCGGTGCGCTCCCCGCGCTAAAGGCCTCAAAAACATCGCCGTGTCGTGCGTTTGCAATAACCTCTCCAAGCACACTTCGACAGCGATTGTGCGTACAAACAAATAAAATCTTTGAGCGTTTTTCCAACGGGCTGTACTCTTCCTTCCCCTTAATCCCTAACTGTAACGAAAAAATATTACAGATGATCGACTATAGAGCCTTATGCCAACGCTTCCTACTCGTCGAATTTTAGCGTTTGGCTTTCTCGCCTTCGTGCTCATCGGGCTCGAGCAGGGAATCTTAGGGCTATTTGTTGCAGAAATGGGGGCGCAGCTCGATCGCTCTCCTGAAGAGCTCGGTTTATTCTTTGCCCTTCACGGGGTGGGGTCGGCAATCGTAACCGGCTCTGCACTTATCGGCCGGCTTGAGAGGCGAAATGCCAAGCGCATTGCCATGGCCAGCCTTTCCCTAAGTCTCGGGGCCGCCATGGTCGTCGCGGGCGATTCGTGGTTAATAAAGCTCCTTGCGGCGCCCCTCTTGGGCGCGGGGTTTGGCGGACTATCAATGTCTTTTAATACCCTATTCGTCACCCATTTTTCTCAGAAAAATGCGGGTCTGCTCAATGTTTTGAATGCGACCTATGGACTGGGGGCCGTGGCCGCACCGTGGCTAGTCAGCACGGGCATTTATTCGGGCGAGGAGATTTTCATCGCTATTGCGGCACTCTCGTGCGTTGTGATGTTGGGCGCGTGGGGCGTCGATGATCGGGTGCCAAGCACACTACCTGAAACGCAGACAACTGATCGCCGCGCTCAGAATGTGACGCCCCTTCTTGTTACAGCCTTTTTCATTCTCTTTCTTGAGGCCGGTCTCACCTATTGGATGCCATCGCTGTTGGTTGAAACTTCTGACAACGAGCTCATTGGTGCCAATTATATGGCTGCTTTTTTTGCCTGGTTCGTTGTCGTACGACTGGGGGCCGCGGCCCTAGCGCGATGGATTACCACGCTTGGATTTGCGCTTATTGGGCTGAGCGGAGTGTGTGTATCACTGCTGTTGGTGACGGCGGGCGTCATCCCGTTATCGGAGACCACATTTATAGGCGCCTTTATGGGGCTGATATTCCCAAACGCGTATGCGTGGATGCTTATGACAGGACATGGTGGAACCGCATTGGGCGCAAAGGTTTTACTAAGCGCCATAACGGGAGCAACGATCGGGCCGTGGATTTTGGGCTGGATATGGCCAATCTTCGGCGATACCGCTGTCTTGCTAACCCTCACGGGCGTCAGTATCAGCTCGGTGCTTATCATGCTTCGCACACAGTCTCGAGCAAGAGAAATGTCGGTTATTCGTTAGCTATGTGGTGTCTCTAGAAATGATCCGTGGTTAGATAACTCTCCATCATTAATAAAACAATCTGGGACAGGTACTCAATGGATACATCAACTCTTTTTTCTTTGAAAGGACGAACAGCGCTGGTAACGGGTGGATCTCGTGGCATCGGCAAAATGATTGCGGCAGGCTTTATTGCGCAAGGAGCCAAAGTTTATATCTCGTCACGCAAGGCCGATGTGTGCGACGCCGTCGCTGAAGAGTTGGGCCCTAACTGTATCTCACTGCCCCAAGATGTCAGCACAGTCGCAGGCTGTCAGATGCTCGCCGATGCCTATTTCGAACATGAGAAGTCACTCGATATCCTTGTAAACAACGCGGGCGCCGCATGGGGTGAGGACTTTGCTACGTTCCCAGAGGCCGGCTGGGACAAGGTCATGGACCTCAACGTAAAGTCGCTGTTCTTTTTGACACAAGCTTTGCACGGACCACTGAAAGCGGCCGCCTCACATGCACAGCCCGGCAAAGTCATTAACATTGCCTCCATCGATGGTATCCGTATCAACCCGTGGGAGACTTACAGTTATCAAGCATCGAAGGCTGCTGTCATTCAACTAACCCGTCGTATGGCGACTCGACTCATAAAGGACAGCATCAACGTTACCGCTATCGCGCCCGGCGCCTTTGCATCGGAGATGAATAAAGCGGCACGCGATTTTGGTGACGCTGTAGGAAGCGGTGTCCCAGCGGGTCGTATTGGCCACGATGAAGATATGGCAGCGGTCGCCATTTATCTCGCAGCGCGCAGTGGCGACTACGTTGTTGGGGAGACCATTGCCGTTGACGGCGGTGTTGTTTACGGCCACGCCGCCGAGACCATCAGCCCCTGATTCCTAGCGAATAAAGGTCAGTCCATAAAAAAGCCCCGATCATTATGATCGGGGCTTTTTTGTATCTTGCGCAAATAACGGACCGTGAAACGTCCTGAACTACTGATTTTTTGACTTTTGCTGGTTATACAGCGGCTCCATCATTTGATCGACACCAAACGTTGCAGGCCGTTGACGCGGTGGGAACTGCGCCAAGGTCATCAAAAACTTCTGAAGTTCCATGCGCGCAACTGCAATTCGCGGCGGCACTTTTCGCACCCACCAGTCTTCGTAATTGTCTGCATTCTCATCGGCGCGCTCAAACGGGTCGCGGCGCAAATGGAACAATTTGGGAATACGTACCTCATCGAACTGCTCACGCCAAACAGCAAATCCTTTTGCACGCTGCTCTGCAAAAACGACTTTCCAATCACCCGTCCGAATCGCCGTCAATACGCCATCGTCGCTCCAATAAAAAAACGACTTACGTGGCCCCACGTCAGTCTTCCCCGTGAGCAACGGCAGAAAATCGAATCCGTCTAGATGATTTTTATAGGGCTTCCCGTCGACCGTGACACCCGCCTTCAACTCCTCTTTCACGTTAGGACGACCCGCTGCAGCGAGCAGTGTCGGCACCCAATCTTCGTGCGACATGATCTCATTGATGATCTGCCCCTCTTTAATCTTACCCGGCCATCGCACCATGGCGGGAACACGAAAGCCCCCCTCCCAATTCGTATTCTTTTCGCTCCTAAAGGGGGTAATAGCTGCATCCGGCCATGTGTTGTAATGCGGACCGTTGTCCGTGGAATACATCACAATAGTGTTGTCGGCGACGCCTAAGGCATCAAGGTGATCGAGAAGCTCACCCACCATCATGTCGTGTCCGACCATAGCGTCGTTATAGAAACCTTGACCAGAGAGTCCGCGCTCGTCATCAGCAGTGTGGGTAAAGAAGTGCATTCTCGTGGTGTTGTACCAAAGGAAAAAGGGCTTACCTTGGTCGACCGCACGAGTCATGAAATCGAGTGCGGCAAGCTTAAACTCCCGATCGACCGTTTTCATGCGCTCACGAGTCAACGGACCGGTATCGACGATGTCTCCATCTGCGAAGCTGTGAATCACGCCACGCGGTGAAAAGAGCTTAACGAGTAATGCATTGTCAGAGGGGTAGTCAGGGTCCTCCGGCTCTTCCTCAGCGTTCAGATGATAGAGGTTGCCAAAAAACTCATCGAAACCATGGTTGGTGGGTAGAAACTCGTCCTTGTCACCCAAGTGATTTTTGCCAAACTGTGCGGTCACATAACCTTCGTCCTTGAGAAGCGATGCCAAGGTAACGTCTTCAGGTCGAATACCGAGGTCAGCGCCCGGTGAACCTACTTTGGTGAGGCCTGTCCTGATGGGTGACTGCCCCAGAATGAAGGCTGATCGACCTGCCGTGCAACTCTGCTGCCCGTAGTAATCGGTAAATTTTGCGCCCTCGTTGGCAATTCGATCGATGTTGGGTGTTTCGTACCCCATCATCCCCATGTTGTTGGTCGATAAGTTCCAAAAACCAATGTCATCACCCCAAATAATGAGCATATTGGGTTTTTCTTGCGCCATTGCATTGCCGGCAAACACAAGGGTTAAGAGGAAAAGGAACAACCGCATTTTAATACCGCCGTTTATTGTTAGAGTCGCTCAAGACTACTTCGAGAACCTGCGCTTGGCGAGATCCGATTGGGAAATATATTACTCAATTAGACGAATGTTCGTTGTTATTAATTCGAATTTACCCTTTGGCTTTTAAAGGAACCGTAGGCGCCTGACAGTCACGGGACGACATGAAACAATGACAACCTATTAAAGGCGCATTAATGAGTTTGTCATGACAACAGTTTCATTCAATGGGAGCCCTATTCGGCCCAATAAAATTATTTGCATTGGAAAGAACTACTCGGCCCACATTGAGGAAATGAACAGCGTGCCGTCGGAGGAAATGACGGTCTTCATGAAGCCCGCAACATCCATCTCCAAGGACCTTATAGCGACTCGCGATGAGCCAATCCATTTTGAAGGTGAAATCTGTCTTCTTATTGACCGAGGTAGGGTGTCGGGCGTGGGGTTCGGTCTTGATCTCACTAAGCGGCAGCTGCAGGGAAAGCTGAAAGATGCCGGTCTACCTTGGGAGCGGGCCAAAGCTTTCGACGGCGCAGCGATGTTCAGTGAATTCGTTGACGCCCCTGATGACCTAGCGAATCTGACGCTCGAGCTTTTCATCGACGGGGAGCTAAGACAAAGAGGTGGGCCACGACAAATGCTTTATCCGCCCGACGTTATTCTCCAAGCGCTTAACCACTTTGTCACCTTGGAAGATGGCGACATCATAATGACCGGCACCCCCTCAGGTGTGGGCCCCGTCATCGCGGGTAGCCGGTTTCATGCCCGGATTCTAGATAATGAGAACGAGCTCACCTCGGCATCCTGGGTAGCTCAATAACACCCCCTCCGATCTGCCATGGCTCATGGCCCCGCTCCTGTGGTGACGAGCGAACGCTTAGGCCTTTGAATAGGTCTGAATATCTACAACGAATTCATCGATCTCTTCCTGCTCTGTGATAAATGAGGTCACTAAGCGAAAGGCCTTTGGTAACGATGGCCAAGCGTAAAAGGTATGTCCTTTTGCGTGTAGTGCCTCAGCAAGTGCGTCGTCCATCGATACAAAAAGCTCGTTGCCATCACCACCTGACAAAACGGTAACACCCGTCACAGCCTCAAGCTCGCTACGGAGATAACGCATTTTCTCATTGGCGTGTGTGGCCAACTTAAGCCATAAGTGGTCGTTCAGATAAGCATCAAACTGGGCAGCAAGGAAACGTTGTTTTGACCATAAATGCCCACCTCGCTTTCTGTGGTACGGCGCAAGCTCTGCATCCTTGGGATTGAAGAAGACTAATGCTTCGGCCGCCAGTGCACCGTTTTTGGTTGCGCCAAAGCTCAGCGCATCAACACCCGACCGCCAGGTTAAATCAGCTGGGCTTTCGCTCCCGGCTGCAACAGCATTGGCAAACCGGGCCCCGTCGACAAATAATTTCATTCCTTTGGACTTCGCGAGCTCCGCATAGGCTGCAATTTCAGTAGCCGAGAGCCGGGCACCCAGTTCAGTGAGGTTAGAGAGTGCCAGCACAGACGGTTTTACCGAGTGAACACCTCTGGCCCCGGACACCTCGATAGTGCGAGTAAGTTCAGTTAGGTCGGGCTTGGCGGCCAAGCCCCCTACGGTGATCTGTCGAGCGCCACTTGTATAAAACTCCGGTGCTGTCGACTCATCGTTAACAATGTGCGCCTCTTGGTGGGCGTAAATACCACCAAAAGCGGAACAGAGTGTCGCAAGTCCCACGCAGTTTGCCGCCGTCCCCGTGCCCAAGAGGAGCACTGTGATGTCGCAGTCAAATAGCTCGGCCAATTGACGTTCAACGTCGGTCGTTAGGTCATCATTTCCATATGCAGCAACGCTTCCTTGTGAGGCGTGCAAAAGCGCGTCAAGAATAAGGGGGTGCGCTCCCGCTCCATTATCTGAACCAAAATTTGCCGGCATCGTCATTCCTTAAGACAAAAAAAAGCCGCCCGTAGGCGGCTTTAATCATACGCGTTTTACTTAGAGCGCGAACTTCACACGAGCGTAGTAGATACGGCCACGTGGATCATGTTGCTTAGGATCGTAGCTGAAGTTGGCCGCGTCATACACACGAGGTGCTTCCTCATCGGTAAGGTTCTTACCACCCAAGGTTAAGACAGCTTGGGTGTCTCCAACGTTAAAGTTGAAGTTATAACGCGCGTCAATTGTGCGCCAAGAGTCAATGTTGCTATCAAAGCCCACCGCTGAGGCAGGTACGGCTCGGCTCGTGGTGTATGAGTCGACGTGATAAAGGACCACGGCAGCACTGTGGTTGCCACGTTCCCAATCAGCCGTCAAATTCCACTTCGCCTCAGGCATTGAGCGGACAAAGTTATCGTGATTGAACGAGCCGACTACATCACGCGAACCACCGTTGCCATCTGGAATCTCATAGCTATTGAAGCGGCTGTATGCCAACTGAACACCGAAGTCTCCGGCATCACCCGCAGGCAGATTCCAATCAGCTGAGACATCAAAGCCGTCCGTTTCAACTGACGCTGCGTTAATGAAGTTGGTAGAAACACCTTGCAGCTGACCTGAGTCATTGCGACGAATATCCGGACCATTAGGATCTGTATTCAACTTACCCTGAGCGTTCTCGATCGTGATCACGTCCTCGTAATCAAACTGCCACCAATCAACTCGCATGTTGAAGTTATCGCTTGGCGTCCAAACCACACCAAGGTTGGTGTTAGTAGACGTCTCAGGTTTGAGATCGCGGTTACCTTCAGTCAATACGCGAATGAACAGCGCTCCACTGCCAGCCAATGGATCAACCAAGCCCTGGAGTGAAGTTCCGCGGTTAAATTGCTGGATCAGAGATGCTTCACGGAAAGCGGTCGACATTGAACCCCGTACGACCACGTCGTCTGATACCTGCCAGCGAAGCGCGACCTTAGGGTCAAGACTGCTTTCAGTTTCCAAGGACTCATAGCGAGCCGCCACATTCAACTCAACGGAGTCGTTAAGCGGCATTGAGACTTCCGCAAACGCCGCAAATGAATCACGCGATGCAGAAGGCTCTGTTCCACCACCCAAGAAGATCAAATCCACATCCTGCAACACACCTGTTATGGGATCAGGCCGCTGAGTGGAAATATCATTTCTAGCAATGGAGAAACTCTCGTTACGGAACTGAGCGCCGTAAGCCAAATTGACGGTGCCAAAGCCGTCTAACTCAAACCATGGCCCCGAAACCACCAAATCCGCCACGGTGAGATCTGTTGTGGTCTTTGTATAGGTCTCCGCACTGATGTAATCGATCAGGCTCGCTGAGTTCTGACTCGGGTCGAAAATGTTGAATGTTTCGGTACCGCTCTCGCCACCGGCACCCACAAGTGCCGCATCAAGACGCGACTTGATGGTGTCAGGCTGTGTGCCGTCACGCTCGTTTTCCGAATACGTTAACGAGGCCTTCCAGTCCCAAGCACCGTCATCAAGCGTACCCGATAGATCGAGCGATGCTCTAAGCGTCTCGGAGTTACGTGGCGCTAAAGGCGATGGTGCCTCTGAACCGAGCGGACGACCGTACCAGCGTACAAACCCGTTGAAAGGGCTTCCTGCCTGACCCGGCAAAATAGTCGGGAATGACAGATTAGGGTACGAGGGTGACTGAGGGTTATCGAGTACTTCGTTCTTCGCAAAGCCGATTTCCCCTTTGACCGAGATACCGTTATCCATCTCATGTGTCAGAACGGCAAAAACGTTTGTTCGCTCTTCCTCGTTGACCAAGTTAAACCTTGGACCGTACAAGAATCCACATTTTTGGCCACCCAATGAAGGAACAAAACCACCTGAGAGAATACCGCCGTTGGCCTCACAATTCGCATCGGGAATTGTCTCACCAGGACCATAGGTACCTGCATAGGCACCCGTGCCACCATCAATAACAGGCGGCAAACCGGGAGCCAGACCACCCAAGTTCAAGAAGCTACGACCCAATGTGCTCACAGCGTTGATCGTCGTATAAGGCCGCTCAGCAGAGCTCATGGGGTCCTGCTGCAAGAAACTGGCAGCAACCATCAAATTGGTTTTATCGCTCAAGTTGGTACCCGCTAAGATACTGACGTCGTTTGTATCTTGGCTGCTGGTCGCAGTCGTTTGATGACCGAGGGACACCTCTAAGCCTTCAAAGTCGTCGCGCAAGATAAAGTTCACAACGCCTGCAACAGCGTCAGATCCATAAGTCGCCGTCGCACCCTCTTTGAGGATTTCTACGCGCTCAAGCGCCGCCATAGGAATGGTCGCCGTATCGACGAAGACCGAACCATCGTTTGCCACAGCCGCTGCAATAGTCTGACGCTTGCCGTTAACGAGAACTAGGGTCGACGTGAGACCTAAGCCTCTGAGGTTTACGTTCGACGTTCCCTGCGTTGAACCCGCCGTAAAACTGTCAGGATTGTTTTCAGTACCCGAGCTCACTGCAAGCTTTTGTGTGAGCTCACCGATTGTCAAAGCACCCTGCTTTTGAATGTAGTCGCTGTTGAGTACGTCAACGGGTGTTGCCTCGTCTGTACCTGTGCCTTTGATGTATGAACCTGTAATGACGACTTCTTCTAGATTTTTGTTGTCGTCCTGCGCAAGCACCGTGTTGGCAACCAACAGGTTTGCCGTCAACAGACTCAATGCAAATGGCAGTGCCTTACCACCCATGCCAATCGGAGTAATCCGCTTCATTACTGCTCCTTATAATAATTAGAATGTCTTAATCACAAACGTGTTGTTATGAATTATCACGCCTGATCGAGTACAACATTATTCGTGCCTGTCTTCAATTGCAAAAATTTATTTTAGTCACCCTTTAATTGAGAGAATGGAAATTCAAGCACGTAAGGTGTGCCCACCGACTCATTTCGGCTCGACATTGTATTCTCCCGGCAAAGACAGTAGCGTTGTCAAAACGTGAGAGCGAAGGCCATGCAAGCGATCCTAAAACTGGATGTAGCAGGGCAACCTCGGGGCTGGTTGAGCCTGCAGGAGGCTATATCTGCGTATGCCCGAAATGACGTCGTCTACGGCATTGGCGACCCCCTTCCCACCGTGTTTGGCGGCATACAACGACTCACAGGGCAGCGATCAGCCCTCACGCTACAGCCCATCATTGCGCTAAACGGTCGGGTGTTCGACGAGTTTACGCCGCCGCTCAGTAACCGCACTTTGTTTCGACGGGACGACCACCGGTGCCTCTATTGTGGTCATCAGTTTGCAAGGCACGAGCTGACTCGCGACCACGTAGTGCCCACTTCGCGAGGAGGGCGGAATAACTGGGAAAACGTGGTTGCCGCGTGCAAACGGTGCAATTGGCTAAAAGACTGTCGAACCCCAGAAGAAGCAAAAATGCCACTTCTTGCTGTGCCTTTCCGGCCCAACGCCTATGAGTGGCACTTTCTTGCTAAGGAACGTGTCCTCGCGGACCAAATGGAGTACTTATCAACGCAGTTCAGAGCGGATCGACATTGGGCACATTAGACCCTCCGCTGAATAAGTTCTGAAAAATGTGCTGGATAAGGCCTTCTAAGATCGAGACCTAGAAGGACGCCAAATGTTGAAAGCGTGCTCTTTAGTCAGTCCGGTAATAGCGTTGGGGTAACATAGGCAGCGCGACAACTTCCAAATCAATGAACTTCCCACGCACATCGGCTTTGAGGATCGCACCTACTTGCGAAAAGTCTGGGCGCACAAAGCCCATCGCAATTGGACCCCCAACACTCGCGCCAAACGCATCAGAGCAAATACTGCCCACCTCGAGACCGTCCGCATTGAGCAACGGCTGCCCGGCTCGTACCGGACGCCGCCCGAGCACTCTCAAGCCAATGCGCACGCGGTTAACGCCATTACTCATTTGCTCGTTGAGAATAGCCGCACCTGGGTAGCCACCCTCGCGATCCCCTCCCGCCCTTCTAGAGGGCGCAATTGCCCATTTGAGCCGGGCCTCTAGGGGCGTTATCTCCGGTGACAGCTCATGCCCATGCAAGCACAGCCCAACCTCCAGTCTGAGCGAGTCGCGTGCACCAAGCCCAATGGGTGCAACCCCAGTCTCCGCCAATAACAGCTCGGCTAGGTGCTCAGCTTGACTCGCATTGACTGAAAGCTCGAAACCGTCTTCGCCCGTGTACCCCGAGCAAGTGACAAAGCAAGGAATATCGTTGACGCTGCACTCGCGTGCGCTCATGAACCCAAGACTTTCAGTATTCTTACCCAGCCGAGACAGTACCGCTCTTGCTTCAGGCCCCTGCAGTGCCAAGAGCGCTCGATCGTCCAATAGCTCGAAGGTTAATTCAGGAAGCGCCTGCCTCAGGTAGGCAAGATCAGCGTGCTTATTGGAAGCATTCAGCACCAAGAAGAATCGACCATCTTCTAACTTCGTGGCAATGAGATCATCCCGTACGCCCCCCATGTCATTTGTAAGCAATGCGTAGGTGCTTCGATTTGGCGCGAGCGCCACGAGGTCAGCAGGCATAACTGACTCAAGCAATTTAGCCACATTAGACCCACTTACTAGGACCTGCCCCATGTGCGAGACATCAAAAAGACCCGCTTTAGAGCGCGTATGTTGATGTTCTGCAATAATGCCGTTCGGATAACTGATGGGCATCGTATAGCCCGCGAACTCAACTAATTTCGCACCAAGTCGAACGTGCAATTGTGTCAGGGGTGTTTCAAGCGACATTTACGCCTCCCAGCGTATGGACCTCGGCTCTTTGTGACTGATGACTGGCATGATGCCGAGATGATGAAAAAGAAAAGTAGAGTATGAAGGACATTACCATGGCGAGTCACTCCACAAGCGTAATCAGTTTGATAGGAATGCCAGGCAGCGGCAAAAGCACGGTCGGCGTTTTACTTGCGAAACGACTTGGACTGGCATTTGTCGACACCGACCTACTCATTCAGGAGCAGGAGCGTGCGACACTCGCTGAGATCATCGCCGCAAAAGGCCACGAAGCGCTGCGTGATATCGAAGAGCAAGTCTTGCTGGATATGACCATTTATCCAGCCATCGTCTCCACCGGGGGCTCGGTGGTTTACAGCGAAGCGATTATGCAGCGCCTCGCGAAGGCGTCGATCGTGGTTTATCTCAGGGCGCAATTATCGACCGTTGATTACAGAATCTCTCTGGCACCAGACCGAGGAATTGCCTCTCCCGGTAATCACACGTTGGAAGACGTTTATAACGAGCGAGTGCCTCTGTATGAGCGATACGCAAACATCACGGTCGATGTAGACGCTGACGACCCCGAGATCATAGCCGGACACATCAAGTCGTTATTGGACGCTCTCTGACAGCCTCCGGACGCGTCCATGCCACGATAATCCGCTTTGGCGCTGTATCGAACCTCACATCCAAATCATACCAACAACCCCCATAAGGCACTGCAGCACGGGCGCCGTAATCGAGGCCTATTTTTGGCACGTGTATTGCAAACTTTAGTGAGCTCCCGCCCCTCAACAAGGACGTTGAACCACTGCAGGGATGCGGTGGCGGGAGTGGTTCGCTAACACCCTTAAATCGGCTACAAAAAATGCGCAAAAACACTTGCCAATCGCTCGAACTCAGTAGAAAGTCCAGCTAACAGATGTTCGAACCGTTGTACCTTTGGCTTCTCTGGAGGTGACTATGCAGTTTGATATTGCTGACAACCGTGATCCATCGAGCTCGGACGATATTGAGCTGGTCATGCTCGATGATTCCGACGAGCTCGACTTTGATTTTCTTCAAATACCGAACAAAGCGAAGACGTCACCCGCGGACCTTTTGGCGAGGCGGCGTAGGGCTGAGGATATGCTTGAGGCAAGACGCCTACGGGAAGAATTAGGCGATGAAGATTTCAGTTTTTAGTGACTGAAGTTATCTCATCTGCCGCGGTTTCTTGTCGCCAAGAAGCCACATTTCGCTCGATCACAAAAAAGGCAAACAACCACAAAACAGCGTCCCAAAAGTCGAGAAAATCGTCCTCAAACCCCCAGTAAACCGCGGCCATGAATAAAACTAAGTAAAGGAATGCCTTGGTGGGCCTTATAACGGCTTGACCAAGAAATGTGCGGTCAGAGGACGCCAACAGTGAGCGCACCTCCAACTCCAACACTACAACGACGAGAATCCAGGCTGCTGAATTAATAAAGTCTACGGCGGCCAGAACAACCGCCCGTTGATAAGACTCGGGTGACGCAATCACCCTTTCATAGTTAGTTAACGCCACCCAATCGCCAGTGAGACAGGGGTCGATCGTCAGTGACTCAAACCTATCTAAATTTATAAGCACGGACCAGCTACTATCAATCGCACCGCAGGTTGAGGCGTTGACTGAGCTGACGCCCAAAAGTCCTGCAAACTCAGCAAAATAACCCCAGCAAGCTATCGAGATAGTCACCAAACACAAAGCGCGAACGATGTGGATAAGCCGACCCGTGCGGCCACGCAGCGTGTTATCTGACAACACGTAAGTTTCTAACTCGAAAAAGATCAGTAAGGCCAACCAGGCTGCCGTATCAATGGTCGTTGAAAAAATCTGAAAGAAACTCGCAACACCAATGACTGAGGCATTCATCGCACCCGCCGAATCAATCTCCTCAACCAAAAATAAAAATACGTTGGCAAGCAGCGCCACATAAACACCGTATTTCAGGAACTGGTATGGGGTTAGGCTGCTCGTTTCAGCGGAGGAGGTCATAGTTTAGTGCAGTGTCCTGAATTCAAACTTGCAGCAGCAAATGCTCTCGTTCCCAAGAGCTGATGACGCGATTGAACTCTTCAAATTCATCAAGCTTGACTGCCGCGTAGGCGCGCAGGAATAAGTCGTCCATCACTTGCGCTAATTCTGCGTTACCGTTGAGGCGGCGTACCGCCTCTTCTAGGGACCTTGCCACTTCAACATTGTCATCGTTAGCCGTGCCTTGGTGAGGTGCGGTAGGCTGCAGCTTGCCCTTCAGACCCAGTAGTCCACTGGCCAATGATGCTGCAATAGCCAGATAGGGGTTGGCATCCGCACCGGGAAAACGATTCTCCACCCGCCGGTTATCGGGCGAACTATCCGGCACTCTGAATGCCGTTGTGCGATTATCGTATCCCCAACTTAAATTGATCGGCGCCGAGATATCGGGCGCGAGGCGCCGATATGAATTCACATTTGGCGCATAGAAACTGATGAGATCCGGCGTGTAACGCTGAAGCCCAGCGATGTAGTTCATAAGCTCAGCTGTTGGCTCGCCATCCTCACCATTAAAGATATTTTCCCCGGTCTCTACCGATAAAATGCTTTGATGAATATGAAGCGCTGAGCCAGGCTCTTTTTGCATAGGCTTTGCCATAAATGTGGCATACATACCGTGGCGCTGCGCGGTTTCTCGGACCGTACGCTTGAAGACAAAGACTTGATCAGCCATGTCCAGTGGGTCGCCATGATTGAAGTTGATCTCCAATTGCGCCGCGCCGTTCTCGTGGATGAGGGTATCGACACTGAGGGCCTGTTCGTCAGCGAAGTCATACATGTCCTCTACAAAATCCTCAAACTCAGCCACGGCATCGATACTAAAGGACATGCGCGCCACTTCTCGGCGCCCTGAACGGCCTTTTGGCGGCATGAGCTCATAGTCTGGGTCTGTATTTTTTTGCACGAGAAAAAATTCGACTTCGGGCGCAACCTGCGCGCGCAATCCCGCTGCTTCGTAGAGTGCCAAAACATGCTTGAGCACGTTTCGTGAGGATAAAGGATGAGGCTCTCCAGAAGCTCTGTAACAGTCGGCAATAACCTGTGCCGTGGGCTCTCTTGCCCACGGAACTTTTCTAAGCGTTTTTGGGTCAGCCACCAACAACATATCGGTATCGGTGGGTTCGACAAAGTCCCAATGCTCGTCCGTATATTCGCCTGTGACCGTTTGCACCATGATTGACTCAGGCAGCTTCAGATCCGAACGCGAGAGAAATTGGTGTGCTGGAATAAACTTCCCTCTCGCGTTCCCTGTCATATCAGGAACGAGGCACTCTACCTCTGAGATATTGTTTTCTTCGAGCCACTTACGAATCTCGTCATCATTCTGATTGAGCTGGCTTGAGACCGCATCTGCCGCAGGCGTGTAAACAATAGTTGAGCTGTGCTCAGGTAGCTCCTTCGACTCACTCATAAAACCTTCGTTCTGCTTAGGTACCCCCAGTATGGTGTGGCGCCAGACTGCTCGCAAGCCTCATACTTACACCCATGACGTTAATAAAATCCGAATATCCAAACAGTTGGTATTGCGCATCGACAGCCCTGCTGCCTGAGCAAGGCTCTCTCAAGGGTGCTGTGCAGGCCGATGTGTGCGTGATCGGCGCCGGCTACACGGGTCTTTCAGCCGCTCTTCATCTTGCCAAGGCCGGAAAACGCGTTGTCGTTTTAGAGGCTGCAAGAGTGGGCTGGGGCGCTTCGGGCCGTAACGGGGGACACGTCGGCACGGGGCAGCGTGCCGATCAATTCGCATTGGAGAAGTGGTACGGAAAATCCACAGCTAAAGACCTGTGGCGACTGGGTTTAGAGGCTGTCGAACTCGTCGAGTCGCTCATAGAGGCAAACAATATCGAGTGTGAGTTCGGGCGAGGAAACATTCACTTTGCGGCGAAGGCCGCACATGTTCGTGATCTAAAAGAGGAGATAGCGCATCTCGAAACTGCCTACGATTATGACCAGCTCACAGGGGTCGATAAGAACGAACTGCACTCCTTAGGCTCCGCGCGCGGATTTCACTACGGGGTACTGGATAACGGGGCAAGGCACTTGCACCCGCTCAAATACTGCTTGGGGCTTGCGCGGGCCGCGATGAAGGCCGGCAGCGTTATCTATGAGCACAGCAAGGCGACTAGGCTGAAGGTGAATGAGCGAGGTGTTGAAATCTCCACCGCAACGGGCTCAGTCAACGCAGAGCGAGTTGTGATCGCGTGTAATGGTTATCTGGACCAACTCTATTCGCCAATTGCCAGCAACATCATGCCCATCAATAATTTTATTGTTGCGACCGAGCCACTCAGCGAAGCGATGGCCAGACAGGTCAACCCCTTGGATGCCTCCCTCTCAGACAGTCTATTTGTCATCAATTATTGGAAACTTAGTGAGGACCGCAGACTTATTTTCGGTGGCGGTGAGACTTACAGCGACAAATTCCCCGACTCAATTACCGACTTCGTGCGCCCCCAACTTTTGGGTGTTTATCCGGAGCTTGCCGATACACGTCTCGAGTTTGGTTGGGGTGGGACACTTGCGATTACACGTAATCGGATGCCTGATATGGGCGTTAAAAACGGAGTGATTTACTACGCACAGGGGTTCTCTGGGCACGGCGTACCTACGGCAACCTTGGCCGGCAAACTTATCGCGATGGCGATTTCAAACAGCTGTGCAGACTTTGACCTGATGGCAAGCTTGAAGACACTTAAGTTTCCAGGCGGACCTCTGCTTCGGCGCCCGAGCCTCGTAGCTGGAATGCTGTTTTACAGCCTTCTCGATAAGCTCGGGCGTTAATGACGACCGCTTGAATAAGGCGGACTTAACGCTAGGTCGGTGACAGCAACCCAAGGGTCGTCCGTAGAAATGCGACAAAGGAGTCATAGCAGCTACCTTTGTGACGTTTGAGACGTTAATCTAAGTGCTCAGCGAGCGAGTACGGTATTCGGTACACATCATGAACCAGTCATCCAATAAACCAAGTGCGTTGTTAGTTGTGTCAGACAATTTTCTGGCAAAGCAGCTTACTGATTCACTTCATATTTTGGGTTACAAGACTGTTCGGGCTGCGCTTGCACGCGATTGCTACTCTGCATGGTCGTCACCCGAGCGATTCTCGATATGTCTGATAGACCAGCACCTGGCGGATCAACCAGGCCAAGTGGTTGCGAAGTACCTTGCTGAGAACCGCGCAAAAAATGTGGTGCTTTTCGGGAAGTTAGACAATGCCGAGAACCGCCTTAGTCTCTATCAGGCTGGCGTATCGCTAATCCTAAGGGACCCCGACGGCACCGCTGAAATTGTGGCTGCAATGTCGTCTATGGCGACCCCTGCCCAGACACCCGTGACAAAACGCGCATCTGTCGTCAGCTTCCCCTCAAAAACGAGTGGCACAAACGTACCTTGGCAAGTAAAGGCCTTGCAACGCGAACTAGTGGCACCAAGCGGCCAAGTCGTCGCGCTAACGCGCAATGAGGTGAAAGTTTGCTGCGCACTGGCGGACTCATCAAGTGAACCCACTAACCGAGAGGCGCTAACTCGAGCGCTGTATGGCCGGTTTGACTCTTCGGCTAATCGCGCCTTGGATGCCGTGATTAAACGCTTACGACAAAAAATTGTTGCCAACGTTAGTGCAGTTGACCCTATTACCACGCACTACGGAGAGGGGCACCGGTTTACTGCGCCTATTATTGCGGTTAACCAATAACGGCTAACTTTGGCTCTGCATAATCTGCGTCGCTTATCTCGATCAGCAATCCTCGCTCCCGGTACCAGCACTCGAGACTTACCGGGTCTTCAACTGCTCCCGGCTTAGGTTTTGCCGGGCTTGCAGCAAAGACAGCTTGCGCACGCCCCGATAATGGGCTCGCCCATTGCCCACGATGCTGCTCTGAATTAAGTGAAATCACGCTGCCCTCCAGTGCAAAAGAGCGGGTCATTTGCTGCAAGACTTGGCTGTAACATTGATGCATCAGCAGAAAGACGTCTTTGCTTGAGAGGCTTCTCGCTTGAGTTGCGACTGGCGCTGCGACGGGCAGCCATGGCAGCCAACTGTCGATTTTCAGTATTCCGCATGATGAGATCCCAGTAATCGGTCAAGTCTAATTTAGCAAGAAGACCGCACTAAGTCTCTACTTTTTTGCAATTTAAATTGCAATTTGCAATTTATTTCTCAAAATGACGCCGTCCAGGGAAATAAATGATGTGCTCCTGCCCTCCACCCGCCTTAAGAGGCTGGCTCTTCAGTTCGGCACCTAAACCAGAAAGTATTTCCCGCAAAATGCGAACAGCCCCATGCTCCGCGTCATCGTCAGTGGACCAAGTAAGTCCCGTGTCACGAGCGCGAACGTACAACTCGGGCTCACCCTGCATCGACGCCTCAGCCCAGATGGACACCTCGATAAACCCCTCGTCGGTAAATGACTGGCATGCATTGATCAGAGCGATAATTGCCGATTCGATCCAATATTGAGAACCGGCCAAGGACGGAGGCAACTCATCATCGGCGAGCAGTCGACACTCCAACCCCTCATCTTCAGCCATTCGCTCAAGCTCACCACGGACCTTGCGACAAAGGGCTCGCGTATCCATAACGCCGGCATTGATTGGCTTTTTTTCATCATCCCGGGCCAGCTTGTCCAATATGATCTGGGCATCCAAACTCAAGCGGAGCTGTCCGATTTCTGATAAGGCAATATTGAGATAGCGACGCTCTTCATTGTCGATACCGTCAGCACCTTTAACCCGCTGAGCTAATGAACTTACCTGCTCAAGATTGTCTACCACCATCGCATGCAACGAAGCCGTTAATTGATCCTTGTTACTTATCGTTCCCTGATAGCTAAGCATCTGACGCTCCGCCTCACCCAAGCGGCGCCGAATAAGGACTGCGAATAACCAAGCGAGGGCGGTGGCAGACAACACCACCAGAAGCTCCAAGTAGGCGACCCGGGGTCGCCCCCCCTCAAACTCCTCAATGTAGGCCTCTGACGGACTTACGTACGCCAAAACACCAAACTTTTCAGACACAATTGCCCCGGGGAAATCCTGGCCACCAAGCTCGCAGGGTTTTTCGCCCTCCCCGGCTAAGTAAACCGACATACACTTACCCGATAGCGGGTCAATGCCGGTGTAAATCAAGCTTGGAATCGGGCCCAGGTCTCTCAACACACCATCGGTCGCTCTCTGAACCTCTGTCGAATTAGCTTTTAAAATGAAGATCAACGGATCATCCGTGTTGGGGATGTTAATTAGCATCCGACGAATGGCCAGCGCACCATCACTGGTGTACGACAGATCGTTACTGAGTGACGCGCGATAATTAATTTGGTCAGTGAACGGTGGCGTCAAACCCAAGTTAAAATCCGCAAGCATCGGGTGCTGTGATATGTCTCTGCCAACAAGCTCTTTGCCTGGAAAAGCGTATTCAACAAATACTTCGCCTCCTGAGGAGACTGACCCGATAATGATATGCATAGCCCGAGCGGAGAGCTGGCCACCAAAGGAGTCGACTAAGAATCTCGTAACGCTGTCTTCAAAAATGTTGGCTCCGGCATAAGATCGAGCACTCATGACGGAGACCAGCTCTTCAAAATCCCGCTGTGCCACTTCGACAGCCGAGTTGCGAATGAGAAGTCGGAGCGCCGCATCAGATTCAAAGCGCAACTGGAATCGCTCCTTGTAGCGCGCTTGCGCTTTGTCATTCGCAATACTGACCGAGATGAGGCCTACCACCAGCGCAACGACTGGAAGTAAGAATACTAAATTGGTAGTGAGCCGCTGAATAAACTTCATTAGAGCATTCGGTCTTTGATAACGATGAAAGCTTTCGCCTGATAGAATAGCGGAGGTCGTAGGACAGGTCACAGACTTTTAAGCAATCGACAACTGAGGGACTACTCGTGGCATTTAAATGGCTCACGCGCCTAACAGACACGGAGGGGTTACACCCTAAGAAAGGTGACGGCGTCGACTTAAATCGCGCGATTGCGGTGCTTATGTTAGAGGTGGCTCAAAGCGACTTCTCTGAGACCGAAGACGAGACTCGCACCGTGTTGGCAGGTTTAGTCAGTCATACACAAGAGAGTGAGCAAGAGGCTGAAGCGCTTTTAGCTGCAGCTAGGTCTGACAAAGCGAACTCCGCAGGCCTTTATGAATTCACGCGACTGGCCTGCAGCGAGATGAATATTGAAGATCGATGCTCCCTCGTTAAACAGCTCTGGCAAATCGCGTACGCGGATGGAATCATCGATAAATACGAAGAGGCGGCCATCAGGAAGGTTTCTGAGCTGCTGTACGTCCCGCACACCGAGTTCATCAAAGCAAAGATCGCGGCCACCAACTCGCTAACGCCCTCGTAAGGATGTCGAGTCCCACTATTTATTGCGCTATTCATTACATTATTCATTGAGCTACTTTTCAGCACCATGGACAAAAGGGGCCACACCCGACTGAGTCAAAAATACAACATCGTTTCTCCACCCCGCGCCATCGCGCTACACTCACGCGTCTTCAATAGCGACACGGCGAACAGTATGGCGGAACAAATTCAGCGACCCACGCCGCTCCCTTGTAGAGGATGCACGGACGCCTGCCCTAATCGTGAGCAATGTCACGGCGCCCCTTGGCGAAAGAACCCCGAGCAAGGGGGCGATGTGCGACTAAAACGTCGTGGATCGGCCGGCGGACAGCCTCAGTAAATTCGCCAAATTTTTGACGATTTTGTCAGGATTGACATATTTCCGTCGATGTAGCACGGTTACGTGAGTGACGTACGCAATTAAAAGAAGTCTTGTAAATAAGACTGACCAATAACGAAGCATGAGAACATCAATTGCCCAATTTTTCATACTCACTCGCCCAAACAATCAGCTTCTCGTACGCTGCGATATTGATAGGCTTGTACACCCTTGTCGTATCAACCGGGCAGCTTGACCCTTCTTCCGCCTCATCCGTGGCGCTGCTTTATGATTTAACCGCAATCCGCATTTGGATCGTGGTAGCGGGTCTTGCCACCTACAGTTGGCTCCTTGCGAGCAAGGCGCCGCTTGCGATGCCCATGGCCATCATGAGCGCACTCGCCTGGGTGATGTTCATTGAAGACTACATGGTGCTCGACTCAGTCTTATTTCTTCCCGAGCACCCCCTCGCAAAAGCCGCTGTCGTTATGCGTCCCCTTTTCATGGTCTCGCTGACTTACATCTGCTTCAAACAATTTGAGTCGGAGGACGCATAATGCCTAACGAATCCGACGCGATGAAACGCAAAAACAGTGAGGCGGATTTAGCACCATCGCGAGAAGAGCTCGACGTACTCCTTAAGGACATGCCACTGTTTGGTCTGAACGGCGTGAGACAGACGCTACAGCAAAAATCGAAGTTATTTAGGACATCCTGGTTTCTGCTGCTGCTATTAACGACGCTTTATTTAATGGGATGGTTCTCCGGCATTCTCAAGCCCTACATGGCGGCTGCGGTCACCGGTGAATCGGCTGACTATCAGATTCACCAAATCCGCTTCCTTATCGGATTTGCGATGCTAGTTGTCGGCACAGTAGCCCTTAATTTCAACTGGCAAATTGAGCGCGTATTTACCGTGATTGCATGGGTTCAGACCTATTTTATCTTCAGCGGTGTCATTCGTCAGTGGCGTACTCTTCCTGATGACAGACTTATTGTTATTGGGAGTTATGCTGCCAATCTGCTGATCATATTAGCGCTTCTCATTATCGTGATTCTCGAAGAACGCAGATTAAACAGGGCCGCTTTGGCTATCGACTAAAAGGCCTGAAGCACCGGGGAACAACAAACGCAGGGCTTAACGGCGAGTGATTAGCGTGTTCACCGTTAAGCGCGCTCCGTATCGCTAGTAGACCCCCGCCGTTTTTGCGAGCAACTGACTGAGCAGAGAAAACCCGGTTACCACCGACACCAACAGAATCACCAACAATATTGGGCGAAACGGCTTTTTATCAGTGGCGTTCACACCCGTACTGACAAAGCGATCGACTCGCGCCTGATCTTCTGGCGTCAGAACAGGGGTGTCAATCTCTGACGCTTTCGTATCTGGGTCTTTCATCCGTTCACCTCAACCTGCTGTGTTACTTTCGCGTTTTCATATCAAGCGCACAAGATGAAGCTTAACAGGCTAAAGCTCATCATCTGCGACCAAAGGTGACGAAGCGGCAAGATGAATTACCGACCATCCTGAGTTCCGCCGCCTTTACGGTCCCGACCGACGTGAAAACTCAAAAAATAGGGTCTTACGCCCATCGAATATTAACAACGGCCCTGCAACCAAAATGCGCTCTGTGTGACAAGAATCATCGCACAGCTGACAAACTCTGCGACCCCTGTCAGGCAGCCATTTTAGCTCTCCGCACGCCGGGGACAAACTGCCTATCAATAAGAACGGTATCCGACATTGGCACGCCGTTATGCGCAATGATGAATAACAAAGAACGGAGTCTAGGCATCCGAAGTCCCTACGCAAATAAGCGCGTATTAGAGAGCCTTTCTTCCGCGTTTTACTATCAGGGAGCTGTGGCTGAGCTCATAACACGCTGGAAATATCGCAGCATGATCGAGCTCACTAATTACATCGCCGGACTGATAACAGACGCTTTAATAGCCCCACCTAATTATGACATCGTTACCGTCATTCCCAGTCATTGGAAAAGGCGACTGACCCGAGGGTTTGATCCAGTTTGGCTTTTGGCCAACGCTTTAATGAAACATGGCTTCATTAACAGGCCGACTTTAATTCTGAAACCGAGGCGCAAACTGCCCTATCAGCATTTAAAACATCGGCATGAGCGGCACATTGCCGCGTCGCATTTCCAAGTAAACCAACAAGTATTAGCCCAAAGGGTTCTCATCCTCGATGATGTTGTTACCACGGGCTCAACATTGAATGCGGCGGCGCTAGCACTTAAGGGCTCCGGCGCTAAGTCCGTCTGTGGCTTTACGATTGCGTCGGCCGAGCGCGGGTCTATTGCTCTCGTCTAGAACGAGGAAAAATCGCACTGGTAAGCCAACGCCACGTCGTATTCTCCGCTAGCAAGGTCGCATCAAGAGAGCGGAAATAAGCCATCGTCTCCTCGGGATTCGCGAACATATCGCTGCGCGTATATCTCGTCTCACCCTCATCCAGCTCCCGAACAATAACCGCAGGATTGCCCGCAACAATTACATTGGCCGGAACATCTTTGGTTACCACGGAACTCGCAGCGACAATGCTATTGTCCCCAATGGTGACCCCTTTAAGTACCGTAGAACGGTCCCCTAGCCATACATTATTGCCCAAGCGCACTGGCTTCACGGTCTCATCCCGGTTTACCCGATCATAAATACCGTGCCAATCCGAGTCAGTGATGTAACTCCCATGGGCCATCATGCAGCCATCACCGATAACGATCTCATCACTAGCGGAAATTCGCGCACCCGGACTCATCAAACACGCGTCGCCAATCTCTACGCGACCCGCACCGAAATCCCGTCCCCAAACACCAATCTGTACGGGGTGATGCATTTCACCTATTGCGGTGAATGAATGGCCAATTCGGATATTAGGTCCTGATATGATAACGAACCAAGGAGACATGATCGTGGCATGCGGACCTAACGCCTCGCAGCGTGGCGCCAAAAACCACCATATCCACAAAGCTCTTATACGAAGGTACAGTCGCTTGATCCAAAACGGCCGCAAATCCCGTCTCATGATGGTTCCAACCCCAGAGAAAACGATCACATCATGTCAGCACCGTGGAGCGACATCAAATGAAAGATGAGCCACTATCCAGCGTCTACTCGAATCAAAATGGGATACACGAGGACCTCGCTACAACCATAAAAAAGCATCTGCTGAGCACTTGGCAAGAGCCAATACCCGAGCACACACGGATTGCCGCGGACAAAATTATAAAGCTCGCTCGTCAGCATAGTGGCCCACTGATCTTAGACTCGTTCTGCGGCACCGGCATGAGTACGATGAAGCTTGCCGAGCGCTTTCCCAATGCACTCGTAATCGGTATCGACAAGTCTCAGGATCGACTCGCAAAGCATGTCTCTACCGAGGTCACCAACTATCATCTGATTCGAGCGAGTTGCGAACATACATGGGCCCTTTTAGTGAAGGCGGGGATACGATGCAGTCAGCACTACTTACTGTACCCAAACCCTTGGCCTAAAAAGTCCCATCTAAAAAGACGCATACACGGGCATCCAGCATTCCCCCTCCTAAGGGCCCTAGGGGGATCCGTTGTACTGCGCAGCAATTGGCTGACCTACGTTGAAGAATTTGAAATGGGCATGCATCTTATCGGGTATCACAGCCGGATAACTGAAGTACGAGCTACTGACCCACTGACCCTCTTTGAGCGAAAGTACGACGCAAATAATGAAAATCTCTGGCAGTGCGAGTCGATTCTGCCCCAAGAAGGTGGAGCCAGAGATGATGACTGAGGTACTGTTGCTCATACGTTGATGGAGAGAACAATGGCGCTTCAAGTACTGCCAAACACAAAAGAAGAACATGCGCAGGATCCGGTTTGGCTTCAAATATGCGGGGAAGTCGAGGAGCTGGTGCGCAATGAGCCCATGATGTCCGATTTTTTGAGCGCATCAGTCCTAAACCACTCGAGTTTAGAAAGTGCCCTGAGTTCACAGTTGGGACAACAAGTAGACTGCGCCACAGTGCCGGCTCGCGTGTTGTGCAATGTTATTTCTGAGGCCTTCGCCACGAATGACGATATTCGCAGTGCCATGCGAGCCGATCTTACTGCTGTTCTAGAGCGCGACTCAGCCTGCGAATCACTGCACTTACCTCTGCTTTTCTTTAAAGGTTTCCATGCGCTTCAACTTCACCGGGTCGCCCACTGGCTTTGGCAGCAAAATCGCAAGTCACTAGCGCTACTGATGCAAAGCCGAGCCTCGATGAAGTTTGGGGTTGATATTCATCCAGCGGCGACATTCGGCAGTGGTATTATGCTTGACCACGCAACCGGTCTGGTCGTAGGTGAAACCGCAATCGTGGGCAATAAAGTTTCAATACTTCAAAGTGTGACGCTAGGTGGTACCGGTAAAGAACATGGAGACCGACACCCGAAAATTGGCGATGGTGTTTTAATCAGCGCAGGCGCAAAAATTTTGGGCAACATTCATGTCGGCGAAGGCGCCAAGGTCGGCGCGGGTAGCGTTGTATTAAAGGACGTCCCAGCGCACACAACCGTGGCTGGCGTACCCGCCAAAGTGGTGGGGAGACCTGATTCAGATCTCCCCGCGCTCAACATGAATCACGAGCTGACGGATTACGAGTGGTAGGCGGGTGAGAGTTCGATAACGGCATCAACCATCGCACCGACACACTCAGGATCAATTCCGGGAGTGATGCCGTGGCCGAGGTTGAAGATATGACCAGTACCATTTCCATAACCGGCAAGTATCTTGGCGACCTCTTCGCGGATTCGCTCCGGCTTCGCATTGAGCATTGCCGGATCCATATTACCTTGGAGGGCGACCTTATCGCCTATGCGTGCACGGGCACTACTGATGTCCGTAGTCCAATCCAGTCCCACTGCATCAGCACCACAATCGGCGATTTGCTCTAACCACTGGCCACCGCCTTTTGTAAACACAATGATCGGGACCCGGCGTCCGTCGGCCTCACGAGGCAACCTCTCAATCACGGCCTGCATGTAGCGCAGTGAGAATTCTTGGTAAGCCTCATGACTTAACGATCCACCCCAGGTATCAAAGATTTGCAACGCTTGCGCACCCTGCTCGACCTGAGTTGTGAGGTACACCGCTACTGCATCAGCCAGTTTATCGAGTAACTGATGCATCGCTGCAGGATTATTGAACGCAAGTGATTTAGTCTTTGCGAAATCTTTTGAAGACCCCCCCTCAACCATATAAGTGGCCAAGGTCCAAGGAGATCCGGAGAACCCAATGAGCGGCACTTTCCCGTTCAACTCTTTGCGGATAAGTGAAACAGCATCCATCACGTAACCGAGTTCGTCTCGTGCTCTGTTCGGCTCAAGGGCTGCGATATCTGCTTCGGATGACAGCGGGCGCTCGAAACGAGGCCCCTCACCTTCTGTGAAATAGAGCCCTAAGCCCATCGCATCAGGAATCGTTAAGATGTCGGAAAACAGAATAGCTGCGTCCATATCATAACGACGCAACGGCTGCATAGTGACCTCGCAGGCGAGCTCGGGCTGGGTACAAAGGCCCATAAAACTGCCCGCCTGAGCGCGTGTGGCTCGGTATTCTGGTAAATAACGCCCCGCTTGGCGCATCATCCAAAGCGGAGTACGGTCTACGGGCTCACGCAAAAGTGCCCGCAAAAATCTATCATTTTGCAGTGTCGCCATAATGGCAGGATCCCCCGAGCGGTCGCCTCTACGTGCAACTCGCTCTGATCTTTTTTTATGTTTAGACCGCTAGGTAATCCAAGATACCTTCAGCGGCCTGCCTACCTTCCCAAATGGCGGTAACCACAAGGTCGGAACCGCGTACCATATCACCACCAGCAAACACTTTGGGATTTGATGTTTGAAACTTGAAGGCCTGGTGCTCTGGAGCAATAACGCCTTGCCAATCATTTAGCGCAATTTCCATATCTCCCATCCAATCTGTGGGACTCGGCTGGAATCCAAACGCCATGATCACTGCGTCAGCCTCGAGCACTTGCTCTGACCCTTCGATATGCTCGGGACGACGGCGGCCGTCTGGTCCGGGCTCGCCTAAGCGAGTCTCGACGACTTTCACGCCACCGGTCTCACCGAAGTAGTCAATGACGCTAATCGGCTGGCGATTGAAAAGAAACTTTACACCCTCTTCTCGCGCATTTTGGACTTCGCGACGAGATCCCGGCATGTTTTCCTCGTCTCGGCGGTAGACACAAAACACCTGCTCTGCCTGCTGTCGCACTGCCGTTCGAACACAATCCATGGCCGTATCACCACCGCCAAGAACAACGACCGTCTTGCCTTTGAGATCGATAAAGTTCTCAGGTGGTTGAGCGTACCCCATCTTTTCGTTGACGTTCCCTATCAGGTAATCAAGCGCCTTGTGTACTCCCGGCAAATCCTCACCGGCGAATCCACCTTGCATGGCCTTGTAGGTACCCATACCTAAAAAGACAGCGTCGAAATCCTCGAGAAGATCTTGAGCGTCAATATCAACACCGATCTCCGTGTTCAATCGGAACTCGATACCCATTCCCTCAAACACTTCTCGACGGCGCTCCATGACCTGTTTTTCCAACTTAAATTGGGGGATACCGAAGGTTAATAAACCACCTATCTCAGGGTAACGATCGAAAACAACGGGGGTCACACCATTTCGAGCGAGAATGTCGGCACAGCCAAGACCTGCAGGACCTGCACCCACAATAGCTACACGCTTCCCCGTAGGGATGACATTGCTCAAATCGGGACGCCAGCCCATGGCGAGCGCAGTATCCGTTATGTATTTTTCTGCATTACCGATAGTGACTGCGCCAAAACCGTCATGCAGCGTACACGCGCCCTCACATAAACGGTCCTGCGGGCACACCCGGCCGCATACTTCAGGCAATGTATTAGTCTGGTGGCTCAACTCAGCCGCCTCAAACAAACGACCTTCTGACAGCAACTTAAGCCAGTTTGGAATTAAATTGTGTACGGGGCACTTCCATTCACAGTAAGGGTTTCCGCACTCCAAACACCGGTGCGACTGCTCCGCCACCGTTTGCTCATTAAAGGGATCATAAATTTCGACGAACTGCTCGGTCCGCGACTCCATGGATCGCTTATCGGGGTCTTGCCGTTCTACATCGAGAAACTGAAATGGATTTGCTAATCGCTCAGTCATATACCAACCTTTAATCTGTATAGCGAAAGCGCGCCAACAACTGATCGAAGTCGGCGGCCTTTGGCTTTACTAGCCAAAACTTCCCTACGTAATCCGCAAAATTATCCAGGATGTGCTGTCCCCAGGCTGATCCGGTCTCCTCAACAAACTCAACGATATTGTCTCGCAAGAAATGCCTGTGAGCCTCAGCAGCCTCACCGCTAATGCGGTGTATTTCCACCAGTTCGTGATTGTATCGATCGGGGAAAGCACGTGTTTCATCCAAAACGAATGCAACACCCCCTGTCATCCCCGCACCGAAATTCAGACCCGTCTCACCCAGAACCGTGACGCAACCGCCTGTCATGTACTCACAACAGTGGTCTCCTGCACCTTCAATCACTGCATGCGCGCCTGAATTTCGAACCGCAAACCGCTCTCCAGCACAGCCCGATGCAAACAGACGGCCTCCGGTTGCACCATATAAACAGGTATTACCAATGATGCTCGCACTGCGGCTCTCAAATCGACTGCCCTTAGGCGGGTAAACAACAAGCTTACCGCCGGCCATACCCTTGCCGACGTAGTCGTTACAATCGCCCGCCAAGTACATATGTAAGCCGCCGGCATTCCAGACACCAAAACTCTGACCGGCAGTCCCCTCAAGCCTTAAGGTAATAGGCGCGGCGTCCATGCCCGCGTTTCCGTAACGCTTCGCAATTTCCCCAGAAATTCGTGCGCCGATTGACCGGTCGCAATTCGTTACCGAAAAGCTAAACTCGCCGCCCTGTTTTGCCTCGATAGCGGGCAAAACCTCAGCGAGGATAGCCGCGGCTTTTTCACCTTGGTCAAACGGTGGGTTTCGCTCCACCTCGCAGAATTGCGGCTGATCAACCGCAGCTTCGTCGACCCACGTAATAGGATGAAGATTCAGCGCGTTCTGCTTTTGTGTCGTGCCATCAATATGCTCAAGTAAGTCTACGCGCCCAATCAAGTCTTCGAGCTTGGTAACGCCAAGCGACGCCATCCACTCACGTGTCTCTTCCGCGACGAAGTGGAAGAAATTAACCACTCGCTCCACATCGCCGACAAAGTGGTCTTCTCTTAGCTTGTCGTTTTGCGTTGCGACCCCTGTTGCACAATTATTGAGGTGGCAAATTCGGAGGTACTTACAGCCCATAGCAATCATTGGCGCCGTGCCAAAACCGAAGCTTTCTGCCCCTAAGATCGCGGCTTTCACGACATCTAAACCGGTCTTCATACCCCCGTCAGCCTGCAAACGAATCTTTCCGCGAAGACGATTGCCCCTAAGCGTCTGATGCACTTCTGCCAGCCCGAGCTCCCAAGGGGATCCCGCGTGGCGAATTGATGTGAGAGGACTCGCCGCGGTTCCGCCGTCGTAACCTGAAATCGTAATGAGATCGGCGTAGGCCTTTGCCACACCTGCCGCAATTGTTCCCACGCCAGGCTCAGATACCAGTTTGACCGACACCAGCGCGTCAGGATTCACTTCCTTAAGATCAAAGATGAGCTGTGCAAGATCCTCGATCGAATAAATATCGTGATGGGGTGGTGGAGAAATGAGCGTGACACCTGGCACAGAAAACCGGAGTCGCGCAATCAGGTCGTTAACCTTCCCACCCGGCAACTGTCCTCCCTCACCGGGCTTGGCTCCCTGCGCCACTTTGATCTGCAGGACTTCAGCATTAACCAAATAATGCGGTGTAACACCAAATCGACCCGACGCAATTTGCTTAATTTTAGACACGCGATTTGTCCCAAACCGCGCTGGGTCCTCACCGCCCTCGCCGCTATTCGAGCGAGCGCCAATAGCATTCATGCCCATCGCTAAGGCTTCATGTGCCTCGGGTGACAGTGCACCGAGCGACATACCCGCAGAGTCAAACCGCTTCAAAATAGCGTCAATAGGTTCGACGTCATCGAGCGAAATAGGCTGCGGGCTTGGCTTCAAATTCAATAAATCTCGCAGTGCGGCCACAGGTCTGTCATTGCAGTGATCGGCATACGTCTGGTAGTCAGCGTTGTTGTTGCTGACAACGGCACGCTGCAAACTCACAACCACATCCGGGTTGTAAGCATGGTATTCACCGCCATGTACATATTTGAGCAATCCGCCTGCTGTAACAGGCTTACGCTTCAAACGTGCCGCGCGAGCAAGTTGAATCTGATCGAACTCAAGGTGCGCAAAGCCCGCGCCGGCTATTCGCGAAGAGACCCCGCTGAAGGCAACATCAACAACCTCAGCATCCAGACCGACGGCCTCAAATAGCTGCGCGCCCCGGTAGCTGTTCACCGCCGAAATACCCATCTTCGACATGATTTTGAGAAGGCCTTTGTTAATGCCCTTACGGTAGTTTTTGTAGCAGGCTGAGGGCGCACCCAAAATCTCCCCGCTGGCCAATTGCTCGGCGAGAACACTGTAAGCCAAGTAGGGATACACCGCGGTCGCACCAAAGCCAAGCAAACAGGCGAACTGATGCGAATCCCGTGCACTGCCCGACTCTATGATCAAGTTCGAATCTGCACGGAGTCCGTTGGCAATTAAGTGATTATGGACGGCACCCGTCGCAAGCAGGCTGTGAATAGGGACGTGAGTGTCAGCAAATCCGCGGTCTGACAATACCAAGACACTTGCACCACCCGCTACATGGGCGCCTGCTTCTTGGCAAAGGCTTGTTATGGCCTCTTTTAAGGTTGTCTCCTCGGGATTGTAAGTCGCATCGAGCACCTGAACTTTCAAGCCACTTTCGTTCAGCGCCAACACTGACTCAAACTTCCCCTGCGACAATACGGGGGAGGTCAAGCTCACGCGACGAGCGTGTGATTCGGTCTCCTCGAACAAATTAGCCTCACCACCCAGATCGACTTCGAGGGACATCACAATCGCTTCTCGCAATGGATCGATCGGAGGGTTGGTTACCTGCGCAAACTTTTGCCTAAAGTAATCGTAGAGGGATCGTTCCCGCGACGATAATACCGCCATGGGCGTATCGTCACCCATCGACCCCACCGCCTCATTACCTGACTCGGCAAGTGGTTTGAGCACCTGATCGCGCTCTTCGAGCGTGACCTGGAACATCTTTTGGTAAACATCCAGCGCATCGCCCTCGATGGGGGCGGTGACGGTTGTGCCATAGGAAGCTTCGATGTGACGCGCATTGTCACGCAACCATTGCTTGTAAGGCTTGCTACTCTTGAGTTTGTTATCGATATCTTTCGTGTGCAGTACTTCACCCGTCGCCGTGTCGATAACGAGTATCTGACCGGGGCCCACTCGACCTTTAGCGGTCACATTCTCTGGCTCGTAGTGGTAAGTGCCCACTTCAGAAGCAAGCGTAATAAACCCGTCATTAGTTGTGACCCATCGAGCGGGGCGAAGACCGTTCCTATCCAGCAAACAACACGCGTATCGACCATCTGTTAAGACGATACCTGCAGGCCCGTCCCAGGGTTCCATGTGCATGGCGTGGTACTGATAGAACGCTTTCAAATCTGGATCGATATCTTCGATATTTTGCCAGGCAGGCGGAATCAACATACGAAGCGCCTTTGGCAAATCTACGCCGCCCGTCACCAAAAGCTCAAGCATGTTATCGAGGCTAGAGGAGTCCGAGCCGTGCTCATTAACCAACGGTGCCACACTGTGAAGATCAGGCAGCAATGCCGAGGACAATTTGGGCGTACGGGCTCGGGACCAGCTTCGATTACCCTGAATCGTGTTGATCTCACCGTTGTGCGCCAGCATTCGAAATGGCTGCGCCAAGGGCCAACGAGGCAAAGTATTTGTTGAAAATCGCTGATGGAACACGCAAATGGCGGTCTCAAGCGCTTCATCCCCTAAGTCAGGATAAAAGTGCTCTAGGTCGGCCGGCATCACTAGCCCTTTATACGAAATCACGCGATCTGAGAGGCTACAGATATAGAACTCTTGATCACCCGCCATCGCCATTTCAACGCGACGTCGAATCATAAACAGCTTGGCGGCAACCGCTTCGTGACTTGCCTCTTCTGTCTCTAGGAAAATTTGCTCAATCTGAGGAAGTTGCTCAAGGGCAATTTCACCACACACGTCCGGCTGGGTAGGGACTTCACGCCATGTAGCCACTGTGCAGCCAAACTCTTCTGCCGCAGTCTCAAACGCCAACCGCACCTTGTCCTGTGCTTCAGTAGCGCGAGACATGAACACCATGCCGACAGCAAAGGTGCTGCTCAGTTCGCGACCTAAAATCTCTCTCGCGACAGCGCGCATAAACTGCGTCGGCATCTGCAAGAGTAGGCCACACCCGTCACCTGTTTTACCGTCTGCCGCAATACCACCGCGGTGCGTCATACACGTTAGGGACTCTATGGCCGTCTGCAGCAGCTTATGGCTGGGCACACCTTGCTGATGCGCGATCATCCCAAAACCGCAATTGTCTCGGAATTCCTCTGGATTATATAAACCGCGCAGCTGCTTCGTGCCAACGGACGCGTTCACGATGCCTGATGACTTCATGTCTGAACTTGCTCGTTTGATCTAAACGGAACTGTTCACCTACACAGGCGACAGCCAAAAAGGCCGCATAGTTTAACCTTTCTGTGCCCTTTCTACAATTTAGCGAAAGCTTACTGCCGCCTGTGGATTCGGTCTCTTAAGGATTTACAGACAGGCCGCGATTTCGGATTCACTCACATCCCCTACAACGGCCGCATCGCCAAGCGAGGAGAGTAGGATGTACCGAATGCGGCCAGATTGAACCTTTTTATCTCCCTGCATCGCGCTCAAAAACACCTCAACCGTCATCGAACTTGGTGGTTCACAAGGGAGATCGAAACACTGCAAAAACAGGAGTAAGTCATCAAGAACATCGCTCGAAATACTGCCCCGAGCGACGGAAATTTTCGTGGCCATGACCATTCCCGCAGCAACCGCTTCTCCATGGAGCCACTGGCCAAAACCCTGCTCTTTCTCAATTGCATGCCCAAAAGTATGCCCAAGATTGAGTATTGCTCGTATCCCGCCCTCTCGCTCATCGCGGCTCACAACGTCCGCCTTGATTTCGCAACAGCGTGCGATTGTGTAGGCCAACACCTCAGGATCACGATTTTTCAATCTAACTGCGTTGTCTATCAGGAAACGAAAAAAGTCCTTATCCGCGATCAACCCATACTTAATAACTTCTGCCACACCCGCTGAAAACTCACGGTCACCCAGCGTTTCCAATGTTGCCGTATCACAAACGACCGCGATGGGCTGGTGGAACGCCCCGATTAGATTTTTCCCCATGGCATGATTGATGCCAGTCTTACCACCAACCGACGAATCCACCTGCGCCAACAGCGTTGTGGGCATCTGAATAAAGTCCGCACCCCGTAAAAACGTGGCGGCAGCAAACCCCGTTATATCGCCTACAACACCACCACCTAAAGCAATAAAAACGGTGCTTCGCTCGTGTCTTTCCTCTAATGCGGCAGTGAGAACTTGATCGTAGGCTGTGAGCGTCTTGTACTGCTCGCCATCGGCAAGAATAACAACGCTTACCTTACGGTCAGCTCCGAGTACCGCGCGAACCCGATCCAAATAGAGCTCAGACAGCGTATCGTTTGTAACCAAACAAACGCTTCTCTCCCCAAGCAAAGACCCCAGTAGCTGCGCATTGGATAGAAGGTCTTTATCGATATAAATGGGGTAACTTCGATCCGCTTTTTCGGACGCAAGACTAACCGTTACGGAAGGTTCGCTGACATTCACTTTAATCGTCTCTGGTCTCTGCAAGTTGCGCTAGTTTATCAACAATCACCGCTGCTAACTTTTTAGCAGATCCGCCTGTGGATACGACCGTGACATCCGCCACTTCCTCGTAAAGTGGTCCGCGCACCTCGAGCATTTGTGCCAGTATGGGGCGCGGGTCTTTGCCCGCCAGTAGCGGCCGCTTGTCCTTGCCTGCCGTACGCGCAACGAGCGTGTCAAGCGTGGCAGAGAGGTACACCACAGTGCAGTGCGCCTTCATCGTGGCGCGATTCTTATCTCGAATGATGACCCCGCCTCCTGTTGCCACCACTACATTCTCTTGTGCACAAAAGTCCGAGACCACCGCTTCTTCACGATCACGAAATCCGCTCTCCCCTTCGACATCGAAAATCCAGGGAATATCGGCCCCAGCGCGCTCTTCGATCACCTCATCGAGATCAAAAAATTGGGCGTTTAGGTGTGCGGCGACGAATTTGCCTACCGTAGATTTTCCAGAGCCGGGCGGACCGACCAAAAAAACACGCATGTTATTCCCTGCTCATAAGAGCTGTAGAGCTTAATCGAGCAACACTTCAGAGAGAATACGTGGCGTGATAAAGATCAAAGTTTCTACCTTTTTGTTGGTGCTAGCCGTGCTGCGAAACAACGAGCCCACTCCGGGTAGATCCCCTAGTACGGGGACCTTCTGAACCTGTTGTGTTTCCTCGTTTTTGAAAACGCCCCCCAACACAACGGTCTCACCATTTCCCACGAGCACCTGTGTTGTTAGCTCAGTTGTATCGATCGATGGGACCAGACCACCGTTAGCACTGGGCACCAACTCGCCCACTGAATCTTGATTAACCACCAAATCCAATAGAATACGATCATCCGGGGTGATATTTGGCGTCACAGTCAGCTGCAGCACCGCCTCCTTGAACTGCGTGGTGGTCGCACCGGAGGCCGCACCTTCTTGGTAGGGGATCTCAGTCCCTGACTTGATCGTCGCCTGCTGCTTATCTCCGGTAATAACTTTGGGTTGTGACACGACTTCACCTTCGCCCGCAGCTTCAAGCGCCGAGAGTTCAGCAGAGAGAAAGAGATCATCCGAGGTAAAGCCGACGGCAAAACCACTCGTGCTACTTGCAATACCTAAGTCAACGAGAGGCGTTGTAGGTGCCGTCGGGACAGTGCCACCAATAACGGCCTGATTGATCGCATTCGTTGCCTCGATATTCCTCGCCACAGAGAGGACTGAATCTGTATCGCTATCAATATATCCTCCGCCCCATCGAATACCGAGCTGCTCATCAACATCAGACGACGCTATAACGATACGGGCCTCGATCATGACTTGCCGAATTGGAATGTCGACATTGGCGATTAATGCGCGAATCTCATCAAGCTTCGCCGTCGTGTCTGTCACAATAATCGAGTTCGTTCGCTCATCGACAACTACCGAGCCACGTTCCGATACCAGCGATCCACCTTGCTCAGAACCGGCCTCGAACAAGGTCACGACATTAGCGGCTTTGGCATATCGGATTTGAATGAATTCTGATTTTAGGGGGGCGAGTTCAGCTAACTGTTTGTTTGCCTCAATCTCCTGGCGTTCGCGTTCGGCGATTTCCGCCGCTGGCGCCACCATCAAGACATTACCAATCTGACGGCTATCCAGCCCCTTTGTCTTAAGCACCAGTTCCATAGCTTGATCCCATGGAACATTTTGCAAGCGCAGCGTGATATTTCCCGACACGGTGTCAGAGGCCACCAAGTTGAGGTCAGTAAAATCTGCAATTAACTGTAGCACTGCCCTCACTTCAATATTTTGGAAATTCAGCGAGATACGATCGCCTACATAGCTGAATTCACTCAAGCGTTCCTCGCGCTCAGCCTCGGTAACAGGCTGAACGCTCACAACATACTGATCACCCTGCTGGTAAGCCAAATAATCGTAAAATCCATTGGCTTTAAGCAATACGCGCGCGCCCCTTGCGGATGGTGCCACCTCGATTTGCGACACGGGCGTCGCAAAATCCGTGACGTCATAAAGGCGGCTCAATGCGTCGGAAACATCAACACCCAATAACTCAAGGCTGATACGACTGCCTTCACTGAATACATTAACGTCAACGTTGGCATCGCTAAGGGACAAAATAAGCTGCCCTTCACCTTGCGCAGAACGTCTAAACTCAAGATCGGATATCGCCGCATCACGAACTGATTGAGTGTCGTTTGATGGCACATCCAAGGAGGATGCCAAGGTGGGTACCGTGTAGGAGCCGGCAGAGTCACCCTGAATTTCAAGCGTAAATCGATTCCCCTCAAAGGCGGTGTCGAATCGACCCAGATTATCCAAGTTAACAATTAAGCGACTCCGATCACCGGCCGCCAAGACGACAACACTCGACGCATTACCCTCGGGTAGCGAAAAGCGACGCTGTGACAGGGCGCTTTGAGTATTCGGAAAATCGATGACAATGCGGGCCGGTTCTTCAATGGTGTAACTTGAGAATTCGCGTGACTCGACACCCTGAAAATCCAACCCAATCGATAAGCGGCCATCGGGTAAGGCGTTGAAATCGATGTCAGAAATGCGCTGCTCCGCAGCAGTAAAGCCCGAAAACACAATACCGCAAACCGATAAGGCAACCGCACACCCCGAACGAATAGCGCCATTAATTGATATTATCTTCATAGAACAACCCTATTCTTCACAGCGGCCCAAAGGCCAGCGTCCGTGGACGCTCTACCCATCCGTTAGCCGTACCGTCTGTCACAATTTCCATAATCGCCACATAGTTGTCACCGACATCCACCACTTTCCCGTGATCAGGCCCAACATAATTCCCCTCGCGGACACGATGGATGCCACCATTTGGATCCCTAAGGAGTGCCCACTCAACACCCTGGCGCTGAAGCTTTCCGACCAGCGTCAATGAGTCAACCGGGAATTCCTCAAGAAATTCTCGAGCCCGCGAGCGATCCGGCGCCACAGTGGCTCTCAAACGCAGCGCCGCAAGCTGAACAACTTCGATAGGACGATCAAATGGCGAACGCATACCTTGTGCTGAATAAGCAAACGCCTCGTAGGCCGTAAAGGTTGGAATAGGCTCAATTAAGCCGCCAGGGCGCTCTGTTTTTTCCGTTACGAAACGCTCTAAATCCGATACATCGGATCCCCCGCAGGCCGCAACAAAGAGCGTGCTGATGACGATCAAAAAACGCTTAAACAGTGACGTTAGATCAATCATCTTCGCCCTCATCTCGGTAGCGATAGGTTTTGGCCGTAATCTCCATACTTAAATTACTGCTGTCATCGCCCGACATCTCAATATCGAAGTCGTGAAGTGTCACAATGCGCGGCAAGCCTGCCATGCCCGAGATAAAAGCACCGAGATCGTGATAAGAACCCTCGGCCTCAATCGAAATAGGCAGCTCTACATAAAATTCTTCTCGAACCTCATCTAGCAAGTCAATGGACTCTATAGCGAGACCATTCAGTTCACCCTTTGCAGAGATATCCTCAAGCAACCCGGGCACCTCAGTATCTGAGGGTAGCTGGCTGACCAAAGCGCCAAAACTGTCTCTCATTTCCTGAAGCTGTAATTTGTAAGCACCTACGTTCAGGGCTTCGAAGGCCTTTCGCTCAAACTCCCGACGCAACTCAAGCTCTTTACTTTCTGAAGCGGCGAGGCGATCAGCGAGGTCGGCGACGTGATAGTAATAGCCAGCGATGACCAAGGCCGCGAAGACTATTATTGCAACAATCGCCCGTGCGGCAGCCGGCCACGCTCCCACATTTTCAAAGTCGAGATCATTAAGATCTATCTCGTTAAGCTCTTTTAAACGGTCAGTCCAGCTCACAAATCACCTGCACTGCGCACAGTAGGCGCTTCAATCTCGACTGATAAACTAAAATTCATCGCTGATTGACCGAGGTCTTCAGCGGCACTCACGCCATCGAGCGAGGGAGCCTTCAGCCAATCAGAGGCATCAAGGCGACGCATCAAGCTCGAAACTCGATTATTTGACTCGGCGATACCCTCGATGTAGAGCGTGTCATCGGATGCGCTGAGATTTTGGTAATACACGCCGTCAGGTACGGTGCGCACCAGCTCATCAAGAACCCTCACAATAATGGGTCGATTACCCTGCAATTCTTGGATTACCCGCATTCGCTCAAGCAACAACGTGCGTTGTGAGCGAAGGTCCCGGATCTCCGCCACTTTGCCATCAACCAGCGCAATATTTTCGGTGAGAAATCGGTTCCGTGCATTTTGGGCGTCGAGATTGATATCGATAATCCGATCCGCCAAAACCAAGACCAAAACAGCCAAGGCCACAGATAAACCAAGAGAAGAGACAAAATTCCGTTGCCTCTCGGCCCGCAGTTCCTCCCGCCAAGGGAGTAGGTTGATGTTAGCCATGCGTTAATCCTCGCAAGGCTAGGCCCGCTGCCACCATCATGGCGGGCGCATCGCCGCTCAAGGCAACGGCGTTTACACGCGGGGAAATCGACATATTAGTAAAAGGGTTAGCTATGGTTGTCGGCGTCGCAAGTCGATTTTCAACCAAGGCAACCAAACCATCGGTGACTGCCACGCCACCTGCCAAGAAAATATGATCCACCGCGTTAAAACTACTCGATGAATAGAAAAATTGAAGCGACCTTCCGACCTGCTGCACCACAGCTTCTTTAAACGGCGTTAGCACATCTTCCTCATAACCATCGGGCAACCCACCCTGTTTCTTCGCCAAGCCCGCCTCCCGCAGAGGGAGATTGTAGCGTCGCATGATCTCGTCGGTAAGCTGCTTGCCTCCAAACGCCTGTTCACGCGTGTAGACATTGGCGCCTTGATTGAGGACCGATAGTGTCGTCATGGTTGCCCCTACATCGACAACGGCGACCGTAGCAGCTGGATCCACACCGGCGAGTGGACGAATTAACTCGTAAGCGCGCTCCATGGCATAGGCCTCAACATCAACCACCTTGGGTATCAGTCCGGCTATCTCGAGCGCTTCAACCCGCGAATCGATGGTTTCGCGGCGACAGGCGGCGAGCAACACATCAACCTGGTCTTCCCGACCCGGCGTCGGCCCCTGCACCTCAAAGTCCAAGGCCACTTCTTCAAGCGGGTAGGGGATATATTGGTCTGCCTCCAGCGCGAGTTGGGTCTCCATCTCGTCATCCGTGAGACCTGCCGGCATGGCAATTACTTTGTTGATGACCGACGATCCGGAAACAGCGGTCACTACCTCGGTCGCTCGCGTCCGGCTTTGATGCAAAACGCTTTGAATGGCCGTAGCAACTTCACCTACGTTGTTGATATTTTTTTCGTAGACAGCGCCGTGCGGCAGTGAAGAGACAGAATACGCCTCTACACGGAACCCTTCGTTGGACTCCGATAGCTCCAAAAGCTTGACCGTCGTTGAGCTGATATCAATCCCAACGCGCGTCGCCTTCTTGCCTTTGATAATCCTATCTAAAACCGACATGGACTAGCCCTAGCGCCCCCTTTTACATGTCATCATGCGACGTCAATAAACTGACAGCAACTACCAGATACACCATAGGTTGAATTAAAGTAGGAATAGAAGGGTAGAATGTGACGAAGTACGCGAATTTCAACTCACAATGTGGGGCTAATGAGCCGGAGACATTCGCTTGGCCGTTGTAAAAAAGAGTTTGCGCTTAGTCGCATTGATGACCGCCGCCGCCTTTTGGTGGCTCGCGGGGCTGTATCTGTATCTCAGCCCCAAGCTGCCCGAAGCGGAGGCGCTTCAGGACATTAAGCTGCAGACACCGCTCAGAATTGTCAGCGCTGATGGGCAACTCATCGGTCAGTTTGGAGAACAAAAACGCATCCCAGCGCGCTACGAAGAGTTGCCTGAGACCTTCGTCAGTGCCCTACTCGCAGCCGAAGACGATGGCTTCTTCGAACATTCCGGCATCGATTTCTTAGGCCTCGCGCGCGCCGTGTCAGAGCTCGTTACTACGGGCAGCAAGCAGAGCGGTGGCTCTACCATCACCATGCAGGTTGCGCGCAATTTCTTCCTGACACTCGATCAAACCTTTATTAGAAAATTTACGGAGATTTTGCTGGCACTTGAAATTGAGCAGCGTCTCAGTAAAGAGCAAATCCTTGAGCTCTACGTAAATAGAGTCTTCCTTGGTCATCGAAGTTATGGCTTTGAGACTGCCGCACAAACCTACTACGGTCGATCGCTCTCAGAGTTGACCCTCGCCGAGCACGCCATGTTGGCCGGCGTACCCCAGGCACCCTCTCGTAACAATCCGCTGAGCAACCCGTCACGCAGTGAAGTCAGGCGCAATTGGATTTTGGGCCGCATGCTGACACTCGGCATGATCGACCAAGGCGCGTACGATAAAGCGGTTGCAAGTACGGATGTCGCCTCTTTCTATGGGTTAAAAGTAGAAGTAGACGCTGACTATGTTGCAGAAATGGCGCGCCAATTTGCAGTTGAAAAACTGGGTAATGCCGCCTACAACGACGGATTTGTGGTCCACACCACCGTTAATGGTGATTTACAGCAAGCGGCGCGCGACGCAGTTATCGATGGCCTTATTACCTACGATAACCGACACGGCTGGCGAGGGCCCGAACAACGCCATCCCCCTCTTGAGGGCGAGTCCGAAGAGCCCCTAACCGCGCGGTGGCAGGCTGCGCTTCGCGCCATGCCCGTCGTGGCAGATTTGCTGCCGGCCATTGTGACGTCTGTTGACCCCGACGGTATTGATCTTCTCGTCAGAGGCGGCGAGCGGAGCCGCCTATCATGGCAGGATGATCTCCGAAGAACACGACGTTACATCACAGAAGACAGCCGAAGCGCTCGCGCCAACGAGGCCGCCGACCTTTTTTCTGTGGGGGACCTTATTCGCGTCAGCCGAGTGAATGAATCCTTTAAATTGGCTCAGGTCCCGCGAGTTCAGGGTGCACTCGTGTCGCTCGACCCAATTGATGGGTCGATCAAAGCGCTGGTGGGCGGTATGGGTTTCGTCCTATCCAAATTTAACCGAGCAACACAGGCGAGGCGGCAACCAGGATCCAATTTCAAAGCGTTTCTCTACGCAGCAGCGCTTGAGAACGGGATCCACCCGGCGACGCTTATAAACGATGCACCCGTCGTAGTGGGAAATCTGACGGATGAAGACTTGTGGCGACCTGAGAACGACAGTGGCCGGTTTTATGGACCAACACGCGTAAGAGAGGCACTGACGTTTTCGCGCAATTTAGTGTCTATTCGTGTCCTACAGCAACTGGGCGTTCGAAAACTGATCGAAATGGCCGACAGAACGGGTTTCGACGTAGAAGAAATGCAGCCAAATCTGACACTGGCCCTCGGGACCCATGCCTTCACACCACTGGATATCGCGCGAGGGTATACGGCGATTGCAAATGGCGGATTTCGTGTCGAACCTTGGCTCATTGATCGCATTGAGGATTTAGACGGCAATGTCATCTTCCAAGCGGATCCGTTGATTGCGTGCAGCGAGTGCGAAAGCCCCAAGGCGGATGAAGACATCGACGAGATTTCTCGAATTGAAGACTTGTTCGAAGAAAAAGAGCCTAAATTTAGAGAGGCACCACGAATCATCGATGAGCGCGTTACCTATGTGCTCACCTCGATGCTAGAAGATGTCATAAAGCGGGGAACGGGACGCCGCGCGCGAGTTCTCGAGCGTGATGATCTTGCGGGCAAAACAGGCACGACCAATGGACCACGGGATGCTTGGTTCTCTGGCTACAACAGAGATCTTGTTACCACGACTTGGGTAGGGTTTGACGATTACAGCCTGATGGGCCGTCGGGAGTTTGGTGGAACCGCTGCGCTGCCCATTTGGATAGACTACATGCGTGTTGCACTGCCTCCTGAAGAAGCGGCATCTGAAATGCCCCCAGGTGTCGTGCGTCTTCGAATTGATAAGGAGTCAGGAGAGCGAACTAATACGCAATCTTCTTCAATTTGGGAGGTATTTCTCGAGGAGTTCACCCCTTCAGGTAAGAATAAGCGAGGACAGGACGGCGATAGCGACGATTTAGATGGCCTGTTCTAATCGGCGCTGCAAAAATAACGGGCATAAAAAAACCGGCAAATTTGCCGGTTCTTTTTTATGCTGCGCTTTACTTGCGCAAGCTTCTGCCAGCGAAGCGCTTGTTGAAGCGATCAACGCGGCCACCTGAGTCGACAATCTTTTGCTTACCCGTAAAGAATGGATGACACCGGCTACACACATCAACGGTGATATCCTGAGCAAGCGTAGAGCGCGTTTTAATCTCGTTGCCACAGCTGCATCGAGCCGTAATTTCTTCGTAACGCGGATGAATATCTGCTTTCATGTTGCCCTCAACCTTGCGGGTCCAGTGAAAAAGAGCGCGGATGATACCAGAGCCTAATGCCAATTCAAGTCTTATCGTGTGGGAGATTGCTGTTCCAGCGCCCCTTCACACGACCTTTGAGTATCTACCTCATGACAATATCGCGCCACCAGAGGTCGGGGCTCGCGTGCTTGTACCCTTTTCAGGCCGAGAGTCCGTGGGGTTTTTTATTCAGTCACGAGAGGCAACGCTTGCTGATCCGCAAAAGTTAAAGCGGGTGATTGACGTCCTTGACCATCAAAGTTTGATCGAACCTGCACTACTCACACTTTTAAGATGGGTGGCGGACTACTACCTGATACCTACCGGTGATGCGCTGATGATGGGTCTGGCCCGAAACGAACGAAAGGGTAAACCTTCGTGGACCGCACCGCTTAACGCATTAAAAGCGGTTGCCAGCTTGGAGGATGCGCGTATCGCTCTCTCGCGTGCACCCCAGCAATTACGGGCACTTGAACTTATCGGGAACAAAATCCGCACCTTGAAAGACATCGAGTCACAGGGCATATCAAAGGCGACCCTTAGAGCATTAACCCAAACCTCCTTCGTCGAGAAAGTGGTTAACGACACGACTCACCATACGGAAAAGGGTTACACACCCCCCCTTACCCCCGACCAAGCCGACATTACTAACAGCGTCGCTGACTCATTGTCGTCGTTCACGACGCACCTCATCGATGGTGTTACAGGCAGCGGAAAGACAGCCATCTACATCGAGTGCATCAAGCGCGTTATCGACACCGGTCAACAAGTACTGGTCTTGGTGCCCGAAATTGGCCTAACGCCTCAAACACGATCGCGCTTTGAATCGGCATTGGGGTTGCAGGTGCCCGTTATTCACTCCGGCGTCTCCGATACAGAGCGCAGTCGGGCCTGGGCAATGGCGCGTTCAGGGGCTGCACCCGTTATCTTGGGCACACGCTCAAGCGTGTTTTGTAGCTTTAAATCACTCGGTCTGATTATTGTCGACGAAGAGCACGACAGCTCGCTAAAGCAACAAGATCACCCTCGCTATTCAGCCCGCGACGTTGCGGTCAAGCGGGGGCAGGTTTGTAACTGTCCAGTCGTTTTAGGTAGCGCGACCCCCAGTTTAGAAACACTCGCCAACGCCCTAAATCATCGCTACCACCACCACCGGCTAACTGAGAGAGCCGCCGCAGCAAAACTACCCGACATTAAACTTGTTGATACCCGTGGTCTGGCCCTAACAGCGGGCCTTAGCGACGAAGCCATAAGCGCAATCGAAACAACCATCGCGCGGGGGGAGCAGGCACTTTTATTCCTCAATAAACGCGGATTTGCGCGCTCTATTCAGTGTGAGGACTGCGGATGGATAGCGGAGTGTCATAACTGCGACAGCATAATGGCTGTACACAAATCGCCGCCGCAGCTTCGGTGTCATCACTGCCTAGCTCATCGCCCAACGCCCCGATCCTGCGGCAGTTGCAACAGCGTTCGCCTCACCAGTCGAGGTGTGGGTACCGAGCAGCTTGAGACCTTTTTAAGCCGCAAAATGCGTCAAACACCGCTATTTCGCGTCGACAGCGACAGTGTCCCGAACCTAACCGCGCTCAATGCACTGCTGGATAATATTCGGCAAACGCCGTCCGCAATTCTCCTTGGGACACAGATGCTCTCCAAAGGTCATCATTTCCCGCGGGTCACCTGTGTTGTGATTGTCGATTCTGATGGGCTGCTATTCAGCGCTGACTTCCGTGCAGAGGAGAGACTCTTACAATTACTTACACAAGTTTCAGGGCGGTCGGGACGTGCAGAACTCCCAGGACAGGTCTTGATTCAGACTCGAAGCCCTAATCATCCGCTGATCAAGCATGCCGCAACCACCCCTTACTTAGAGCTTGCCCGCACATTGCTAGATCAGAGGCGCGCACTGGGACTCCCACCGCACGGCGCGCTAGGTGTTATTCGTGCCGACGCCAAACAGGAACGCGATGCCATCGAGTTCCTCAATCAAACACGAGAGGTGCTCGCGGACGATGCCATTTGCCGCCTCCTTGGACCGATGCCTGCACTTATGACTCGACGCGCGGGTTTGTTTCGCTACCACATTGTTGTGCACAGCCAATCGCGCAAGAGGGTTCACCAAACCTTAAAGAAGGCCATTAATGTGGGCTCAAACCTTAAAATAGGTCGAAAAATAAGTTGGTTTGTCGAAATCGACCCGACTGAAATCGTGTAACGAGATACACTAGGCGCCTTAACGTTCGAGACCGTTAGCGAACAGAGCCCCCGCAGAGAGAAAACCCAGCACATGAAGGACCAAGTAGTCGAATTAATTGGTGGAGCAGTTTCACAGCTCCTGACCGATGGCGTGTTAACCGAAGGTGACATACCCACACCTCAGGTCGATCACACCCGCGATCCCAGTCACGGAGATTTAGCGACCAATATTGCCATGGTGCTCGCCAAGCGTGCGGGCATGGCACCTCGCGACTTAGCGGCGGCTATTGTTGAACGTATACCCACAAATACGGTTATTTCACGCTGCGATATTGCCGGTCCCGGATTCATCAACTTTCATATCTCGCAGGCAAGCAATATACAAATCGTTGAGAAAATTCTGGAGTCAGGCGCACATTTTGGTAGAACCGATGACGGAGCGGGGAAACGAGTCCAAGTTGAGTTCGTGTCAGCCAACCCCACCGGGCCATTGCACGTCGGACATGGACGGGGCGCAGCCATTGGTGATGCTCTATGTCGACTGCTAGATAACGCGGGCTGGTCCGTTCACAGCGAGTTCTATTACAACGACGCGGGTCAGCAGATCAGCAATCTTGCTTTGTCGGTCAAGGCGCGACTAGACGAGATCGAGCCAACGGATGAGCGCTGGCCAAAGGACGGTTATCAGGGCGACTACATCAAAGAAGTCGCCAGAGCCTACGCAAACTGTGAAACGGTCGCCGCTGCAGATAGAACGATTGCCGCCTCGGGAAATGCCGAGGATCTAGCGGATATTCAAGCGTTTTCGGTCGCATGGCTGCGGCGTGAGCAAGACCACGACCTCAAGGCATTCGATGTCAATTTTGACTGCTACTTTTTAGAGTCATCGCTTTACACCTCTGATGCCGTCGAACATACCGTTAATACACTCATAGCCAACGGTCACACCTATGAGTTGGATGACGCACTCTGGCTGCGCACGACCGATTTTGGCGATGACAAAGATCGGGTTATGAGAAAGCGCGAGGGAGGCTACACCTACTTTGTCCCTGATGTTGCCTACCACCTCAACAAATGGGAACGCGGCTTTGAGCGCGTCATCAACGAGCAAGGGGCGGATCACCACAGCACGATCACCCGGGTGCGAGCGGGCTTGCAGGGTCTCGACAAAAATATTCCCGATGGATGGCCAGACTACGTATTGCACCAAATGGTGACAGTCATGCGCGATGGTGAGGAAGTAAAACTGTCAAAGCGCGCAGGAAGTTATGTCACCTTGCGAGATCTCATTGACGAAGTAGGGCGCGACGCCACCCGCTTCTTCTTAACAGCGAGGGCAGCAACATCCCAACTGACCTTCGATATTGACCTTGCCCTCTCTAAAAGCAATGAGAATCCGGTCTATTACATTCAATACGCGCACGCTCGGATCTGTAGTGTTCAACGCAAAGCGGCAGAACAATTCGACAGCTGGACACCAAAGAGCGGACTTGCGCACTTGGATAAGCTCAATCAGGACGAAGAGCAGGCGTTAGCGCTTGTGCTGAGCAAATATCCCGAGGTGGTAGCTGGGGCAACCAAGCGCCTCGAGCCGCATGCCGTCGCAAACTATCTCCGCGATGTCGCGGCCGCCTTCCATTCTTTTTACAACGCACACAAGATCATTGATGATGATGTGTCACTAAGTCTTGCTCGTTTGGCACTTGCTGCAGCGACACAACAGGTGATCGCACGGGGCTTACACATTCTTGGTGTGTCGGCGCCCGAGGCAATGTGAGAGGGAGTGTAAATCGTGCCCACAACGCCCAAAAAAAGTAACCGTAAGCGGTCAACTTCGACGAGTGCAACCAGACGCTCAAGCCCAACAAAAAAGCAGAGCACACCGGTTGGCCCGCTGTTTAACGGCTCGCACGTCAGTGGCTTCACTGTCGGTTTGATCGTGGGCGTTATTGCCAGCCTTGGCGTCATCGGCGGGATCAACCCATCGGCCTTACCTCAGTCAATAACAGCGGCACCATCCGTCGATGAGGAAGCTAACCGGCAACCCAGCTTCACCTTCTTCACCACACTAGAAGACGAATCCTTTTCGGTGAGCCCAGCACCGAGTTCAACACCTATCGAATCCAAGTACACTCAGTACGTTTTGCAAGCAGGCTCTTTTAGAGCATCGGCCGATGCCGACCGTCGTCGTGGGGAGCTCGCTCTATTAGGCCTAGAAGCTGCCGTTGAAGAGATAACCACCGATACAGGCACGTGGCACCGCGTTTACATTGGACCGTTTGAGAGTCGATCGGCGATGGCCAAGGCGCGAAGCCTAACCGCGCAAAGCGATGTTGACACCTTGCTCTTGAAACGCTCGCAATAATTGGCAACGGCATTTCAGAGATGACTCAAGACGCACCAGAATCGATTAAGTACCACCGTTCAGATCGTACGCTTGAGATAACGTTTCCCGGTGAAGCGTCAGTCAGTCTATCGGCTGAGCTTTTGCGAGTGCTCTCGCCTTCTGCGGAAGTGCAAGGTCATGGGCCCGGTCAAGAAGTGCTGCAAACAGGGAAGGCGGAAGTGGGTATTACGGCAATCGAGCCTGTCGGGCATTACGCCGTGCAAATAAGTTTTGACGACGGGCATAGCTCCGGCCTGTACACTTGGACGTATTTAGCCCAACTAGCGAGCGAGAGGCAGATACTCTGGCAACGCTATTTAGAAAAACTAGACGATGCCGGAGCGTCTCGCGACCCCTCAACTGACATTGTCAGAGTCATTGGTTAGCGAGCACGCGGGCAATAGGAACTGTCATGAGTACACACGAAAACGCGACGGACGACACGACTGACTTCGGATTCGAGCGTGTGAGAACAGAGGAAAAGGCGGGACGTGTTAGAGAGGTTTTTGACTCTGTCGCCTCTCGCTACGACCTCATGAATGATTTGATGTCGGGTGGTCTGCACCGTCTTTGGAAGCGATTCACCATCGAACTGAGTGCGGTCCGACCAGGGCAGACCGTTCTCGATATTGCCGGTGGTACAGGCGACCTAGCGGCAAAATTTTCAAAGCTTGTTGGCAAGGACGGAAGTGTCATCCTTGCGGATATCAACTCCGCCATGCTCTCGGTTGGACGGGATCGTCTTATCGATAAAGGCGCACTCAACAACATCAGCGTCGTTCAGGCGGATGCACAGTATCTCCCCTTTGAAGACAACAGCATCGACTGCATCACGATTGCTTTTGGCTTGAGGAATGTGACTGACAAAGCCAAAGCGCTCGCGTCGATGAATCGCGTACTCAAACCCGGAGGTCGCCTGCTCGTTTTAGAGTTCTCTAAGCCGGTCTCACCCCTTTTGTCTAAAATCTACGATACCTATTCATTTTCTGCATTGCCCGCGATGGGCAAGATCATTACCAACGACTCCGACAGTTACCGATACCTCGCTGAATCGATCAGAAAGCACCCTGATCAACAAACGTTGCTGGAGATGGTGGAGGATGCGGGCTTTGTTGACTGCCGTTATCACAACATGACTGGCGGCATCGTCGCAGTGCATAGAGGTATCAAGGGCTAAGTAGATGCAGCACGATCCAGCTGTCATTGCGGGTGTATGCCTGGCTGCAGAAACGGCCATTATGCGCGCGGTCGATCTGTCGACAGGCACGCGCAATGAGCTCCAGGGCCTTCACCCACTCACCATCGCGATAAGCTGCTCGAGCCCCGAGATAGACCTCTACATTTCTATCGATGCAGAGGGCGCCATCAGTATTGCAAGCTATCGTGAAGGGGCTGCAACCGTCACGCTCGAAGGAAGCTGGAAAGACTTCGTGGGCATTGCTTCTGCCGAGGACCCCGCTTCGGCCTTAATCAACGGCAATATCAAGATCTCGGGCGACACAGTACCGCTGATGCAACTTCAAAGCGTCATGACTGAGTTAGATGTCGATTGGGAAGCACCGCTGGCGGAGACCTTAGGGCCTGTCGTGGGGCATCAGCTGGCGACGGTTATACGTGCGATCACGAGAACGTCCCGCACAACACACCAACGACTTAAGCGGCAATTGAGTGAATTTATTCTTGAAGAGGGCCGTTTATCACCACCCAAAGCCGAACAAAATGCCTTTTTCTCAGCCGTGGATGACCTTGCACTGCGCGTCGACAGAGCGGGCTCGCGTCTAAAGCGTATTAAGAAGCGCCTGAACGCGTTACATGGGTTGAACGAATGAGAAGAGCGTTTAAATTTCTACTCACGGGCAGAAAATATCAGCTGGGTGACTTAGTTCCAGCCGGTGGCTCGGGGAGCGGACTGCTACGCTGGGTCCTCGCCGGGTCAAAAACACCGCGGCACGACGCATCCAAGGGGGAGCGCCTACGCCTTGCTCTGCAGGAACTCGGACCCGTCCCCATTAAGTTCGGTCAGCTCCTATCCACACGACGTGATTTATTAACCGACGACCTAGCAGACGAACTTTCACTGCTACAAGATAAGGTGGCACCCTTTGACTCGGCGCTTGCCGCCGCATCGATCGAGCGCGAATTAGGAAAATCTACCGATACGCTCTTTCGGGAGTTTGATTGCGAGCCGCTCGCCGCCGCCTCGGTAGCGCAGGTGCACAGCGTCACCTTACCCGATGGCGAATCCGCGGTGATCAAGGTCCTACGCCCAGCCATTGAAAAGCAAATCAGTGCCGATATCCGCCTACTTAAGCGGCTCGCAAAAGTGATAAACGGGTTATCCGATGACTTTAAACGGTTGCGGTTACCGGAGGTGGTCGAGGACTACGAGACAACGATCATGGCGGAGCTTGACTTGCGCCATGAGGCCGCTAACGCCTCGCTCCTTAAGAAGAACACCAGCAAACGAAAGCTCGTTTATGTACCGGCTGTTTTTTGGGACTACAGTTCACCGAGGGTGATGGTCTCGGAGAAAATTTCTGGCATACCCGTTGGCAACATCCCCGCGCTCAATGAGGCCGGGGTCAACATGAAAGTGCTCGCCGAACGGGGCGTGGAAATCTTCTTCTCTCAGGTGTTCGACGACTGCTTTTTTCATGCTGACATGCACCCGGGCAACATTTTTGTCGACGCATCAGACCCCCAAGCCCCCACTTATATCGCCATAGACTGCGCCATCGTGGGTCAGCTCTCGCGGGGGGACCAGTATTACGTAGCGCGGAACTTGCTTGCGATTCTTCAGCGAAATTACCGACTGGTTGCCGAGCTCCATGTAGAAAGCGGCTGGGTTCCCGCCGCGACACGCGTACAAGACTTTGAATCCACGATTCGCATGTTATGTGAACCTATTTTCGATCGACCTTTGCACGAGATCTCCCTAGGGCACATGCTGGTGAATCTGTTCAAAGCAGCTGCGAGTTTTGATATGCGCGTTCAGCCTCAACTCGTACTCTTACAGAAGACCCTGCTCAACATTGAGGGTCTAGGTCGACAGCTTTATCCCGAGCTCAACTTGTGGGACACAGCGAAACCTTTTCTTGAAGATTGGTTAAAGCGTCAGTACAGCCCAATGAATGTGGTCCGACAGTTACAGCGCGACGCGCCCGCCTTTGTGCATCACGCGTCACAGTTACCAGAGGTCATACCCCAATTTTTAGCGATGCAGCGCCAAAGCTTAAAAGCGGAGCAACCACAACAAAAGCCATCGCCATTACCGACCTTACTCATAGGTGGCGGTATTGCCGCAGTAGGCATCGCATTAGTAAGCATGCCTGAGTCACCCTCCTTAGCGCTTTCGGGCGTCGCGGTCGCTGTCGTGGGGCTGTTCTTACAACGCCAATGAATGCCGCGCGAAGAAGTGGCATACTTACGTGATGAAAAGCGCTATTGATCCCAATACACCGCCCAGCATGAACCCCAATTGGAATGCCGACGGGCTGCTACCTGCCATCGCTCAGGATGTTCGAACGGGCGAGGTTCTCATGATGGCGTGGATGAACGAAGAATCGTTAGCGCTTACCCTCGCGAAAAAGCAGGCCATTTACTGGTCGCGCTCGCGACAAGCGTTGTGGCGCAAAGGTGAGACCTCAGGCAATGTGCAAACCGTCGTTGACGCTCGACTCGATTGCGATGGTGACACATTACTTCTACAAGTTGATCAAGCCGGCGCGGGTGCCTGTCATACGGGTCGCCGAACGTGTTTCTTTTATGCACCCAGTGATGGTGAATGGCAGCTAAAGGAAGATCAGGGTGTCTGAGGTGTTGGACGCCCTCGCGTTAGTTATTGCCAAAAGGCGTGCTGCTGACCCCAACGAATCCTACGTGGCCAGTCTCAACGCCAAAGGCCTGAATAAAATTCTTGAGAAAGTCGGCGAAGAAGCCGTTGAAGTGGTTATTGCAGCCAAAGATGCCGAGTTGGCAGAGGCGTCCAATGACAGATTGATCAATGAAGTCGCCGATCTCGTATTTCACACACTGGTAATGCTTGATCGACTCGGTATCAGTCATAATGAGGTACTGGACGCGCTAGCGTCGAGGCAAGGACTATCAGGGCTTCAAGAGAAGGCCTCCAGAAATCAATAGGCTCATTAGCATGTGCCTGCAACACAGAGTGAATAGATATGGGATTTAGTGGTATCGGAATTTGGCAGCTACTGATCATTCTCGCCATTGTCATCTTAATTTTTGGCACAAAACGTCTACCGGGCGCCGCAAAAGATCTCGGCAGCGCTATCACTAACTTCCGAGAAGGAATGAAGCGTGATAACGGTGAGACCACCAAAATAGAAGAGAACAAAGACGAGGACGCCAAGTAAGCGCCAGTCATCATGTTAGATATTGGTTTTGCCGAGCTTTTAGTCGTCAGCGCGGTGGCTCTTTTCGTTGTGGGCCCGGATCGCTTGCCAAGCGCTATCCGTGCCATCTCGCTATGGCTCGGACGGGTCAGGCGTGGCTTTGAAGAAATTAAAGCGGATGTGAGCCGTGAGCTTCATAACGAAGAAGTGATGCAGGCTCTCAGAGAGAGTCGTGACGAGGTACAAGACCTTACCGATGTTAGTAGTGCGCTATCACTTGACCCCGTTTCAAATGAGAATGCCGATGCGGCGACTGACACACTCGAAAGCCCCGCAATCAACTCACAGGCTGATAGCGAGAAACCTGCTCCGTGACCGCTGACGAGCCCATGCCACTGGTTGCGCATTTGCGCGAACTGAGAGATCGGTTTCGAAATGCGCTCATAGCTGTTTTCATAGCGTTCATTGCACTGTTTCCCTTCGCCAATGAGTTATACACCTTCATTTCAGAGCCCTTGAGAAGTCTACTACCCGAGGGATCTTCAATGATTGCAACCGAGGTAACGTCGCCCTTTTTGACGCCGTTTAAGTTATCGATTGTTCTCGCCGTTTTTCTTGCTATGCCCGTGATTTTGGCCCAAGTTTGGGGTTTCATTGCGCCCGGCTTATATAAGTCGGAAAAGCGCATCGCCATCCCACTGCTCACCTCGAGCGTCATTCTTTTTTACGCAGGCGTTGCCTTTGCTTACTTTGTAGTCTTCCCCCTACTGTTCAGTTTTTTTACAACGGTGGGCCCCGGTGACATTTCGGTAATGACCGATATCAATCGCTATTTGGACTTCGTCTTAAAGCTCTTTTTTGCCTTTGGTTTAGCCTTCGAAGTTCCCATCGCAGCCGTCATACTCATATTGACGGGTGTTGTGTCAGCAGAGCAGCTAGCCAATAACCGCGCCTACGTCATCGTGGGCTGCTTTGTAATAGGCATGCTTTTAACACCTCCCGATGTCATTTCCCAGACGCTGCTCGCCCTCCCAATGTGGCTACTGTTCGAGGTTGGTTTGATCATGGGACGACTACTGAAGACAGGCGATACATGAGATGACGGATAACGCGGCGACAGCCTCTAGCGATATTTCAGCGTCAAAAGCGAAATCCCTCAAACCGCTTCGCGAGCTGCTCCACTTTTTGTGGCCGCACAAGTCTAGGCTCATTGCGGCCTCATTAGCACTGGTCTTTACCGCCATGGCTCAGCTATCGCTGGGCTACGGAATCCAAATCTTGATCGATCAGGGGTTTGCCAATTCGTCCGAGGACGGGTTACGACAGGCGGTCGTCTTCATGATCGTTGTCGGATTTGCCATGGCAAGTGGCGCGTTTATTCGTTTTTATCTCGTGTCTTGGTTGGGCGAGCGTGTAAGTGCGGATCTCAGACAGAAGGTTTTTAATAATTTACTCACCGTTCACCCTGGGTTTTACGAGAAAAACCATTCCGGTGAAATCATGTCGCGTATCACTACAGACACGACGCTTTTGCAGACGCTCATAGGCTCCTCCGTCAGTCTCGCCGCACGGAGTGCGCTAACGCTGGTGGGTGCGCTCATTTTGATGTCACTAACCAACTTCAAGTTGACGCTGATTATGCTCATTGGCGTTCCGCTTACCTTACTTCCCGTACTGTATCTCGGTCGACGAGTCCGCAACCTTTCCAACAAAAGTCAGGCAAGCATCGCAAGCGTGGGTAATCGCGCCGGTGAGGTCCTGCAATCGATAAAGATTGTTCAGAGTTTTCAGCGCGAGGCGATGGAGCGTGAGGTATTTGGCAAGGAAGTGGATACCGCATTCAAGATTGCACGAAAACGAATTCAGCAGCGCGCCTGGCTCATGGCATGCGCCATTTTCCTATTTTTAGGCGGTATGGTTGGCATGATGTGGACGGGTGGCCAAGACGTGCTCGCTGGAAGAATGAGCGGCGGAGACTTAGGCGCATTTGTTTTTTATGCGGTCATGCTCGGCTCAGCCTTTGCCACGCTTTCAGAGGTGTGGGGCGATTTACAGCGCGCCGCCGGTGCGGCTGAACGCCTCGTTGAGCTGCTCCATCAAGACAGCGACATCCTAGATGAAGGCAGAGAAGCCATCACCTGCGGTCAGGAATTAGAGGCCTCCAATCTCAGGTTTGTCTATCCCTCTCGACCCAACACACCCGCTTTGCATGACTTTAATCTCAGAATCCCAAGCGGTAAAACGCTTGCGCTAGTCGGCCCCTCTGGCGCTGGCAAATCCACTATTTTCGAACTCTTACAGCGTTTTTATGACCCGACTGATGGGCAACTCACCTATGGCGGAAAATCGCTTAGCGACTACTCGCTAGCTCAGTGGCGGCAAAAATTGGCTTTGGTTCCGCAGTCGCCCATCCTGTTCTCCGGTGACATTACGTACAACATTGGTTACGGCAGTGCAGACGCCTCGAGCGAGCAAATAGAGGCCGCCGCTGAAGCAGCTTACGCTAAGGAATTTATTGAACGACTGCCGAACGGATTCAAAAGCGAGATCGGCGCTCAAGGCGTGCAACTATCGGGGGGGCAACGGCAGCGAATAGCACTGGCCCGTGCCATCCTAAAGAATCCCGAAATCTTGCTGCTCGATGAAGCGACAAGTGCGCTAGATACCGAGAGCGAGCATTACGTCCAGCTAGCGCTGAGCGAGTTAACGCGAGGCAGAACGACCATCGTCATCGCCCATCGCCTTTCAACAATTATGAACGCCGATGCGATTGCAGTAGTCGACAATGGTTCGGTTGTTGATGTTGGCACCCACAACGAGCTTTTAGCTCGCTGCGGGCTTTATCAGCGCCTCGCAAGCATGCAATTTAAAGAACCTGACGATAAAGTCGACGAAACTCAGCGTGAGATTATGCCCGCGGTGGTCGTACCTGAAGCAGTCTAGGCGTCACTCAAGGCCAAGATCGGAAAAGACGCGAGACCGGACCCTGTCAGCCCAAATGGCATACCCCCTCTCGCTTAAATGCAGTCGGTCAAACACATAATTAGTCTCATCAGGTAAACCGTCGACCATGAGCGCGTTCCCCGTATCAATAACCGTGGTATTCGCCATCCCACTCGCTAGCTCACTTATCGCTCCATTCACAGCTTGGGCCTTGTCCCAAACCTCCCAGCGCAATGGCGAGGGCGTAATGGCGATATAGTAAACCGGGGTTTGTGGGTGAAATCGCCGGACCTCGCCCATCATCTCCTCAAAAGCTTCTACCATTACATCAAGGGGTTTTGCCGCCTCGGGAGTAATGTCATTAGTGCCAACAAAGATAACAACAGCGCGAGGAGCTCGCGCTTGGAACAGGGTCTCTGAGTGGTAGATGACATCACCGATTTTAGAGCCACCAAAACCACGATTGATCACAGGGATGGGTGCCATATGCTCGGCGAGATCGACCCAACGGCGAATACTCGAGCTACCCACAAACAATAAGGCACCCGATGGTCCCGGTGCTTTACTTGCAAGGGCGGCAACATCCTCGCTCCAGACAGTAGGGTCATCGCTGCGCACACGCTCTAAGCTCACCGATAAGGCGTAAATTTGTGCTCCAAGGTAAGTGAGAACGAGGACAACAAAGATAGCAATTCCGCGCTTCATGTCTAAAGCTCCTAAGGGTGTTGAACCGTTTTAGCGTTAGACAAAGAGCAACGCTCTCCTGCGTTACCTTATCGCTTTATCAACAACGACCGTTATTTTTCTCGACCCCCCCATTGGCCAACCTCATGGGAAATAATGGCTCAACTTAGGGCGAGCAGTCATATAAAAGGAGCAGAAGTCTGCGCTGCGGCGATCTCCGTCAGGCAAAAAAAAGGCGCTGTAAACAGCGCCCTTGTATGGCCGGGTTAGTTTATGAGAACTCTCTAACCAAACCGCCAATCGACTCCTTCGCATCGCCAAACAACATCCGCGCATTGTCTTTGTAAAACAGCGGGTTCTCGATACCGGCAAAGCCTGACGCCATTGAACGCTTCAATACAAAAACTGTGCGCGCATCGGCAACATTAATCACTGGCATGCCATAGATGGGGGATGACTCGACTTCTCGCGCCGCAGGGTTAACCACGTCGTTTGCGCCAATCACGATCGCAACGTCGACCGTCTCCATCCTTGGGTTGATGTCGTCCATCTCCAGTAGCTGGTCATAGGGCACATCGGCCTCAGCCAACAGCACGTTCATGTGCCCCGGCATACGTCCGGCAACAGGGTGAATACCATAGTTCACCTCGCAGCCATTGGCCTCGAGCAGCTCCATGAGCTCCTTTACTGCGTGCTGCGCCTGCGCCACAGCCATCCCATAGCCGGGAATGATCGCAACGTTAGTTGCTGCTTCTAAGACGTAATAAGCATCCTCTACAGAGATAGGCTTAATCTCACCCTCAACCTCAGTAACTGTGGTTGAAACGCTAGCAAACCCAGAGAATAAAACGTTACTCAATGAGCGATTCATTGCCTTACACATGATCTGCGTGAGGATGATGCCTGAGGCGCCAACAAGTGAACCTGCGACGATCAAAACATTATTGTCGACGGCGAAACCGGCTGCACAGGCGGCCAAGCCCGAGTATGAGTTCAAGAGAGAGATCACCACCGGCATGTCGGCACCACCGATGGGAATAACCACCATGATGCCAAACAGAAGTGACAAGCCGACAACCGTATACAGCATGTTCGTATCGGTCGGATCCATCACGAACATTGCGGCGCTTGCCAAGATGCCAATGACAATGAGGCCGTTTACGAACTTCTGTCCGCCAAACGTCATCGCGCCGCTACCAATGGTCTCAGATAGCTTCCCATAAGCCACCAAGGAGCCAGTGAACGTAACACCACCAATCAAAATCGACAGGATGATCGTAATGTAAGTGAAACTACCCTCTGCGATTGATAGGGCTGCCACACCCACGAGACCTGAGGCCGCGCCACCTACCCCGTTAAACAGGGCCACCATTTCAGGCATGGAAGTCATCGCCACCGTGCGCGCCGCAATAGCCCCGATCGCCCCACCAACAATCATCCCGCCTAAAATATATTCGTATTGAACAATGCCCTGATCGAGCAGCGCCGAGACGATGGCAACCAACATCCCGATGGCTGACACACCGTTACCCCGACGCGCTGTGTCGGGAGAGCCCAACATTTTAAGGCCAAAGATAAAGAGACCAGCCGCAATGACATATCCCAGTTGAATTATTAGATCGATACTCATGCTCAACCCTCCTTCTTCTTAAAGAAGCCAAGCATGCGGTCGGTAACCATGTAGCCACCCACAACGTTGACGCTCGCAAGTGCTACAGCGCCCGCACCGAGCCATTGCGCGAGATCTTGATTACCGTTACCGGCCAGCGCTATTGCCCCTACAACCGTGATACCCGAGATGGCGTTAGCACCCGACATCAATGGCGTGTGTAGGGTGGCAGGCACCTTGTTAATCAACTCAAAGCCTAAAAAGACCGAGAGCATCAAAATAAATAGAAGATATGAAATATCCATCTTAACCTTCCCCTTCCATTAGGTTCTTAATGGTGGGGTGAACCACCGCTCCACCGTGTGTAATGACACAACCCGGCAAAATATCGTTCTCCATGTCGAGAACAAATGTCTTAGCTTCGGTATCCCACGTGTCCTCAACCAAGTTAAACAAGTTGCTCGCGTACATTTGCGAGGCATCCCGTGCAACTTCGTTTGCGAGATTCGCGGTACCGACGATGGTGACACCGTCGACGACGACCGTCTCGTCTGGAACGGATCCTTCAACGTTACCACCAGTCTCGGCCGCCATATCGACAACCACCGAGCCAGGCGCCATGCCTTCGACCATGTCTTTGGTCACAAGTACGGGAGGCTTTCGACCAAATACCTGCGCCGTGGTAATCACAACGTCCGAGTCAGCAATGACGTCTTTTTGGGCTTGGCGCTGAATCTCCACCTGCTCAGGCGTAAGCTCCTTCGCATATCCGTCTGCCGTCTGTCCCGTGTCACCAAGATCGATCTCAAGGAACTTGCCCCCAAGCGACTGCACCTGCTCTGCTACCACGGGGCGCGTATCGAAGGCCGTCACTCGCGCGCCTAATCGTTTGGCGGTCGCGATAGCTTGCAGACCAGCAACACCGGCACCGATTATGAACACCTTGGCGGGCTTCAACGTTCCGGCAGGTGTCATCAACATAGGGAAGATGCTAGGTAACTTTGCAGCGGCCAACATGACTGCAACGTAGCCAGCAAGGTTGGCTTGCGAGCTCAAGGCGTCCATTTTTTGGCTCCGCGTTGAGCGGGGAATCATCTCCATGCTGATCGCTGTGATGCCCTTCGCGGCGAGCGTTTTGATCAGATCTCGCTCGTTGAAGGGGTCGAGGTAGGAGACGTGGATGCAACCTGACTTCATCATGTCTATATCGTCAGACTCTGGCTTACGGAGTCTCAAGACCATATCGGCAGAGCCTAGCAACGCCGCTCTATCCGTTACAATTTCTGCCCCGAGCTCAGTGTAAACGCTGTCAGTGAATCCCACAGCCGCGCCGGCGCCAGATTCAATAGCCACTTCTGCCCCGAGGCGAATCATCTTTTTAACAGTTTCGGGAGTAGCAGAGGTGCGATGCTCGCCCGCTACCGACTCGCGAGGAATAACAATACGCATGAATAATGCTCGCTTTTAAAGTTTGGTGGGTGATACGTAAATGCTCGCTGAGAGGATCTCATTGAGTCCGCTCTATCGCGACAAAAATCCACAATAGCGCGTATAAAGCAAGTAAATCAGCAGGTACGAAACCGCGGGCGCTTAGCGAGCGGCGTAAGAGGTAAATAACCCTGAACCGCGCGTAACGCGCACAAGTTCGCTAGGTACGAGCTAGGACGACCAGTGGGTTAGCCCGCCCGCAACTGCAATAGAGGGCTGAGAAGGCGATGATGCCAGCGTGTAAATCTCAAAGGTGATTCTAATACAGCGAGACATATGCAGTCGCCGCCGGCGATTGCTGTAGGAGAGTGCTCCTCACCCGACTCGCGAGTCACAAAATCTCCCGCATGATACGTACCGCTTTCATCACTAAAGCCACCCTGCAGAACAAGGGTCACTTCAGTCCCGGAATGATTATGCTGAGGAATGCTACCTCCCTCGGCAATATGATAGAGCGAAAATTCCGCCGCACCGTCAATGCGCCCTAAGTCCGCAATGCGCAAGGTCTTGGTAACTTTTCTCCAGTTCAACCCCTCAAGATTTCCCTGTCGCACTTGCTTAACTGTCCACGCTAGGTCCGAAGCATTCGCATCGTTTGCAGCGGGCGCTTCCTCGACTTCGTCGAGTTTGGCGAGAACCTTGTCAAATACCGCGGTATCCACGTCCACGGGCGGTAGGTCTTCTAAGAGCGCGCCGCCCATACACTCAAGCTCTGCCAGGCGCTGCTGGCATAACTCACACACCTCTAGGTGGGTCGCCACAACGACGCTTTGTGCGGGTGACAACGAGTTCGCCGCAAATTCGGTCAACGTATTTGTATCTGGATGGTATGTAATCATAATCCTTTGCTGCCCTGCCCCACAGGTCCTGATCGGCCTTGCATATCAACTGCTTACTTACTTCGCTCAGGTTACGATCGACTGTAATCGTCGGTTCAACGCTTCCAAAGCTTTTGTAAGTATATGCAAATTAATACCGATATTTCACCATGCGGATCACTCCTCTGATCCGGCCTCCATAAATACTTGTAGTTTTTGAATCGCCAATCGAACCCGCGACTTCACAGTTCCCAGTGGCAAACCTAATTCAGCTGCGGTCTCAGAGTGAGACTTCCCCTCCATATAGACCTTGGCAAGGATCTGCGCTTGGTCCTGAGGCAGGTCACTCATTAACGCTCGAACGCGAATGGCACCCCTCGACGCATGCAATGCCATCGTCGGCTCATCGCTCTCGAGCTCGAAGCCCACATCTTCAGCTTCCAACTGTGTATCAAATTTTTGTAGGCGCCTAAACATATCCGTCCGGCAATTGCGCGCAATCGTATACACCCAGGTACTTGCGGCCGCTTTCTCAGGATTGAATCCGGCAGCCTTCTGCCAAACTTTTAACATCACTTCCTGCACCAGCTCATCGGCATGAGCGGCTGAGAGCGACGAGCCCGATAGAGCAAACGCTTTTATCAGCGGCGCAAAGTGCGCGAAGAATTTTGCGAATGCGGCGCGATCACGATGCTCCGCAATTCGAACAACGCATAGACTCCACTCGTCGGTCCGGCGCCCTTCGGGAACGGACCAAGCAGAGGTCGCGGGTTGTCCCCGGGCGCCTTCTCCCTGCTTGTCTACCATCCATCACTCCCCTTTGAGCGCATCTTCGGAAAGAATACACATAATCTAATTTAGTTGACACTAACATGTGTATATTAAATATGACATAAAGGAATTATTGATTCGAGAATTCAGATCGTCCAAATGTGGAAGAAGGAATGAAATGACAACCGCCATCATTGGTTCAGGGATCTCCGGTCTCGGCTGCGCTCACAGACTGGCTAAAGCCGGAGAGCCTGTCACGATTTTCGAATCCGCCGATATTATCGGCGGACACACGGCCACTAAACGCGTGAGCGTCGCCAGCGGAGACTACGACGTCGATACAGGCTTTATCGTCTACAACGACTGGACTTACCCCCAATTCATCGCACTCATGGACGAGCTTGGCGTTGTAAACCAGCCGACCACCATGGGGTTTTCAGTCTCCGATGACACAAGCGGCCTCGAATACGCGGGCAATAACCTGAATACGCTTTTCGCCCAACGCAGGAATTTACTGTCGCCCACCTTCATCGGAATGGTTCGTGACATTCTTCGTTTCAATGAAGTCGCCATCGCAGATCTTGAGTCTGGTCGACTACAAAGTGGTGAGACACTTCAGGAGTATCTAGAACGGCATCAGTTCAGCGAGTTTTTCCGCAGAAACTATTTGATCAGCATGGCGTCTGCAATTTGGTCTGCAAATTTTGAAGAGAGCCTCAATTTCCCCGCAGAGTTTTTCGTTCGATTCTTTAAGAATCATGGCTTACTCCAAGTGAAAAATAGGCCTCAGTGGCGTGTTTTAAAGGGAGGGAGCCAGAGCTACCTGAAGCCGCTATGTGCGCCATTTTTGGAATCCATTAGGACGTCTTGCGCCGTGGCCGCGATACAGCGAGCAGCTGACTCAAAGCCTCAACTTCGCACCCACGACGGTGAAGTACTATTTTTCGACGATATCGTCATCGCAGCTCACGGTGATCAAGCACTAAGCCTCCTATGCGATGCAGACCCTAACGAACACGCGATTCTTTCTGAGCTTCCTTACTCCGAAAACGACGTGGTATTGCACACCGACACGCGTCTGCTACCCAAAAGGCAGCGCGCATGGTCTAGCTGGAATTACAGGCTGAAAAGCCGCAATGATCAGGCAACGCTCACTTACAATATGAATATCCTGCAGGGCTTCGATTGCCCTGAAACCTTCTGTGTAACGCTCAACGATACAGCGTCCATTGACCCCAAAAAGATCCTTGGCGAGTACCGATACGCGCACCCGCAATTCACCATTGCAGGTATTGCCGCACAACAGCGCTGGGAAGAAATAAATGGACCTCGCAATACCTGGTTTTGCGGTGCGTACTGGCGAAATGGGTTCCACGAAGACGGGCTATTTAGTGGTAACCGCGTTGCCGATGCGATACTGGCCAAAAGGGGTCTAGCAGTAAAAGGTATGCCAGCATGAATACTGCCTTTTATGTGGGACAATTGAGCCACGCTCGACTAACTCCTAAACCGCATCGCTTCAGTTACCAGGTCTTTATGCCCTTCGTCGATGTCGATGCTGTGGAGACCCTTACCGACAACATCCCCCTATGGAGCCGCAAGCCGCTGGCACCGGCAAGATTCGTTCGAAGCGATTTTATTGGGCCTCAAGACATGCCCATATCAGATGCCGTCAAGGCACGTATTTTGGAGGCAACGGGTTATGCGTTTTCGGGTCGCGTTTTCCTCCTCGCTAATTGGCGTTACTTTGGCCTGCAAAATAACCCCATCGCCTGTTATTTTTGTTTCGAGGCGAGCACTGAGAAGCTCAATTATATCGTCGCAGAGGTGACCAACACCCCCTGGGGCGAACGTCATAGCTACGTACTCCCCGTTACAGACTCAGCCCAGCCGTTCCAAACCGAATTTGCCAAAGAGCTTCACGTATCGCCGTTTCATGGAATGGATCAACGCTATCGATGGTTTTCAACAACACCCTCGGAGTCCCTGGCGATCAAGCTGACTAACATCGAGCAAGACAAGCGAGTATTCCATGCTGTATTGCAACTCCGCCGCGTCCCGATTTCCGCCAGAGCAGGCCTTACACTGCTTGCCAAATTCCCCCTTGAAACTGTAAAGGTAACCCTCGGTATTTACTGGCAAGCCCTGGTCTTACTTCTTCGACGAGTCCCGCTCTACTCACACCCTAAAAATAACTCAGCACATTAGGAGAGCCCAATGTCTACTCAAAATGTTGATATCAAACAGATTGCTAAACTGCCCTTAATAAAAAGCTGGAAGAGCACCGAGCTGGCTCAGAGAATGGCGTTTCGTCTGTTTAGCAACCTCAAGCACGGCGAACTCATTCTGCGTGACGGCGAGCAAGTATTTCGTTTCGGCGGGAACGACCTTTCCGTCGCACCCAGCGTTACGGTGACCATTCATCACCCCCGAGCCTACTCCCGAATTATTATGGGCGGCACGATTGGCGCCGGAGAGGCTTACATCGATGGTGATTGGAGTACCGAGCAACTCACGGATGTCACACGTGTTTTTAGTGCGAACATGCCGCTTCTCGAAGCCATGAAGGATCAGCAAAACTGGCTTGTAAAGGCGACACTCAAACTCGCACACAGTGCGCGGCGGAACTCGCTGACGGGGTCTCGAGAGAATATTGCAGCCCACTATGATCTTGGGAATGATTTTTTCTCTCTTTTCCTCGACCCCACCCTCATGTACTCATCAGCCGTCTTCCCTGAGGGCTGCAACAATCTGAGCGAGGCCTCGCAGCACAAGCTTCGATTGATCTGCGAAGATCTTGAGCTCAAACCAACAGACCACCTCATCGAGATTGGCACGGGCTGGGGAGGAATGGCCATTTTCGCAGCGGAAAATTATGGGTGCAAAGTCACAACAACAACGATATCGCGAGAGCAACTTGAGCACGCTCAGAAGGAAGTCAACGCTCGGGGGCTAGCGGATAAGATTACGCTTTTATTCGAAGACTATCGCGATCTAAAAGGCAGCTTCGATAAGCTCGTGTCCATTGAAATGATTGAGGCGGTTGGTCATGAATACTTTGACACGTACTTTAGCTGTGTCAGCAAGTTGCTCAAGCCAAACGGTAAGGCAGTGATTCAAGCGATCACCATAAACAAACAACGCTACGACGAGTATCGTCGATCAGTGGACTTTATCAAGCGGTACATATTCCCAGGTGGTTGCCTGCCTTCACTGGACGTTATTAGCAGTGCATTGACGCGAAAAACAGACATGCAGATGATCGGTCTTCGCGATATCGCACTCGATTACGCCAAAACACTTGAGCACTGGCAGGAGGGCTTTTTAGCGGAGCTCGACGCCGTGAAGTCGATGGGGTTTGATGAAAAATTCATCCGAATGTGGCGGTTTTACCTCAGCTACTGTGAAGGTGGCTTCCGTGAACGTATTATTGGTACTTATCAGATAACCATGGCGAAGCCGTACTACCGGCCTACATAACTTATGCTTCTATCGTTTGCCCCGATTGCCCTACTTGTCCTTCTCCTGTTCTCAGCGGTTCAACTGTTTGGAGCTGACGCTTCCTATGGGCCGAATCAGGTAGCGCTGCTGATCGCCACGGCATGCGCGGGCTTGGTAGGAATGTATCGCGGCATGAGCTGGGCGGACGTGCAAGACAGCATGGTCGACGGTATAAAGGTTGGGCTAGCCCCCATACTCATTCTTCTCGCTGTGGGCGGCTTGATTGGTAGCTGGATGATCGCAGGTACGGTTCCCGCGATGATCTACTACGGTGTTTCGATTCTCGATCCCGATATTTTCTTCGCCGCAGCGGCCATCATCTGTGCGCTCGCATCAATCAGTATTGGCAGCTCTTGGACCGTTGCAGGCACGTTGGGTATTGGCCTCATCGGCATTGCCGATAGCTACGGTCTACCACCTGCCATGGCCGCAGGCGCGATCATCAGTGGTGCCTACTTTGGCGATAAGCTCTCCCCGCTGTCGGATACCACAAATCTGGCCGCCGCCTGCACCAATGTTGACCTCTTTGCTCATATCCGACACATGCTGTGGACAACCGTCCCCGCTTTTTGCGTCGCCTTGCTCTTTTATTCCTTTATGGACTCGGGTTCGGCCGCGGCTCCAGAGCAAATTGCCGAGCTACGCTCAGCAATTCGAGGCGAATTCAATGTCAGTTTTGGCGTCCTGACACCGCTTGTCGTCATGCTGCTTCTCATATGGAGAAAGGTTCCCGCGTACCCTGCCATCATGCTCGCAACCGTTGCCGGCATCATTACGGCGCTGACGCTACAAGTTCCAGTGCTGGAAAAGTTCGCCTTGGCAGCGAACCCAGACACAACAAGACCTCTCCTTGAGGGGCTGTGGCGCACACTCTTTGAAGGCTTTCAGGGAACGACCGATAATGAGTCACTCAATAGCCTGATTAGCAAGGGCGGAATAGCCAGCATGCTCAACACGGTTTGGCTGATTGTCAGTGCGCTGGCTTTTGGGGGTGTGCTAGAGCGAACAGGCATTTTGAAGCAAATTCTCGATGCGGTGCTCAAGGCAGTGAAGTCCACGGGGGACTTAGTTTTGGCTACCGTTACCGGTGGGTTTGTAACCAACATCCTCGCAGCCGACCAATTTCTCGCCATTGCATTACCCGGGCGGCTTTTCGCCAATACCTACGACGACTTCAATCTAAGTCGAGAAAATCTGTCTCGGACGTTAGAAGATTCCGCGACTATGACGTCAGCTCTCATACCTTGGAACACCTGTGGTGCTTACATGGCGGCAACGCTGGGCGTTGCAACATTTGACTACGCACCCTATGCGATCTTCAACATCGTCTGCCCTCTCATCGCCATCGCCTTTGGCTATTTGTTGGTGAAACAAAAACCCGCAGCAGTTGAGCCCGCATGACTTGGGATTACCCGACGCCCTTCACACACAGCGTGACGGTCTTACCCCAGCACATTGATGCGCTGGACCACACTAACAACACGCAGTACGTCAATTGGTGCAACGATGCCGCGTGGGCACACACCACTGCGCTTGGCTTAGGTGCAAAGGCCTACAAAGCGCTCGACCGAGCCATGGCACTGACACATGCAGAATATCAATATCTTCAAGCCACTCGCCTTGGCGAGCAACTTGAGGTTGGGACATGGATTACAACGTGGGAGAGGCGCATGTTAATGGAGCGCCGTATGCAGATTAAATCATTGCTCACAGGAGAAACGGTTTTACGTGCTCGGCTTCAATTTGTGTGCATTGAGATTTCATCGGGCAAACCAAAGCGTCCACCCAAAGCATTTATTGACGGATACACGCCCGCATTGATTGGCTAGGCGCGGTCCCATGCAAAGGGTAAAACCTCAGCGATAGAGGCTCTCCCCAGACTCAACATAAGCAGTCGATCCACACCTAAAGCGACGCCTGCGCAATTGGGGATTCCTGCCTTTAGAGCCTCAAGCAACCTAACGTCTGGAGTCATCGGCTGTTGCCCGCGCAACTGCCGCTTCGCGTTATCGTCTGCAAATCGCGCTGCGAGAACCTCCGCCTGCGTCTCTTCCCAATAGCCGTTGGCTAACTCAATACCGCCGTAATAGGCCTCGAATCGGGCGGCAACTGTTCTCGCGCCACGGGTGGTGATTCGAGCTAACGCTGATTGTTCAGGAAGAAAGTCAGTGACAAAGACGAGGCCCCACCCAGTGATGGCGGGCTCAATTCGATGCGTCATCAGTAAATCAAGACAATCGAGACGAGAAAGCGAGGCATCGATAGAAATACCCTCGGATTCGACCTTCTTGCGAAGCGCCTCTGTCGACACGTCAAACACGTCGACATCTAAAATCTCTGAGAATAACGCCGCATAGGACCAAACCTGCCAGGCGCTGACCGGCAAAACCGTCTTGATCAACTGCGCCACCTCGCGAATAAGGTCGAAGTGGCTAAAGTCTTTCCGGTACCATTCCAGCAACGTAAATTCAGGATTATGCCGCGCACCGCTCTCGCCCCACCGGAAAGCTTTACCCAGCTGATAAATATCACCCAGACCTAAGGCCAAAAGGCGCTTCATAGCATATTCAGGAGAGCTCTGGAGATAGCGCGGGCTGTCAGAGGAGACAGTGAATAATTCGATATTGGGGTCGGTAACGCCATAGCGAGAAAGGAGCGGGGTGTCGACCTCCAGCACATCACGCTCAGAGAAAAAGGCCCTGATAGATGCTAGCAGCTGCGCACGCGCATGCAGGTCGTCAACACGCGCGTTGGACTGCCAATCTGACATAACGGCTAAGCGCTAATGGCTTATGATTTAGCCGCGCGACTGACGTACTCACCGCTTCGCGTATCAACACGAATAATCTCGCCTTCTGAAAGGAACAAGGGCACGCGAACGACAGCACCCGTGCTCAAGGTCGCAGGCTTGCTCCCGCCCTGAGCCGTATCGCCCTTCAGACCAGGGTCGGTCTCGGTGATTTCCAATTCAATAAAGTTAGGCGGCGTAACGGCTAAAGGCGCGCCATTGAAAAGCGTAACCTCGTACTTTTCCTGCTCTTTCAGCCACTTCTCTGCATCATCCACCGCGGCCCTGTCTGCAGAGTGCTGCTCGAAAGTATTAGGGTCCATGAAATACCAAAACTCACCGTCGGTGTAGGAGTATTCGAGATCAATATCGAGCACGTCGGCGCCTTCGAGCGAATCCCCCGACTTGAAGGTCTTCTCTAAGACACGACCCGAACGCAAATTACGCAATTTGACGCGGTTAAATGCCTGACCCTTACCGGGCTTCACATACTCATTTTCGAGAATCGAGCAAGGCTCGTTTTCGAGCATGACTTTAAGGCCTGGTTTGAATTCATTGGTAGAAAAGTTAGGCATGAGTGCTGACCCTGCAGTTTTGGTAAGCGCCAATCATATCAAAGTCGGTGTCTTACGAGCGAGCACATGGTAAACAGCACCCAATTAAATGCGCATTTCGCGACGGCATGAACGGCAACCTGTTTCACCCCATCAGGTAGAGCGCACCATCGAGTCCAACGTGGGTTAGCTGATAGCGGGCTTGCTCTCGAACGACCGGCTTGGCTCTAAATGCTATGCCGATTCCCGCCGCCTGGAGCATCTTGAGGTCATTAGCACCGTCGCCTACCGCCATGGTCTGAGAAAGATCGATCGACATGCTCTCTGCTATTGCCACCAATCGCGCTCGCTTCTCATCGGCATTTACAATCGGAGGAACCACACGCCCCGTTAGCTTGTCGTCAACAATCTCAAGGGTGTTGGCCATGTATTCGTCCATTTTCAAGGCAGTGATGACGCTGTTCGCAAAGACATCAAAGCCGCCCGAGAGCACAACGGTTCTCACGCCGCGAGCACGCAACGTCAGCATCAATTCGTGTGCTCCCTCGCTAAACGGGAGAGAGGCAGCAACCTTTTGAGCCACACGCGCATCCAATCCGTTTAGTAACCCGAGCCGCTCGGTGAATGACTCGTTAAAATCGAGCTCGCCCCGCATGGCGCGCTCCGTTATGTCGACAACACGGTCACCTACACCCGCGTGCTTCGCTAACTCGTCAATAACTTCGCACTGAATCAGAGTCGAATCCATATCAAAGACAGCAAGCTTGATATCGGGGGCATGCTCTTTGGCACTGTGCAGGTTGGCATCAACACCGTCCTTAAGGCCACTTAGGACGATATCTCTTGGATCAAGATGCGAAGTGTTTCCGGTGAGGCTCAGTCTTAGAGCAGATCGCTGACCTTCGAGCGTTTTTGGTATCGGTAGTGCCTGTGTTTGCGCCACGCCAACACCTTCGCTCTGAAGGAACCCTTTTAAAGAATTCAACTCAGGCATCTCTGCGGACTTAGCCAAAATAGTGAGTTGCATAACGATCACAGTACGCTCAATTCAAAGTGAGCATGATACTCTGATCTATCTGTAAATTCGGCAAAGCCGGTGAATAATCCACAGGTGAGGGGGTAATCAAACGTGAGATTCTGGGGGCGCCTCGATTTTGGTCAGCGAGCAGGCGTGGTCGCCGCTATTGCTGTCCTTATTGCAGCGCAAATTACCCTAACCCTTTCACTCATCTCGCAGGAAAATAGCGATGACAATGAGCGCGCGGCCTACGCTCGAGTGATTCTCAGCTCAGCCGCATCCCGCACCTCCGGCCTGATTGCCGCGGGTGACTTACTCACCGTATCGAGCGAGCTGAATCGCTTAATTGCTAACGATCTCGTTGCCGCAGCAAGTGTGGCTGATGTTGAGGGCGAGCCACTGGTCACCGTGGGGACGCCCGCAAGTGACGTACAATATCAAGGCCCGCTCAAAATTGGCCCTGACCTCGCCGGAACCTTGACCATCACATTGAATACTAAGGCCAGGGATACAACCCTTCGCTGGACCATTACAGGCCTTAGCCTTGTGATCGCCCTCTTCATCTATGCCCTCACCACATCGCTCTACCGTGGGCACACAAATCGACTCTGGTCACTTGTCACGCGGGTCTCTCAACAGAAAACATCAGAGCGGGCGGGCGATCCATTAGACGAGCTCGATGATGCCCTTTCCGCACTCCCTCTGGATCTTATCGATACCTCCTCATCTGAAGCTATGGACGAGTCCGCGATGCGCTCAATGGCTGTTGTTACGCTCAGCCTGGATCATTTGACGCGATACATCGAAACGCTCGATGAACTGAGCCTTGTCAGTTACGTCGCCACCTACGAAGCCTTACTCAAAGCCGTCGCGCAAATGCTCGGGGGAACAACTGACACGAATCGACCACAGAGCCTCTCGATGAGCTTTGAGGGTGAATGGCGGGGAATGACATCACCGCTGCGAGCAACCGTTGGATCAGCTCTTCTGCAGCAGTTGCTTCCCGTTGCCGAGCGCAGTAGGCGGTTGAAGTTCGCCGCGGGGATCGGCGTAAGCCACAGTGATCTCAGCCGGGGCGAACACGCGTCGGCGTACGCAGGTCTGTACATCCAGACCGCACTGGACGAAGCTCATATACTTGCACAGCGGGCTGGCACATCAATTAAGTTGGCCACCTCGATCAGCGGCTTTAAAGAGGTCACCGACCTTTTTGACACCATCGATACTGCAGATGGCGATTGCCAACTCGGCTCGCCAACAAGCGCCTTTTTGCCAGAGCTTGAAAAACAGAGCCGATTACTCCAACGACGATTATTTCCAGACGTCGGAGATCAAACGGACCTTCCCTTTTAATCGGTCATCTTGCTGCTACTGCGCAATAACTAACCCACTGACTTTTTGGAATCCCTTGGGTAGACGATTGCCACGCCTTCCTCGCTCACCACGATAGTGCTCCAAGTCAGACAAGCGCAGTTTTAAGTGCTGCCGTCCGGAATTGACCTGGAGAATATCGTCGTCTCCAAAGACCAATAGTCCAACAAGCAACTCCTCCCTCGACTGGGCTCTCGCCGTGGGAATCCCAATAATTTTGTTCCCTTTGCCTTTGGCAAGCTCTGGAAGGTCCGCTAGTGGGTATATCAGCAAGCGACCTTCGGTCGTTGCCGCTGCCACCAGCAAATTCTGTCGCTCCGGTACAGCAACTGGCGGCATTACCTGTGCGCCTTTAGGTAGGCTGAGCACCGCTTTGCCTGCTTTATTCTTGGCGACAAGATCGCTAAATTTCGCAACAAAGCCGTAGCCGGCATCACTTGCCAGTAAAAACTTTTGATGTTCGGTACCTGTCATCAACCCTTCAAACGTAGCACCTGATGGTGGTGAGATCCTCCCAGTCAAAGGTTCACCTTGACCCCGAGCGGAAGGGAGTTGATGCGTTGGAATCGAGTAGGCTCGCCCCGTCGAGTCAAAAACAACGGTCGTCTGATTACTCCGACCCAGTGCCGCAAACTTAAAGGCATCGCCTGACTTATAGTTCAGAGTCTCGGGATCAATATCATGACCCCGTGCAGCCCTGATCCAGCCTTTTTCAGAGACAACGACGGTCATTGGGTCGGCACTGGTCAGCTCGAGTTCTGAAAACGCTTTCGCTTCCTCGACCTGAACGAGATGCGATCGCCGGTCGTCTCCGTATTCGTGTGCAATGTCGACAAGCTCGCCGCGAATGAGCTTTGTCATGAGTGCGTTGCTACTCAAGGTCTTTTCCAAGCCGTCTCGCTCATCGCTGAGATCAGACTGCTCCCCACGAATCTTCATCTCTTCAAGCTTAGCCAGATTACGCAGTTTTAAATCGAGAATGGCGTCTGCTTGAATATCAGAGAGCGCGAAGCGCGCCATCAATTCCGCCTTGGGTTCATCCTCCTCGCGAATGATGCGGATAACTTCATCAATATTAAGATAGGCGACCAGGTAGCCCTCTAGAATGTGAAGTCGCTTTAGCACTTTCTCGAGTCGATATTCCAAGCGCCTGCGAACTGTCTGGCGTCTGAACTGCACCCAATCACGCAGAAGCTGGTCTAGCGAGCGAACCCCGGGGCGACCATTCATACCGATGACATTGAGGTTCACGCGGTAAGAACGCTCGAGGTCAGTTGTCGCGAACAAGTGACTCATCATGGCGTCAAGGTCGACGCGATTTGATCGAGGAACGATCACCAACCGTGTGGGATTCTCATGGTCCGACTCGTCTCGAAGGTCAGACACCATGGGGAGCTTCTTTGCCTGCATTTGAGCGGCAATCTGCTCGAGCACTTTTGAACCAGAAACCTGGTACGGCAGCGCGTTAAGGACGACCGCCCCGTCCTCACGTTGCCATGCGGCACGCATTTTGATGCTGCCGCGGCCGGTGCGATAGATGTCGCGCACCTCCTCGGGCGATGTCGTAATTTCTGCGTCAGTAGGGAAGTCGGGCGCTTGTATGTGTCCGCAGAGCGCGTCGACCGTCGCATCGGGATAATCGAGCAAATGGATTGTGGCGTTCACCACCTCACGAAGATTATGGGGCGGAATGTCGGTCGCCATTCCTACCGCAATACCGGTCGTGCCGTTGAGCAATAAGTTAGGCACCTGCGCGGGCAGCACGACAGGCTCGTCCAGACTGCCATCAAAGTTAGGTTGCCAGTCGACAGTCCCTTGCCCCAACTCCCCCAGAAGCACGTCAGCGTATTTAGTGAGTTTTGACTCTGTATAGCGCATTGCGGCGAAGGATTTCGGGTCATCGGCACTGCCCCAGTTCCCCTGCCCATCCACGAGTGGATGACGGTAAGAGAAGTCTTGCGCCATCAACACCATTGCCTCATAAGCTGCACTGTCACCGTGCGGGTGGAATTTACCAATGACATCACCGACGGTTCTTGCTGACTTTTTGTATTTGGCCGAGGACTTCAGACCCAATTCGCTCATCGCATACACGATTCGTCGTTGTACCGGCTTCAAGCCATCGCCGACATGCGGCAGCGCTCGATCTAGAATCACGTACATCGAATAATCGAGATACGCCTTTTCGGCATACTCTTTTATCGAGAGCGTTTCCGTTGCTTGGGGCGTGTTGAACATATCGGACATAAACTGACTACTACCTTTGCAAACAAAGCGTTCGAAATTTAAAAGCGCATGACCCCAGTCGTGGTAGCCTTCGCTTCTCAGAATTATCTCATAGTAGCGCGATTAACATGGAAGAAATTAAGTGGCGTTGGCGTCATTTCGACACAATGTCAGCCGCAGCGTGGCATGAAGTTTTAATGCTGCGTGCCGATATATTTGTGGTGGAGCAAACGTGCCCCTACCAAGACCCCGATTACAAAGACCTAAAGTGCTGGCATCTAACCGGGCATATGGGTGATGAGCTAGTCGCAACACTCAGAGTCGTCCCGCCCGGCGTGAGTTATGACGAATGCTCAATCGGGCGCGTATCCATATCACGCAAACTCAGAGGTCAACGACGCGGCGTCGAGCTCATGAAAATCGGCATGGGGTTTTGTGCGTCCAAATGGGATACGGGCATCCGCATTAGCGGGCAAGCCTACCTGCAGGAGTTCTATGAAGCCCTAGGTTTTGTGACCGAGAACGGCCCCTACATGGAAGACGACATACCCCATTACGAGATGCTCTACAGCGGGACGACTCAATAACGGCGGCTAAGCAGCCGCCCTCGATGCACGCTTACGCTCGTGCTCTAACAGCAACTTCTTGCGCAAGCGGATGCTGTCGGGCGTCACTTCCACAAGCTCGTCTGAGTCAATAAATTCCAGCGCCTGCTCAAGCGTGTGAAGCACGGGGGTTGTCAGAATCAGCGCTTCATCAGTGCCCGACGCCCTCACGTTTGTAAGCTGCTTGGCCTTTGTTGGGTTCACAACGAGGTCATTGCTTCGGCTATGGAGACCAACGATCTGCCCCTCGTAGACCTCTACGTTTGCCTGAATAAAGAGTCGACCTCGGTCCTGAAGTGTAAAGAGTGCATACGCTAGAGTCTTACCCTTGACCATGGATACCAGGACACCGTTATTGCGCTGTGCGAGCTCCGCCTTACTGACCGGTCCGTAGTGGTCGAATATGTGCGTCATAATCCCACTGCCCGAGGTGAGCGTCATGAACATGGAGCGAAACCCAATCAACCCACGAGCAGGCACAATGAACTCGAGTCGCACACGACCACTCGTATCTTGCACCATGTTCTTCATCTCAGCGCGCCGCTGCCCGAGCTCCTCCATAACACCGCCTTGGTGCTCGGACTCACAATCGATAACGAGCTGCTCGTAAGGCTCACAAAGCTTGCCGTCGATTTCTTTCTGAATCACTTCTGGACGTGATACCCCAAGCTCGAAGCCTTCGCGACGCATGCTCTCAATTAGCACTGACAGGTGAAGCTCGCCTCGACCTGACACGACAAACTTATCTGGACTGTCGCCTTGCTCAACCCGCAACGCCACATTGTGAATAAGCTCTCTATCCAGTCGCTCTCTGATGTTCCGTGACGTGACGTACTTGCCCTCTAAACCCGCAAACGGAGAGTCGTTCACTTGGAAAGTCATACTGACCGTAGGCTCGTCAACCGAGAGCGGCGGGAGCGCCTCACTCGCGGACGGATCGCACAGGGTATCCGAAATGTTAAGGGCGTCGATGCCCGTCACACAGACAATGTCACCCGCTTCAGCAGTCTCAACCTCGACGCGTTCTAAACCGTGATACCCCATAACCTGAAGGATTTTTCCGCTTCGCGCACCTGCGTCCCGATCGACAATAGAGACCTGAGTGTTAGACGTGAGCTGACCGCGAGTAATTCGACCAACCCCAATGACACCCACATAACTGTTGTAGTCCAAGGCCGAAATCTGCATCTGAAAAGGCCCGTCGGAATTCACCGCAGGTGCCGACACATGATCAACGATCATGTTAAACAAAGGCTCCATATCGTCAGCCATGCTCTCCGGGTCGTCACCGGCAATGCCGTTTAAAGCCGAGGCATACATGATGGGGAAATCCAATTGCTCGTCCGTCGCCCCCAAGGAATCAAACAGGTCGAAAACCTGGTCAATTACCCAGTCGGGACGTGCCCCGGGTCGGTCAATTTTGTTAACCACAACAATTGGATTGAGACCCCGTTCAAAGGCCTTAGATGTCACGAAGCGGGTTTGAGGCATTGGCCCGTCAACCGCATCTACAATAAGTAGCACGCTATCTACCATCGACAATACGCGTTCAACCTCGCCTCCAAAGTCGGCGTGCCCGGGTGTATCGACAATATTGATGCGGTAATCATTCCAACGAATAGCTGTGTTCTTCGCAAGGATCGTAATACCGCGCTCGCGCTCTTGATCGTTGGAATCCATGATGCGCTCCGCACCCTGGTTTTTTCGATCAAGCGTGCCTGACTGCTGAAGCAGGCAATCGACCAATGTTGTTTTACCGTGGTCTACGTGTGCGATGATCGCAATGTTTCGAAGATTCTCAATCACAAGGGTTGTCTCTATCGTTGGTTTTTTAGCGGGCGCGACTGTACCACAAGCAGCGCAAGGTAAGACCGTGAATAAGCCCTTATAAAGCCGATTCACAACCATTAACAAAAACGCGGCCAAGTTGTTCCATCGACGCAGGGCGAGACTGCCAAACAGGCCCTAAACGCACCAAATAAGTGCGCTTAATGCATTGCCGCACCAAATTCGTGCTTATATTGCCAGCCGCATTACGTTAAATTTTTACTTTCGCAATGAAAAACAAACACTTACCCAGCCATCACTTTACATCGAGAAGTGGCACAAGCTTTGCTATTATGTTTCACGAAAGTGCATAAGCGGTTGAGTTACGCACACACAGACCGATTAGATCGGGTTTTACAGTCCTTAGGAGGCATCCATGTCAGAGCGCACGCTCAATTTGATAAAAGACAACGATATTCGTTGGGTAGATCTGCGCTTTACCGATACACGCGGTAAAGAGCAGCACGTAAGCATCCCCGCAAGCCAAGTCGACGAAGACTTTTTCGAAGACGGCAAGATGTTCGACGGATCGTCGATCGCTGGCTGGAAAGGAATCAACGAGTCAGACATGATCCTCATGCCCGATGACAGCACATCGATTATCGACCCTTTTACCGACGATGCGACCGCCATTTTGCGATGTGACGTTGTCGAGCCCTCAACGATGCAAGGTTATGAGCGTGACCCACGCAGTGTCGCGAAACGTGCTGAAGCGTATCTCGCGTCCACAGGCCTCGGCGATACAGCCTTCTTCGGCCCAGAGCCAGAATTCTTTGTATTCGACGACGTAAAGTACAAAGTTGAAATGCAGGGCGCCAGCTACGCGATTAATTCCGAAGAAGCCGCTTGGGCGTCAAACGACAGCTTTGATGAAGGCAACACAGGTCACCGACCTGGTGTCAAAGGTGGCTACTTCCCCGTTCCACCCGTCGATTCACTCCACGACATCCGCGCTGCGATGTGCTCTGCCATGGAGCAGATGGGTTTGGATGTGGAAGTACACCACCACGAGGTGGGAACAGCCGGTCAGTGTGAAATCGGTATTCGCTTCAACACCCTCGTAGCGAAAGCCGACGAAGTGCAAATACTGAAGTATTGCGTCCACAACGTTGCGCACGCTTACGGAAAAACGGCGACCTTCATGCCAAAGCCACTCGTTGGCGACAACGGTTCCGGTATGCACGTACACCAGAGCATTTCAAAAGATGGCGTGAACACCTTTGCTGGAGACGATTACGCAGGTCTTTCAGAGACTGCGCTTTACTACATCGGCGGTATTATCAAGCACGCTCGCGCAATCAATGCGTTCGCCAACGCCTCAACTAACAGCTACAAGCGACTTGTTCCAGGCTTCGAAGCGCCCGTAATGCTTGCATACTCAGCGCGCAACCGCTCTGCATCCATCCGAATCCCCTACGAGCCTTCTCCCAAAGGGAAGCGTATCGAGGTGCGTTTTGGTGATCCAACTGCCAACCCCTATCTCTGCTTCGCAGCGATGATGATGGCGGGTATCGACGGCATCCAAAACAAGATTCACCCTGGAGAGGCAGCCGACAAAGATCTGTACGATCTACCGGCAGAAGAAGCGGCTGAGATCCCAACCGTGGCATCAACGCTTGAAATGGCGCTCGACGCACTCGACGCTGATCGTGGCTTCCTGACAGCCGGTGGCGTATTCACTGACGACATGATTGACGGCTACTTAGAGCTCAAGCGCGAGGAAGTGGAGCGTCTCAATATGACCACTCACCCCGTCGAGTTTGACATGTACTACTCGCTGTAAAACAGCGAGCGCAGGGCCCGCAGTACACCGCGGGCTTTTTTTTGCTCTAAATTTCTAGATATCGCGTAACAAAGACAGAAATGCACCAATATAGTGCAAAAACCCACCCAAGGAGGTCCTCTATGAAAAAGTGCTTGTGCCTTTTGGCTGCGACCATCCTTGCGTTTTCAAGCCTTGCAAACGCGCAAATCTACAAGTCGGTCGACGCCAACGGCGTGGTTACGTTCAGCGACAAGCCGCCAGCTAAAGAGCGTGGGGCGGCTGAGGAAATGAACCTCCCCACTCAGGTCAATACCGCGCAAGCGCTTTCTGTTGTACCTGCTGAGCCAGAAGCGAGCGGAGACATGGAAGAGATGGCTGAGCGAAAGCTCAGCATCACCCGTCCATCCGACAATGCAACGATTCCCATGGGCGCCGGTATTTTTGACGTATTGGTGAAGGCGTCAGCCAAACTTGGGGACGGTGAAACTGTCGCACTCTATCTCGACGGTGAAAAAGTAGATGACGCGCAAACGACGCTTCAATGGACCTTGAGCTATGTCATCCGCGGAGCCCATAAACTCGAGGCAAAGTGGTTTGCAAAAGACGGCTCAGTCCTTGCAGTCTCAGAGCCCATCACTGTCTTCGTCTTAAGGCCCTCGATCTTATGAGTCGGCGCCCATGAATGTATCACCCGGCTTTGATCTAGACTCGCTGACAACTTGCGTTGTCCTTATTGACGAGCACGGCATTGTCGACACACTGAATCAGGCCGCACAAGTGCTGCTTGAAACATCGTCGCTTCGTGCAGTGGGTCTGCCATTTGGCGAGCTTGCCAGCGCCGCAGGGGATGCGGCCATACACTGGCATGAAACACTCACAGCGGTAGTTAGTACTCGCTTACCTGCTGTCAGCAGAGACTTGAAACTGAGCCTCAAAACCGGTCGCGATGTGAGTGTTGATGTGGTGATAACTCCCCTTAACTACGACCGTGACTCGCGCATTCTTCTGGAGATATCGGCGCTGGATCGCGCACGGGCTATCAGTGAAACGGAAAATTTACGCGAGGCGCAAAGCCGCCTTCACAACGTCGTCAAAGGTCTAGCACACGAAGTAAAGAATCCACTGGGAGGAATACGCGGTGCAGCGCAACTTCTGGCAAGAAAATTCCCCAATGACGAACTCGATGAATACTCAAGCATCATTATTTCCGAGGTGGACCGTCTCCAAGCTCTCGTGGACAGGCTCCTAGGCCCCAGAGAATCACTGGATAAGCGGCCAATGAATGTGCACGAGGTCACAGAGCGCGTCCGCCAGTTAATCGAGGCCGAGGCAGGGAAAAGCATCACGGTAACGCGGGATTATGACCCCAGCCTCCCTGAGTTCGACGCCGATGCAGACCAGCTGACACAGGCCGTGCTAAACATCGCTCGTAACGCGTGGGAGGCTTCACCTATCGGCTGCTCTCTCACCATTAGAACGCGGAGCAAACGCCAGTACACACTTAACGGTCAGCGACACAAGCTGGTTTGTGCTCTTGAAATAATCGACGACGGTCCGGGCATACCCGAAGACCTCATGTCATCCATTTTCCTACCGATGGTGACCTCAAGGCCTGAGGGTAGCGGTCTAGGACTCTCGCTTTCACAAATGATTTTGACGCGGCACGGTGGCGTTATTCAGGCCAGTAGCCAACCCGGGCATACCTGTTTCACGCTACTTCTACCTATGGATAACTAACATGACAGATGGAAATCAAATTTGGGTAGTAGATGACGACAGCTCCATACGCTGGGTGATTGAGAAAGCGCTTAGCGGAGACAACATCGCATGCAAGACCTTCGAGAATGCAGACGAGTTACTCAGTGCACTTGAGCACGACTCACCTAAAGCCATTATCAGTGACATTCGAATGCCAGGAATGGATGGCCTTACGCTACTAAAAGAGCTCAAGGCTACCGTACCGGACACACCCGTTATCATCACCACTGCGCACTCTGATCTGGATAGCGCCGTCACCTCTTATGAATCCGGCGCTTTCGAATATTTACCAAAGCCTTTCGACATCGACGAGATGCTTGAGGTTGCCTCTCGAGCGCTTGCTTACACCCAAAAAGCACCCTCTGATAGCGCAAATGACCCTAATAGCAGTAAAGAAATCATTGGTAATGCGCCCGCGATGCAAGAGGTATTCAGAGCTATTGGCAGGCTATCTCAAAGCGCCATCACCGTTCTGATCAGCGGTCAATCTGGCTCAGGCAAGGAACTTGTGGCACGGGCGCTCCACCAACATAGCCCAAGAGCAAAAGCCCCATTTGTTGCACTGAATATGGCAGCCATCCCCAAAGATCTGATGGAATCAGAGCTGTTCGGTCATGAAAAAGGCGCTTTCACGGGGGCTGCTGGAAAGCGGGAGGGGCGCTTTGAACAAGCCAACGGCGGAACACTCTTCCTCGATGAAATTGGCGACATGCCCCACGACACGCAAACCCGATTGCTTCGCGTACTTGCTGAGGGCGAGTTTTTCCGGGTCGGTGGCGCTACTGCTATCAAGACAGACGTTCGGGTCATTGCTGCAACGCACCAAGACCTGAGGACACTTGTCGCCGAAGGGTCATTCCGTGAGGATCTGTATCACCGCCTCAATGTCATTGGCATAAACGTACCAAGGCTCGCCGACCGCCGCGAAGACATACCCGTGCTACTCAATCATTTCTTGGCAAAAGCCGCCTCAGAGCTCGGTGTACCCACAAAAGAATTATCCGCACAGGCCAGAGATTATCTGAGCGCATTGGATTGGCCAGGTAATGTTCGTCAGCTTGAAAACACCTCCCGCTGGCTTACGGTGATGGGTGCGGGCAATACCATTTTAATGAGTGATCTCCCACCAGAACTGGTATCAGAGCAAGATCAAGGCGCACAGCCCGATGGTTCGTGGGAAAAGCAGCTCTCAGATTGGGTCAGAACCAGACTTCTGGCCGGAGAGACGAATGTACTCAAGCATGCCATGCCTCAAATCGAGTCGATCATGATGAGTGCGGCGCTGGAGCACACCGCGGGTAAGAAAGCAGAAGCGGCTGAGCTTCTCGGTTGGGGACGAAATACCCTCACGCGAAAGCTCAGCCAGCTTGCTTAGTGCGTTGCGCCCTCAGCGGGCTGGTCACCACCCTGTGCTGCTTGCTGCGCCATAGCTTGCGCGTACAGTGCATCAAAATTGACAGGGGCGAGCATCAACGCAGGGAAACCGCCTTTTACGACGATGTTATCGATGGCTTCTCGCGCATAGGGAAACAGAATGTTAGGTGCGACCGTTGCAAGAATTTGCTTCAACGGCTCGGCCTCAATGCCTGATGCAAAGAAGATACCCGCTTGCTGAACTTCGACCAAAAACGCGTTTTTATCTTCAATTTTCGCCGTCACGGTGATCGATAGCACCACCTCGTGATTACCATCTTCGTCGGCCTTTGCTGAGCGTGTGTTGAGGTCGACGTTAACGCTTGGCTGCCAGTTCTGCCGAAAAATGTCGGGCGTCGCGGGCGACTCAAATGAAATATCTTTGGTGTACATGCGCTGCATAGTGAACTGCTGCTGTACTTGGTCATCTTGCGCTGCGCCTGCAGCTTGCTCTTCCGCCATTGCGGTGTCTCCTGTATTCGACGTTTATTACGCTTCTTCCTGAAGCATGGAATCTAATCGTTGTTGCCGCTCGAGGCCATACAATTCGTCGCAACCTCCGACGTGCTGGTCGCCTATCCATATCTGCGGAACACTTGTTGCACCCGCCATCGATGCCATCTTTGCGCGCAAGGGCGCGTCACCGTCCACCGGAATTTCGGTAAACGAGACGCTCTTGTTACTTAAGAGTTGTTTAGCCCGGACGCAAAAGGGGCACCATCGAGTTGTATAAATTGTTACTGGCTTCACTTGTTGGTCACCGGCAAACGTTGCTCGTCCCAATTCATCATACCGCCCGCCATTCGATGCGCCTGGCTAAAACCATTGGCCTTTAGCTGTTTAACCGCCGCACTGGCGTTGGTCCCCATTCGACACACCGCAATAACGGGCTTGTCCTTGTAGTTCTCGAGCTCGCCCAGTCGGCCTAATAAATTCGCAGCCGGGATATTCACTGCCTCTGAGATATGGGCGCGCTTGTATTCTTTTGCGTCTCGAACGTCGAGAAAAATGCCACCTTCTCTGTTAGTGAGGTTAATAGCTTGCTGAGGACTCAGTGCGGGCCCAGCCTTGCGAGACTCAGTGAACAATAACAAGTTCAGACTCAAAAGTAGCGCAAACACCAAGACCCACTGCTCGGAAATGAAAATCAAGAAATGACTGAACGACACGGGTGCTCTCTGGCCTTACGGGATGGTTTGTGTGCGCCGCAGTATACGTGCTTCATACCACCCTCTCCAGTGGCACTATCAACATGTGACATAGGTGATCTTTGCCTGCCATGACTGCTAAAATGTCGCGTGCGCTCAGAGGAAACCCTATGCCCCCAACTAGCCCCGTTGTTTCACCTGCAATCCTTGTCATTCTGGATGGGTTTGGCTATCGAGAAGCTAGCGAAAATAACGCGATCTTCCATGCCCAAACACCGACGTTTGACCGGCTATGGCGTGAAGGAGAGTCAACACTTGTATCCGGGTCGGGCCTGGATGTGGGGCTACCCGAGGGTCAAATGGGCAACTCTGAAGTTGGGCATATGAGTCTGGGATCGGGTCGAATAATTTATCAAAGCATCACGCGCATTGATAAAGCGATTGCCGATGGCGATTTCGACACGAATAGCGCTTACTGTGATGCTATCGACAACGCAGTCGCCGTCGATGGCGCTGTGCACTTATTTGGCTTGCTCTCTCCCGGTGGCGTCCACAGCCACGAAGACCATATTTTTGCAGCCGCGCGACTGGCTCACCAACGTGGCGCAAAAGCCATTTATTTGCATGCCTTTCTGGATGGGCGAGATACGCCACCGAGAAGCGCACAAGCATCGATCGAAAGGGCCGAAACAGAGCTCGCCTCGCTGAAGGCGGCGCGCATAGCCACGGTACAAGGTCGTTACTTTGCCATGGACAGAGACAAGCGCTGGGATCGCATTGAAGCGGCAGCAAAGCTTTTGATCGAAGGTGAGGCTGCGTTTAGTTGCGACTCCGCAATGCAGGCATTGGCAGAGGCCTACGCGCGGGGCGAAAACGATGAATTCGTTCCTCCATCATGCATTGGTGACGCCGCACCGATTATGGACGGTGACGCCGTACTGTTTATGAACTTCCGAGCTGACCGCGCGCGACAGCTGACGCAGGCTCTTACCGATACAACCTTCACTGAATTTTCTTGTCGTCAACCCAACGTCTCGTTTGTCACTACCACCGAATACTATGAGGGTGTGAAGGCTACGGTTGCATTCGCCCCTGACGTAATTGAGGACACCTTGGGCGAGGTCATCGCCGCAAATGGCCTGAAGCAAGCGCGAATTGCAGAGACCGAGAAGTACGCTCACGTGACGTTTTTCTTTAGCGGCGGGCGCGAAGCGCTTTTCGATGGCGAAGAGCGGGTTCTTATTCCATCGCCCGATGTCGCCACCTACGACCTACAGCCGGAAATGTCCGCCGATGATGTAACCAATGCGGTCATCAACAGCATTCAAAAGCAGTCACATGAGCTCATTGTTGTGAATTTTGCTAACGGTGACATGGTAGGCCATACGGGTAATTTTGATGCCGCCGTGAAGGCAGTAGAGACGCTCGATGCGTGTGTAGCAAGGCTGGAAAGTGCTGTTCTGGCGGCCGGTGGGCAGGCACTAATTACCGCCGACCATGGGAACTGTGAGCAAATGCATGACCACCACGCAGCGCAGCCACATACTCAACATACCACCGAACCGGTGCCCTTATTCTATATCGGCTGCCATCCAAGGCGGTTCAGAGAAGCCCCAGGCGTTCTTGCTGACATAGCACCGACGGTGCTCGATATCATGGGCCTTCCTAAGCCGCCCGCAATGACAGGAACGTCGCTTCTACAGGCCGTCGAATAATCCACCGTGAAGCCGCTTTCGCCTTTTAGTGTTTGTGCCGCGTTACTCGGCATTGGACTCAGTTTGGCCACACCTTTAGCGGCTGCACAATCCGCTGACGACCCGGCCACGGCAGAGGAAGCGAAAGAAGAGATTGCGCGCGTTAATCGAGAAATCGCCACTCTCGAAAGTATGGTCATCTCGAGATCCAGCGAACGTGCCAAGCTTCAAAGTGCGCTTCGTGACACCGACACAGTCATCGCAACGACGAAGCAATCCATTGCACAAAGCACCCGTAGCATCGAGATGCTGAATCGCAGAATCAACAACTTAGAAGCCGAGGCTGTATCTCTAGAGCGCGATATCGCGTCGAGGCAGTCACAATTGGAGCGCGCCTTAGGTGCGTTTTCCATTTTGAGCCAAGGCGGGGATTTGAAGATTTTACTGGGTGACAGTGGTGCGCATGAAACCGAGCGCCATCGAGCGTATTTTGACCTATTGCTGCGTGAACAATTAGCGGAGATAAACGCATTCAAAGTGGCAGTCAGCACCCTCGACGCGAATCAAAAGGAACAAGAGGCAATCCGGGCCGATCAAGAGCACAAGCAAAAGGTGTTGAAAGAACAACAGGCCGATCTGCTCGCACAGCGAAACAGTCAGAGATCAATCATCGCCGAGCTCAGCGCCTTACTCGCGCGCGACGGCCAACAAATTGAGGCGCTAAAGGAAGACTTCGCTCGTCTCAATACGCTTTTAACAGAACTCACTCGACGAATGGCCGATCTTAATTTGCTCGGTGATTTTGAAGACTTTGCCTCGTCGGCAGGTAAGCTGCGTGCACCGATTAAAAGCCCAAGCAAAACGCGCTTTGGGCAGAAACGCGATCGCGGCGATCTTCGCTGGCAGGGCTGGCTCATGCCCGCCGGTCGTGGAACGGCGGTCCGTGCCATTCATTTCGGACGAGTTGTCTACGCAGATTGGCTCAGAGGTCAGGGTTTGCTTACTATCATCGATCACGGCAATGGTTGGATGAGCCTTTACAGTAGAAATGAAAGCCTCTTGAAAACAACGGGCGACTGGGTCGCACCGGGTGAGGAAATCGCGCGAGTCGGCTCAAGCGGCGGCGCTACGGACCCTGCGCTGTATTTTGAGATACGTTCTGACGGCGTGCCCGTTGACCCTGCTAAATGGATTCAGTGAGACTGATAAAACGATGACTATCACTACCCCAAAAAAATGGCGCCCGCGCAATCAGCTTTTTGTTACGGCACTGACGGCGGCACTCTCACTCACAATTTTGGAGGCATGGGGCCAGACGGAGGATCCAGCGGCGGTAGAGGTCAAAACGGCGCAATCCGCACAGGCGATTGGACCGGAAACGGACCCAGCTGAGACTCGCGAGCCGGTCAGTATTTCATTTGATGAGTTGCAACTCTTTGCCGACACCTTTGATGCCATTCGCAGAGGTTACGTTGAGGAAGTCACCGACGCCGAACTCTTTGAAATGGCCGTAAAAGGTATGTTGACTAGCCTTGATCCGCACTCGGCCTACTTAACAGACGACGGCTACAGCAATTTGCAGGAATCAACCGAGGGCCAGTTCACAGGTCTTGGGATCGAAATTGGTTACCGCGGTGGCTTTATTTCGATCGTCACCCCTATTGACGGATCGCCCGCAGAGGACGCAGGACTTCAAGCGGGAGATGTCATTTTGAAAATTGATGGCACGTCTACTCAAGGTATGTCGACAAACGAATCCTCAACCTACATGCGCGGCCCTGAAGGCACCAACGTGACACTTGAAATTGGCCGGGCCGGTGAGAGCCAACCGCTTGATATCGTTGTCACCCGCGGGGTCATCGACGTCCCCAGCGTTCGGTCGAGAGAAATAGATTCTGGCTATTGGCTCATTCGCGTATCTCGCTTTCAGCGCGACTCAGGAAAAGAGGTCGCTGACGCTTTGCTCGATGCCCTCGAAAAAGGGCCGGTTAACGGTGTTGTGCTCGATGTCAGAAACAACCCTGGCGGTGTACTCAACGCCAGCGTCGAAATGGCCAGTAACTTTTTAGATGGCGGTCTTGTTGTTTACACCCAAGGCCGGCACCCCGAGTCAAAAACCGTGTTAGAAGCGGAGCCCGGAGAGCTATTACCGGATGTCCCAATAGTCGTAATGGTGAATGGTGGCTCAGCTAGTGCTTCAGAGATTATCGCCGGCGCACTGCAAGACAGAGGCAGGGCCGTGATCATGGGCACCCGCAGTTTTGGCAAAGGGTCAGTCCAAACCGTATTACCCGTTTCAGAGACCAAAGCACTGAAATTGACGACATCGCTTTATTACACGCCCAACGGCCGATCCATTCAGGCAGAAGGCATCGTTCCCGACGTAGTGGTAGAGCGCGCGCAGCTTACAAGTCTTGAGCAGGGGCGCAGACTTCGAGAGGCTGATTTAAATCGCAGCCTGAAGAACACCGCTGAAACGCAAGCCTCTGAAACCGAGGAAATGGCCAGCTTGCGGGAAGACGACAACCAATTATACGAGGCGTTTACCCTGCTGAAGGGGATCAATGTTTATAAGCGAATTGATGCCAAACGTTCACAGGTGACGACTTCTGAACTTGCGTTCCCAGATCAAACGCCCGAGGAAGTAAAAGCGCTTAATGAGTAACGTCCTAGGCTAGCGCCGGACATGAATACCCGCACTCGCTAAATGCGCTTTCGCCTGGGCGACCGTGTAAGTGCCAAAGTGAAAGATACTGGCTGCGAGCACGGCATCAGCGCGACCTTCAGTGAATCCATCTACGAGGTGGTCAAGATTGCCAACGCCGCCGGAGGCAATAACCGGTATATCGACGGCATCTGAAATGGCGCGTGTAATGCCAAGGTCGTAGCCATCCTTCGTGCCATCCCTATCCATACTGGTTAGCAGAATCTCGCCCGCACCGAACTCTGCCATTTTTTTTGCCCAGGCCACCGCTTCAAGTCCAGTCGCCTTCCGACCACCGTGCGTGAAGAGTTCGTATCGACCCGAGCCATTACCGAGGTCTTTCACGTCCATAGCAACGACAATACATTGTGAACCAAAGCGCTCTGCCGCCTCTTTCACAAGCTCAGGGTTGAAGATGGCCGCCGTGTTGATACTGACCTTATCGGCGCCCGCGTTAAGCAGTGTTCGAATATCGCTTACCGCTCGCACACCTCCACCAACAGTAAGCGGTATGAAAACCTCTGACGCTATCTGCTCAACTGTGCGGTACGTGGTATCACGCTGCTCGTGCGTCGCTGTTATATCGAGAAAGGTTATTTCGTCGGCACCCGCGTCGTTGTATCGACGCGCTATCTCCACAGGATCACCGGCGTCGCGTATGCCAACAAAATTGACCCCTTTGACAACACGTCCCTGATCAACATCGAGGCAGGGAATTATGCGCTTAGCGAGCGCCATCAGGCGCGCACCAACCGGTCTGATAGCGCCTGCGCTTCCGCCACATTCAAAGTACCTTCGTAAATTGCACGCCCAGTGATCGCGCCGACAATACCGTTATGGCTAACCTCTGCTAGACGACGAATATCCTCGATGTCGGTGACACCCCCCGACGCGATGACAGGAAGCCCACCCTCAACAGCCAGATTGACAGTCGCGGCGATATTCACGCCCTGCATCATGCCGTCGCGCTCAATGTCTGTGTAGACAATGGCCTCGACACCGGCATCGCGAAAATCGCGCGCCAGATCCACAGCTTGTACGGTACTGGTCTCCGCCCAACCGTCGGTGGCAACAAACCCCGCCTTAGCGTCGATACCCACGATAATGTGCCCCGGAAACCGCGCACAAGCCTCGTGGACAAATTCAGGATTCTTTACAGCAGCGGTGCCGATGATGACGTAGTGAACGCCGGCGTTTAAGTAGCTCTCAATCGTGTTGCAGTCTCTAATTCCACCACCGATTTGAACTGGCAGGCTGGGTAAAGCCTGCGTGATGGCCTTGACCGCAGCAGCATTTTTAGGAGTACCGGCAAAGGCGCCATTGAGGTCAACCATATGCAGCCTGCGCGCGCCGGATTGCGCCCACTGTGCGGCCGTCGCTACGGGGTCATCAGAGAACACAGTGCTGTCGTCCATATCGCCTTGGCGCAAACGAACACACTGACCGTCCTTTAGGTCTATTGCTGGAATGACTAACATCTACCGTCCCAATCTAAAAAGTTTGCCAACAGCTTCACACCGTTGTCGTGACTCTTTTCCGGATGAAATTGCGTTGCGAACACATTTTCATGGGCCACCGCAGCTGACCCTGTGACGCCGTATTCGAAAATTCCACTCACCAACTCGCACTGATCGGCGGGCACATAAAAACTGTGTACGAAATAAAAATAGGCATTGTCTTCTATGTTGTTCCACATGGGGTGCGGTGTTAATTGCCTCACCCGATTCCAACCCATGTGCGGCACCTTCAGTTTGACGCCCGTCTCGTCGCGATGATCATGTGGAAACCGCGCAACGGGGCCCGTCAAGCAGTCAAGACAATCAACGCCGCCGTTTTCCTCTGAGTGTGTCATCAGCGACTGCATACCTACGCAAATGCCCAACACCGGTGTGCCCGCTTCAATGACACGCTTCAACGTTTCATCACAACCCAAACGTCTGAATTCACTAATGCAGTCGCGAATGGCGCCAACGCCAGGAAAAACAACACGGTCAGCCCTCAAGATCGGGGCGCGATCGGCCGTGACAACAACATCCTCTGCACCGGCTTTGCGCAGCGCACTTTCTACGGAGTGAAGGTTACCCATGCCGTAGTCGATAACGGCAACTGTTTGTGTCATCGCCTTACAAAACGCCTTTCGTCGATGGCATTGCCGACGGGGCACGCTCGTCAGCGGATACGGCCATTCTAAGCGCACGACCAAATGCCTTAAACATTGTCTCGGCTTGGTGATGGCTGTTCTCACCTTTTAAATTATCGATGTGCAACGTAAGTTGCGCGTGATTAACCAGCCCGTGGAAGAACTCTGCGAATAAATCCACGTCAAAGTCACCGACTGATGCGCGCGTAAAGGGGACGTTGTAGTGGAGACTGGGACGACCAGAAAAATCGATTACAACACGCGATAGGGCTTCATCGAGCGGTACATAAGCATGCCCGTAGCGCAAGATACCGCGGCGATCTCCAACCGCCTCGGCCAACGCCTGGCCCAACGTAATACCAATGTCCTCAACGGTGTGGTGTGCGTCGATGTGTAGGTCGCCATTCGCTTTTATGTTCAGGTCAACCATACCGTGTCGAGCAATCTGATCGAGCATGTGCTCCAAGAAGGGCAGCCCTGTATCGAACTCTGCTTTACCGGTGCCATCGAGGCAGACCGAGACAGTAATCTGTGTTTCCAAGGTGTCTCGAGACACGGTTGCTGAACGAACTGTCGTTTGAGCGTTGTCCATCTGTTTTTCCTAAACTTGAGTCGACCGCACCTATGAGGCGCTACACTAGGCGGCGAATTGTATAGCAAAGCGCCAGTCAGCTCATCTTATGAACGAATTGCCTCCCTTCTCAGAGCGACTATTAACGTGGTTTGATCAACATGGCCGCAAATCATTGCCCTGGCAGCACAATCGCACGCCCTACCGCGTATGGGTCTCAGAGATCATGTTGCAACAGACTCAGGTGGCAACAGTCATACCCTACTACACCCGTTTTATGGCCCGGTTTCCAGAGGTAGAGGACCTAGCAAAGGCACCTATTGATGACGTATTGAGCCTGTGGACGGGTCTGGGGTACTACGCTCGTGCTCGCAATTTGCATAAAACGGCCTGCCTTGTTGCAAGCGATTACGACGGGAAATTTCCGGACTCGGTAGAGGGACTCGAATCGTTACCGGGGATTGGACGATCCACAGCCGGCGCCATTCTCACCCTCGGACATGGCGGATGGGCACCTATTCTCGACGGGAATGTAAAGCGTGTCCTAGCCCGGTATTACGCTATCGCGGGTTGGCCGGGTCGGGCCGACGTACTCACCGCACTTTGGTCTGCGTCAGAGCAGGTGACACCGCATCAGCGGACCGCTGATTACACCCAAGGCATCATGGATTTGGGTGCGACACTGTGTACAAAGTCGAAACCCGAGTGCCTTTTCTGCCCTCTAACTGACGACTGCCAAGCCAGACTTGCCGGCACGCAAGCCGCCTTCCCGGGAAAGAAGCCTAAAAAGGCGACTCCCACTCGCAACACTCAATTCGTCATCTGCGTAGATGAACAAGGTGATGTTCTACTTGAAAAGCGTCCTCCATCCGGTATTTGGGGTGGGCTCTGGTCATTCCCGGAAGTGCAAAATACTGAAGCCTCTGCTATTCAAACGAGTCAATCTCAGATTGAGGCCGTCAGCCCCGTGATGTCGTGGCTTTCTGAGTATCGACTCGTCACGACTAAACCACCTGAGCATCAAGCCGTACATACACACACCTTCAGCCATTTTCGGCTCGATATTACGCCTGTGCTCTGTCGCGTTGAGACTGATGTGTCAAGAATAGCTGACCGTGACCGTTACGGCTGGTTTACAATAGCGCGCGCTTTGACGCTGGGCCTACCGGCACCTGTGGTCAAAATGCTGCAGTCACTCACTGTGTAAGCTCATACTAAGGATTTCTGGAATGCGTACCGTACACTGCCGCCGCTACAATAAAGAGCTCGAAGGTCTCGATCGACCACCGCTTCCCGGAGCAAAGGGACAAGCCATTTTTGACTCGGTCTCAAAGCAAGCTTGGGGCGACTGGCAAGCGCTCCAGACCATGCTTATTAACGAAAAGCACCTCAATATGATGGACCCCGATGCGCGTAAATACCTATCGGAACAGATGGAGCTTTTTCTAAGCGGTGGTGAACACGACCACGCGGAAGGCTACGTTCCTCCCTCACAGTCCAATTAAATAAAACCCCTACGAGAGATATTTAAATGCGCAGAGTCTTGCCATGGCTAATTACGGTAGCCGGTTGCTTCTTAGTAACTGGCGCGCTGGCCGCAGTGAAATACCAACAGATTACTGCCGCCATCGCCTTTGGCGCCTCTTTTCCAGAGCCCTATGAAGTGGTCAGTGCACAAAAGGTGAGCACCGTGTCCCACACGCCTGTTCGACGTTTGGGTGGCACTGTCCGTCGTCCAGAATATGTGGAGATTAGCCCTGAAGTGGGTGGTCGGATCGTCGCCCTTCCGTTTCAATCTGGCGCCGCGGTCAAAAAAGGACAACCGCTGCTCGAGCTGTTTTCAGCCGACCTCACAGCCCAACAAGAGGCACTCAGGGCAGAGCGTGACCTAACGATTACCCAATTGGGGCGAAGCCGAAAACTGAAGGCGCAGTCACTCATTGCACAGGATGACATCGACGTTCAAGAAGCCCGTCTCAACGCGTTGAACGCACAGATCCGTGCCATCGATGCACAGTTGACCCGACTGACGCTCAGGGCGCCTTTTGATGGCCGCATGGGTATCTACACCCACGTCGTGGGAGACATGATTGATAGCGGCGAAATCATCACTGACTTCACCGGCTTGGGTGCAAAACGGTGGGTCGACTTCAAGGTTCCACAAGGTCTTGCACGTATTGGTGTAGGCGACACCGTGAATATTTTCGACCTCGATAATTCTCTTTTAGGAACGGCAAGGGTGATTGTTGTTTCAGACACCATCGACGCCAAGACGCGCACTTTCGACGTGCGGGCAATGACCCAAAATGCCCGCTTAAAACACGGAGAATTGCTTCAAGTCGAGTTAGCTAGTGGTACACCTAGCATTGTGTATGAGCTCCCACCCGCCAGTATCCGTTGGGACACCGAGGGCACTTACATTTTCGAACTAGCAGACGCCGAAGCCGGTGCTCAACAGCCTCTGCGCGCTGTGCCGATGCGGGTCACGCTCATCGATGAAACCGCAAACTCGGCGATCTTTACTGCGGACTTAGATGAAACGGCGCTTTTTGCGACCACCGGTTCATTTAAGCTCTCAGACGGCGTACTTGCCCGTATTTATTCTGGGGCGAAGTGATTATGGCGGATCTGAAAGACCGGCCTCGCTGGAATGACATCTTTGTAAAACGCCCCGTCATCGCGATTGTCGTGTCGCTGTTTCTTCTTCTCGCCGGCCTCCGCTCTGCGGTAGATATCCCCGTTTTGCAGTTCCCGGTTATTCAAAGTTCTTCGATCCAGATCATCACGCCCTACCCGGGCGCGACGGCCGAGTCGGTACAAGGCTTCGTCACCGAACCGATTGAGCGCGTCGCCAACGCGATTCCAGGGGTCGATTACGTTGAGTCCGTCACCACATCGGGCGAGAGCATCGTCACCGCTTGGATGCAGCTCAACGAGGACAGCACAGACGCGCTCGCAGAGCTGTCATCAGGACTGAGTCAGATTAGGCTTGAACTACCAGACGGTGCCGAAGATCCGTTCATTGAGGTAAGCCGGGCGGACAGCCCCTACGCCAGTTTTTATCTGGCGGTCAGTGTTCCCAAAACGCGGTCTTTAGGTGAGGTTACTGACATCGTTCAACGCGATATCGTGCCCCAGTTAACATCCGTTCCGAATGTTCAGCGTGTTGAGAACAGCGGTGTTAAGCCCGCCATGCGGATTTGGCTCAACGCCTGGAAGATGGCGGCGCTTGGCGTAACCGCGCACGACGTGCGCGATACCTTACAGAGTAACAATGTCATTGGCGCATTAGGCGCCAGCGAGAGTGCAACCCAGCGCATCACGTTGAAGACAGATGCGACAGCGAGGACGGCTGACGACTTCCGGTCCATGATCATCCGGGCTGAAGATGGCGCAGAGATCCGTCTGGGAGATGTCGCTCGCATCGAGCTTGGCATGGAAGACATGCAAATGCGCAGTCGCTACGCACAGGATCTCGTCGTGTTCCTGCCCATTTATGCGGCCCCTGGTGCAAGTGAGATCGCCGTTGCCGACGCTCTGTACAACCGTATTGAAGACATTAATGAGGTACTGCCTGAAGACCTCGAACTCATCATGGCGTTCGATATTTCAAATTACATGCGTGACTCGCTTCGAGAAATCGTGACCACATTAGGCGAAACCATCCTGCTGGTCGGCTTCGTTGTTGTCGCGCTGATGGGATCATTCAGAACCGCACTTGTGCCGCTCATGACGATACCTATCTCCCTACTCGGCGCCGTGGCCGCCATGTCCGTCATTGGCTTTTCTTTCAACCTTCTGACGGTACTCGCCATCGTCCTATCGGTGGGTTTGGTGGTCGACGACGCCATTGTAGTGGTGGAAAACGTCGCTCGAAATTTGAGGGCCGGTATGAGTCGATATCAAGCGGCCCTAACCAGTTCAAGAAGGCTGCTCGGACCTATCGTTGCCATGACGGCAACGCTTGCGGTGGTCTACGCACCCATTGGTTTCTTATCAGGCCTTTCTGGCGTGCTGTTTCGAGAGTTCGCCTTCGCGCTAGCGGTCGCAGTTCTCATCTCCGGCTTCGTCGCCATGACCCTGTCTCCTGTCCTGAGTGCGTGGGTCTGCCCTGACAAGGGACATGAATCCCGAACCACACGCTGGGTCAACCAGCGCTTTGACGCAACGGCTGACGCTTACTCCTATGTCGTCGATTTCTCGCTCAAATGGCGTTATCAACTTATCACGGCGGGTGTCTTCTTCTCCTTACTATCGGCACCGCTATACCTTTTTTCGCTCAAAGAGCTTTCTCCCGTTGAAGACCAAAGCAGTCTCGGTTTGGTTTTTGAATCAGCGCCAGAATCGTCGCTACAGGAAACCTACGAAGGTTTTTATCAGGTCGTTTCTACGCTGGAGGAAAAGCCTGAGCCCTCCTACATGTGGCAAATCGTGCAGCCCAATGGCGGGTTTGGTGGACAGGAGTTTGTGCCACCAGAGGAGCGTGATCGCAGGGTCACAGATATGGTTTTTGAGATTTACCAGAGCATCAAAAACTCCCCGATTGTCTCGGCCATTCCGTTCGAGGAGGCCTCCTTGCCATCGGCGGGCCGATTTGACGTTGAAGTCGTCATTACTTCCTCAGACACCAACGAGAATATGCTCGACGTCGCGCGAGAAATGGTCGACGAAGCCCAGTCCTCCGGCAGCTTTCTGTTTGTCGAAACGGATATCAAGATTGATCGCGTTGAAGCCGAGTTTGAAATAGATAAGGAGCGCTTAGCTGACCTTGGCATGAGCTTAGGAGACCTCTCTGCACAAATGGGGCTAATGGTTTCGCCTGCCTACGTGACACGTTTTGACGAACGGGGACGTGCTTATCGCGTTATTCCAATGTTAGAAGATGCGCAGCGAAGCTCGCCCTCAGCGTTGCTCGATATCCCGGTTCGCATTCCGAACGGCGAGCTTGTGCCATTTGGCTCGCTGGTAACGCTGAGTCGGTCTACTCAGCCCAGAGCCCTCACTCGGTTTCAGCAAAAAGACGGGTTTAAGATCTATGGCGCGATCCTTCCGGGCACCACAAAAGATCAAGGCCTTAAGATCATCGAAGACATTGCTAGCCGCATGCTCCCGGAGGGATATGTACTCGATTACCTCGGTGAGTCGCGTGAATTACGAAGTGAAGGCAACACCATGGCCGGTGTACTCTTGATTGCCACCGCACTTGTTTTCTTGGTTCTAGCCATACAGTTCAATAGCTTTAGAGATCCCCTCATCATTCTCTTGGGATCCATACCACTGGCGTTGTTTGCCGCGCTAACGATTACCTTCCTCAACTTCAGCACCATCAATATTTTCTCGCAGGTCGGTCTTGTCACCCTCGTGGGGCTGGTTACCAAAAACGCGATATTAATTGTCGACTTTGCCAATCAGGAGCGCATTGCCGGGGTTGAGAAGCTTCAGGCGATCAAAAACGGTGCGATCGCCCGATTACGACCTGTTCTGATGACAACGGGCGCAACCGTCCTCGGGCATTTTCCGTTAGTTTTGGTGACGGGTGCCGGCGCAGAAGCGAGAAATAGCATTGGTGCCGTATTGGTATTTGGCATGCTCATTGGAACGCTGTTTACGTTAGTGATTCTGCCGGCTGTTTACGCGGTGCTCGCCTCCAATCGCGACATGACGAAAGACGCTAAAAGCAGTGAGATTGAGGCGAGCTTGGATAATGAAGCCGCAATCGCCTAGTTTACTTGACGGCTAAACAACTCAACGGTTTAATACGCGCCCTCCGAAGTACTTTCTTCAGATTAGCCCAGGTAGCTCAGTTGGTAGAGCAGGGGATTGAAAATCCCCGTGTCGGCGGTTCGATTCCGTCCCTGGGCACCATTCCAATAAGCTAAGAGTGCACTTGCGAACGTCGCGGACTTACCCTTCTCGAACTTACCCTTCTCGAACTTACCCTTCTCGAACTTACCCTTATCGAACTTACCAGAGCGACTCTGAGTCCTACCTTAGACGGCAAAGCGCTCAACGGCGCGGTTGTTAAGAACGCAAAGAATCACCTTTTGAGGGTAAGTAACCATCGCCGCCATCTCGGCGCTTTGACTCCCACCGTATGGTGGCTCGCATCTATCCCCTGGGAATTTAAGAGCACTTAAACCCTATGGGGTATTTTGCAACCGACCAACTTTATGACAGGCTAATCAGGCAACCTCCTGGGGGGGGCGAGTATATGTATAAATTTTGCGAGGCGATTGTCTTTATTTTTCTGGGATATTACGCAGCCTTTTCATTGCAGATGAATGCAATTGGCGGCATTCCCTCGGAAAGTCCGGATGCCGTTTTTCTGGCGCGCTCGCTGGTTGACTATCGAACCCTATTTATTGTGTGCCTTGTCAGCCTATACGTTTTTTTTAGGGTCATCGGAAAGCAAATACATACAACGATATGTATTTCAGCGTTACTGGCTTGGGTCATGTTTTTAGAAGACCTCTTAGCTTTGGAGAATGCGTTTTTCGTCCCCGAACTTGCGCTGGCTAAAGTAGTCCAGTTCACCAGACCCCTCTTCATTCTGGCGCTCACATACATGGCAATAGAAGCTCAGAGGAATAAGCTCTGATGGCAGACTCAAACGACAATCAAAGCAAACACGTTCTCACACAAGCGGAATACGAGGCCCTTTTAAACGCGCCTAGAGAGTTAACGCTCAGTACGTATCAAGAGGTGCTGACCAACAAAACACTGGCATTTAAAGTTTATTTTTTTCTTATCTCAGGGATTACGGCTAGCTATTTGATAGCGTACTTCTTAGGAGGCCTCGACGCCCACTTGACCTATGGCTGGAGTTCCGTTGCCGAAGATCATCAACTGCATAAGCTCAGGTTCGCCCTCGGCTTCGTCATGCTCGCAACACTGCATGGGCTGCTGCTTTTGCGACAACGGCTTTACACAGCGGGGCTGTGCGCCGCCTCGATCGTCATCTACTTTTTTGCATCCAGTATCAGTCGCTTAATAGAGTATGACGTGGCGATTGCTGACCCTGCATTCTTGCTGCTTTACTCGGCGATTCACTTATCCATCATTGCCCTCACCGTGTTGCTTGCCCTCGAAGATGAAAGATCGTTCGAGAGCGAGTGGTCGCTCTAAAGCAGCTCGTAGATGACTCTGACCCCTTCGTCTAAAGTGGCCTTGAAAATACGGGCTTAGCGACGTCCACCTGAGACAAATCGCTCGGGCGGGCGAGCATCCGGCGTTGACAATACAGAGCAACCACGTCATTTTCAGACGCATAATAACGCCAAAGCTGTTGTCATCATGGCCCGTCAACTCAACAAGAGAGTGCTCGCAAGCTACTCCATGGTAGCGCTGCCCATTGGCGCCATGGCGATGCCCATTGCCATTTATTTGCCGCCGTTTTATAGCGGCAGTTTAGGCTTAAGTCTCGCAACCGTCGGTCTCATCTTCACCGTTGCGCGGGTCTGGGATTTAGTCACAGACCCAATTATGGGCGTTGTCATTGATCGTTACGGAAGCCGGTGGGGACAATATAAACATTGGGTGGCTCTCGCCATTCCCTTGCTTATGTTGGCCGTCTACAAGCTGTTTCTCCCCAACCCCTCAGACGTCAGTGCGCTCTATCTTGGGGGTTGGCTACTGGTGCTTTATGTTGGTTATACCATGTTGAGCATCTCTCATAACTCGTGGGGTAGTGTCTTAGCAGGGGACTATGACGAGCGATCGAAAATCTTCGGGTGGCGGGAAATTTTTATCATTTTAGGCATGGCCCTTGTACTGGCAATTCCGGCCGCGCTCGACCTCTCCAGAGAAACACCCATTTCAGAGAAACTGGCTGCAATGGGAATGTTCTGCCTGGTCTTATTTCCACTCACGGTGCTACCAACAGTTCTGGGGGTTCCCGATAAGCCATCCGTTAGCACAGAGACCCTAGGTCTCCAAGATGCACTTGAACTTGTCCGCTCAAATCCAACCCTTTGGCGGTTATTGTTCGCTGACTTCACGACCGCCTTTGCCATGTCAGCAACGGCAGCTCTTTACATCTTTTTCGCCACCTATGCCTTCGAGCTCAAAGACCATGCCAGTCTGGCGCTGCTGCTATATTTTCTTGCTGGCTTCCTTGCGATGCCCGCTTGGCTCAAGTTGGCCTATCGCATGGGGAAAGTAGGCGCCATAAGAGTGGCTATCGGTTACACGATGCTGCTGCAAGCTGGCTTATTTTTCGTAACTGATCCGGGGAATGTACCCTTATTCTGGGGTTACACATTTTTGGCTGGGCTGGCGTTCGGTGCCGGGCCCACACTACTGCACTCAATGATGGCTGATCTCACCGATATCGATGAATCAAAAACCGGCCAAAAGCGCGCTGGGATGTATTTTGCGCTACTTGCTACGGTCAATAAGCTCGGTGGTGCCTCAGCCGTGGGCTTAACACTCACCCTCGCCGACCGGCTTTTTGGCTTTACCCCGGGCTTAAAGAATTCACCTGAGGCTATTCAAGGTCTACTAGTGATTTTCTGCTTCGCGCCTGCAGCCGCACTAGCAATAACCTACCTGCCCCTTCACCGGTATCCGCTCAGTAAGGAAAAGCAGGCTGAAATAAAGCAAGACCTTTCGGAGAAGGCTTAGGATAGCCCCCGGACAAATACGCCCAGAAAATGCGCAACGCGCGCTTCAAATAAACCTGGCCTATCCGCTCCTCGCTTTAGCCCAGCCGTCGCCAAATTTAAGAGCTCCGCAACCTCAGCAGTGCTGAGCTTGGTAGATTGGACGCGAATCAGCTTCGCCTCGACTGCCGTATCTAAGGCTTCTTTGAGAAATTGCTGAAACTTAGTATTTGACTGCGTTACGACATCACCGCACAACCGGCTGTACTCATCCTGCAGTTCGCCGGCATGCGCCGAGTGAAATTGTTCGTCATGAAAGGGAAGGTGCCTTGCGAGTAATGCTTGCTCGATTTTTGACAAAGCGTTTTCGCGGCTCCAACGCCCCAGTAAACACTGCTTCGCATTTGCCAGCGCTCGCTCGTGCAGCGAGACAGAGACTGACCTAAAGATCTCATCTTTATTCTTAAAGTATGAATACAGCGAAGCACGCGATATACCTAATTCGCCTGCAATGTCCTCCATAGAGGTTTTTCGATAACCGTATAGGCGAAACTGCGCATGGGCCGCTCGGGTGATCGAATCGCGCTTATTGTTGGTAGGCATATTGAAAAGTCTGCCCAAAAGCAGAGAACTAGTCGAGCTTGTACACCGTCCTTTTTTTGACATTATTGGCATCTTTTGTCAAATTGTAAAAAATGATGTGGCGTTGAAATGACAATGGATAAGAAAACACTCAGCGGACGGACAGCGATCGTCACAGGCGCCTCCAGCGGCATTGGACTGGCCATTGCAAAACAACTCGCACAGGCAAGTGCTCACGTCTTCCTAGCCGGCAGAACCTCTGAACCCATGGAGGAGGCTAAGCACACCATTGAGCAAGACGGCGGAAACGCCACGGTGCTTACAGTCGATCTACGTGACCCCTTTCAAGTCCAGAATTTAGTGGAGGCCGCCGTTATGCGAACTGGCCGCCTGGATATCATGGTCAATAACGCGGGCCTTGAGTTCCCCTCCTCGATCGTAGATGGAAGTCCTGAAGAGTGGCGAGCCATGTTAGAGACAAATGTTCTCGCCTTGCTGGTCGGTTGTCAGTCAGCGGTTGTCGCCATGAGGGAGTGTGGCGCAAAGGGGCACATCGTCAATATCTCCTCGGTCTCCGCACAAAGAAGAAACTCGGGTGTTTATGGCGCAACAAAACACGCCGTTAATGTGATCTCCGCCAGCTTACGAGACGAGCTTGAAGAGGACGATATTCGAGTCACCAATGTCCTACCCGGCGCAACCGCAACTAACTTTGCGCGCAACTTCCCGGGGCCCTTCGTGGAGAAAATGATTGAAATGTCGGGCACCGAGCTTACGCCGAAACGCGGCGAGCATTACTCCCCGGAAACATTGGGTGAGTTCGCGAAAAACATGAAGAAAAATCTCTGCAGTGCCGAGGATATCGCCAATGCAGTCATGTACGTGGTGACGCAACCTATCAATGTGAATGTTGCCGATATTGTCGTAAGGCCACCTCGGGCCATGACAACGCCGCATTAAGACAACCCTTTTTTAAAGGGCTTCTGGAGGCTTCTCAGTGACACACTCCCGCGACACATCATTTCAGCAGAAATTATTGAGCACCTTTGGCTCGCACTCCAGCATGACACCCGTCTTGTCCGCCGACCGCATGGGGAGACGTATCCGCGGTGTGGATTTGAGTCAGTCCTTATCACGTGAGCAGGCCACGCTATTGATTGCGCTATTCGATGAATATCAGGTCATCAGTTTTCCGGGGCAAGATCAAAACGGCTTTCACGTCACCAATCTTGAGCGGCTTGCCAATCACTTTGGGGCCCCTATTCCGCACCCAAAGAACTTCGCAAACTACGTCGAGTACCACAGGCAAGGCGTAGCGCTAAAACCTTTACCTGCACATCAACAATCCAGTAGCCGTTGCAATGCGGCCTTTCCTGATCACATTACCTGCGCTAAAGGTGCGAATAGCCCGGCCGTCTATATCGTTACAAATCTCCCGGGGAGCGGCGAGCACTGCGAAGAAAAGTTTGTCGGTGGTTTACACTGGCATACAGACATCGAATTTGAACCTATACCCCTTTCAACCAGCATGTTTTATGTCCAGGCAGCGCCAAAAACGCGCAGCAGTCCGCTTAATACTTGGGTACCCAACATCAAGCGTGAAACGGGGTTTTACCATCCTGACTCATCGCCGGAACTCATGGAAAGAAGAGAGAGGTTGCCGCTGAACGGAGAAACCGCCTACGCCGATACTGCGGCCGCATTTAGCGACTTGCCTTCGAGCGAACAACTGGCATTGGAAAAGATCATCCTCCGTCGCCGGGTACGAGTGAACGATGAAGGCTGGCTGATACCCCTGGTCTACACCAATCCACGTACGCAGAAGAAATCACTCCACAGTCCTATTTGGGCATCGCGCGGCGACAATATTGCACCCGTACAAGTGGAAGGTATGACGCTCGCAGCGTCTCGTCATTTTTTGGATAAGCTTGAAATGCACATTCTCGACCCAAAATATCGCTACGATCATCTCCATCAGCCTGGCGATGTAACGATATGGAGCAATTTCTCTACCGTGCATAATGCGCCTCCAGCAAAAAGCATTATTAACTCGCCGGATGACGCGCGATTAATGTATCGGATCAGCTGTAAAGGCTCTCCGAGTTTCGATCTCCCGCGAGGAGACTCAAAAGCGTGGATCGACGAGCACATTTCACCGCCTTACCAATCAACTTTATAGCAGGCTTCCACGAAGCAGCCTTGACGTGCACTGAGGTCTTGCTGATTCCAAGGCAGACTTTAAAAAAATGGGACAATAACGACTCTTGAAGCGCGGGAATGTCCGTTCTTGCTTCAGAAGCGATACACTCGACCGATCGTTAACACGTCGGGGTTGCAAAAATGGTGAATCAACTGAAAACCAGTTTCGTAATGGCCGCCTTACTTGCTTTGGGGCTTTCAACGACCCTTGAATCTCTAGCGGCGTCGCCCCAGACCCAAGTACCGAAAGGTAAAGTCATTGCTGAAAACGCCATCAATAAATCGGTCAGTCCGTTCAATCTAAGAAGCTATATTGTGGTCCTTGACGAAGAGCCGCTCGTTAGCTTTGAAGACCACAGGTTTTCTCGCGATCGCGATGAATCTTCACCGAGCCGATCACCGAAATTCGCCGCGCGGCAGGCGCAAGCCCAGCTTATAGAACAGCAGCAAAACGCTTTTGTATCAGGTCTGGGACAAGACTTACCGGGCGCAAAGGTCAATTTGCGCTACGACACGGTTCTCAACGGTGTGGTCGTTCAAAGTAACGCGCCAGATGCACGAGACATCCTTAGCAACATGCCTGACGTGAAATATGTCGTTCGGGATTCAATTGTCCGAGCACATATGGACGCATCGCTTCCACTGATAAAAGCGCCTGAAGCTTGGTCACTCGTTGGTGGCCGCGATACGGCAGGCGCCGGAGTACGGGTTGCCGTTATTGACTCGGGCATCGTGCCAGAACATCCCATGTTCGATGCCACAAACTTCGAAGCGCCGGCCGTGCTACCCGACGATGATTACTGCGCCACTGTCGACCCAGCATTCTGTAGCGGAAAACTGATCGTAGCCCGACACTACACCCCCTCAGACATTAACGCCGAAGAGATCGACACGCCTTATGACGTTGATGGCCACGGAACACACGTTGCAGGGACAGCGGTTGGAAATCGCGTAAGCGATTCACAAGGTACGGAGCTTTCGGGTGTTGCTCCTGGCGCCTATTTGATGGCGTACAAAGCGCTATGGGCGGATGGTTCAGGCTCGGCGAGTGGCTCCACCAGCAGCCTTCTTCAAGCACTCAACGATGCTGTTTCTGATGGTGCGGACGTCATAAACAACTCTTGGGGGGGCTCAGCCTCGTCATTTGATTATCAGTTGTATACGGATGTTTTTAGGCGGATCGAAGCCGCAGGTGTCGTACTCGTAACTTCGGCGGGAAATGCCGGCCCCAACGCATCTAGCGTCGGTTGCCCTGCCTGCGCTGAGCCAGGTCTTGCAATCGCGTCAACGAATACACAAAGCTCCTCTATCAATCTCAGCGTCGTGACGTTGAATGACGTTGACTTCCCTGCTGTGCCGGGCGGTGATGTGGTGCACAACACGGACCTCACCGCGAGAGCAGTTTTAGCCGACAGCATCGATTCAAATAATGATGACGCTTGTGCCCCATTTGAAGCAGGTAGCTTCGATGGCGGCATTGGCATCGCCATGAGAGGTGGCCTAACTCCCGATGGTGACCCTTGCTACTTTTATATTAAAGCTGCGAATCTCAAAGACGCCGGTGCACAGGGCATGATTATCATGAACAATGTGCCAGGTGATGCTATCGCTATGGGCGGTCTCACCGACCTCACTTTCCCCTCTGTCATGGTTGATCTGAACCAAGGCCTCACGCTTTACACCACCGTCGCCGAGGGCGACGACATCACGATTGGCGCCTTTCAACGATCTGAAGTGCCTGAGGGCGGTATCTCGTCGTTCAGTTCACGCGGTCCGAACTTTGAGGCAGCGGTTTTAAAGCCTGACGTTGCGGCTCCTGGCAGCCCCATTCTGTCTGCAGCCATCGGCTCAACTAGCGACTCCTATGTCGCACTGTCAGGAACGTCCATGTCGAGCCCTCATGTTGCTGGTGCAGCCGCTGTGGTGCTGCAAAACAAACCAGAGCTAAGTGCCACTGAGGTCAAATCGGCACTGGTGAATTCTGCTAATCCCGATGCGGCAATCGGAAATGCGGGTACCACCGCGAGTGTTTTTGCATCCGGCGCGGGTGCTCTGGATTTAGCGAGTGCACTCGGTGCTGAGCTACTTTTCGATACGGTTTCGCTGTCGGAGGGGTGCTTTTCATCCTGTGATTATCGGCTCGTTGGTAAGTACACCGGTGACAACGCTCTGACGCTTTCAATGAGTCTCGTACTCAATGACAGCAACGCCGCCGTGACGCTTGCATCAACGCTAGCCGTCACCCCTGGCGATGCTTTTGAGGTCCCGCTGACTCTAGACGTCTCGAGTGCTTCAGAGGGCTGGCTTACGGGGAGACTTATCATTCAAGACCCGTCACAAACCATCTCAAGCGCGTCTGTGCCCCTTTCAATCTTGGTTGGCGAGAAGGAAGACGCCCAGGTTTTGGGTATCTCCGGGTCAATTACACCCGGAACGGCAAGCACCGTTGTGGTTGGTATTGCAGGCGCACCGGACACAGCAACCGATGCAACCTATAACGTCACCATAACAAGCCCCAATGGGTTAACAGTTGACGAGGCCTCGGTTACCGAGCAGTTAAATAATGCCACGAGCACAACGTTGCTCGGGAATGCGGCGTCAGGAACCGTGCGTTGGAGCGGCAGCTTGAGTGAGCTCTCCGGCGCTATTACCTCTGAAAGCTTCTTTGCCACAGGTCTTTCGTTAAAAAATGATTTTGAAAGTGCCATAGGCAGTGAACTGGACTGCGACAATATCATCACGAAACCCGACGGTTGTGATGACATCTTCTGGGGCTTTGAAGTTGCCGGGCTCAACTTGCAGATTGCCGGTGAACTCATTGAAACACTCGGTATAAGTACTAATGGTCTAGTGGTGTTCAACTACACCGATGAAGACGCCTCTGCCTATACTTACAGTCCGCAGAAGCTTCCCCTGAGAGCCCGACCCAATAGCATCATTGCGCCTTTCTGGACTGACTTAGTGTTCGGAAGTAACGCGGTTGAAGGCGACGTCTATTTTGGTATCGTCGCCGACGGTGAGGAAGACTGGGTCGTTATAGAATGGTGGAATGCCTATGAATGGAGCGAGGAAGGCTCGAGCGTCACTGATCCTTCTTATACCTTCTCGTTGTGGATGAAAGCGAATAGTGATGAGATCTATATAAACTACACATCACTCGACGCGTTACCCACAATGCTCTCGGTTGGCCTTGAGGACGGCAGTGGTGCCTCAGGTATCAGTTATTACTTCAGTGGGACCGGGGAGGCGCCTACCGCAAACACCTCGCACCGTCTCAATGTCGACGCTTTCAAAGGCTCCGCGACGGTCAGCTTCGACGTACAGTCGTCACCCATTGCCTCGGTTACGGATGGCTCAATGTCCATGGAGATCAATACCAGTAAGACCATCGATCTCAGTGCGCTTACAACGGAAAATCGAGTCGATGACAGGCTAACGGCTCTGTTAGATGTCAACGGGCAGCGATATGAGGGCACGCTCCCTGTTAACTTCCCTGCGGGCGAAATGGCTTACGGTATCGTTTCACAGACTGAGCATGGCGAGCTTGCGCTCGCGAGCGATCAGCCCGGCAGTACGGCTAGCGTTTTCGAGTTCACGCCAGGTACAGGGTTCGTTGGGACTGACTCATTTACCTACGAGGTTTATGACTCAGCCAATCCATCACACAAAAGCGCAAAAGCCACTGTTTCCATTACCGTTGAGGATAATCGCGAAGACAGCGACGGCGACGGCCTGAGTGACGCAAAAGAAGCTGAGCTTGGTACGGATCCGCAAGACGCTGACTCTGACGACGACGGTATAAACGATGGCGATGAGGTTGCCCTCGGTACCGATCCAAACAACGCCGATAGCGATGGTGACGGTGTGTCAGATGGAGCAGAAGTCACCGCTGGGTCGGACCCCAATGACGCAAGTTCGCAGCCCAGTGATGGGGCATCAGAAGAGGCCGCGACAGGCCTGCCAATCTGGATGCTTTACGTAGCCACCTCGCTCAGTGACGCAGCGTCAGAGAAGCAAGTCCCATTGACACAGACCGTTAACGCCAAAGTACAACCGGAGATACAAGGCGCTGAGCGACCTCCTGAAAATGTGTTGAGAACAGATCGCGGAGGGCGCCCACTGTTATAACAACCGCTTCCAAGCGCGCAGCCCGTAGAAACCCCTCTTTCCGTCCATACTTATTGACAAGGCGACGTAGGAAGAGGGAGTCTGATGATATTGAGATAATCGGATGCGCCAAAAGAGGGAGCACCGACAATTAAAAAAACGGTGCATAGAACATGCTTCGAGCAGAACATATTTGATTAGACGTATTTGATTAGAAAGGGTGATTTATATAGGCATTTTATAAAACGTGTTGTGTATAAAAAGCGCCCACTGCAGCAGGACAAACGGCCGCATCACAAAAAGGCGACAATAATAAGAGGACAGGACGATGAGCTATGCTGGAAACCGTGTCATTTATGATGCTGACGGCCACATCATGGAATTGCCAACCCACTTACGCGAGTTTGCGGACCCGGATGTAAGAGAACTGATTCCCCTGACCAGCTATTCTGCTTCCAGCGTCACCGAAGAAGAAGTCGCTGTACTCGTTGCTCAGGGTGGTCGTCATTCAGATGATCACATCAATCGTCTCCTTTCCTTAGGGGATGGTCTGATCGCAGAATCAAAGGAAATCCAGGCTCTGGGTGCTTTCGATGGCAGCCACCGCTCGCAAGCGCTTGATATGCTTGGCTTTAAAAAGCAAATAATCTTTTCAACGCTGTCAGCCAAGGCCCCGTTCTCAGCTACACTTGAGACTCACGTAAAGTACGGTGCTGTTCGCGCACACACGCGCGCGATGACCGCTTTTTGCGGCGCCGATGATCGACTAATGGGTATGGCGTGTATTTCACTCGACGACCCGATACTTGCCGTAAAAGAGTTGGAGTTTGCACTGGCGTCCGGGCTCAAGGGAATCTGGGTACCGCACCGAATCTGCGGCGATAAATCACCCGGCCACCCTGACTTTGATCCCTTTTGGTCAAGGCTTGCAGAGAGTGGTGTGCCCTTTTTAATTCACATTGGTGGCAGCAACTACCATATCGACCCGGCGTGGTTTAACAACGGCAAGCCCCTCCCCAAAGACGCCTTCGATGGGGGTGAGAACGTTAGAGCCCTCGATTACTCAGTACTGCACCACGCGGCGGAGCGCTTTATCAGCGCCATGGTTTTGAGTGGTGTGTTTGAAAGACACCGCAAGCTGAAAGGCGCAGCGGTTGAACTCGGTGCGTCCTGGGTGCCCTCGTTTCTGAATATTCTCGACAACACCGTCCACGCGTTCAAACGTGCGCAACCTGAGTTGGCTGCTATGTCCAGAAAACCGTCGGAGCAAATAACGGAGCAAATGGGTTTTACCGCATTCCCTTTTGAAGACGTTGGCACATTGATCGAGCACTCCAACCCCGACCTCTATATGTTTGCGAGCGACTATCCGCACATCGAGGGCGGCAAAGACCCTCTCGGCTCGTTCGATGCCTTCCTTACACACCACGCTGAGGCGACGCATACCAAGTTTTATGAGGATAATTTTAGACGCGTGTTTAACGTCTAAAACTGCTGTCAAAAAAGTATGGGGCCGGCTTCGCTAAGCCAAGCCTTCAAAACGCGCGCGAGCCGGGAAGAACTTCAGTTTTGGTAATCTGAGCCTTCATCGTCGAGGATCGCTTTTAGCTCGGCAAAATGTCGTTCGTCTTGCTCGGGATAGGCCTCTAGTTGCTGCGCTGTTTTTTCGGCCACTTCATCACTTAACACTCGGAGCTCTCGACCCGTTTGCAATGCCTGGATGTAGGTGCCAGCGGCACGCTCAAAGTAATAAAGGCGATTAAAGGTATCCGCCACCGACGCTCCCACAACCAAAAGTCCATGTTTGCCCATAATCATCACGCGCTTCTTGGGGTCATGGAGTAACCGGGCGCATCGCTCACCCTCGTCTTCAAGTGCAAGACCTCCGTAGGCCTCATCAATTACATAGCGGTTGTAAAACATGGCCGCATTTTGATCGATGGGTGGCAGTCGACTATCCGCCAGCGCCGCGAGTACCGTCGCATAGTTCGAATGCACATGCATGACACAGCGTGCGTGGCGGCAATGGCGATGAATGCTGCCATGCAGACCCCACGCGGTAATGTCTGGCGCATCGGGACCGGTCAGGACCTCAGGATCGTTCACGTCAATTTCAATAAGCTCACTCGCCTTGATGCGAGAAAAGTGGCGCTGATTCGGATTCATCAAAAACCGTGAGCCACTGTCATTGATCGCAAGTGAAAAGTGGTTTGCCACCCCCTCGTGCAGGTTCAGTTTTGCGGCCCAGCGAAGGGCGGCTGCAAGATCTACACGCGCCTGATCAGTCGTCATTCAAACCTATCCTCAAGCCATTAATGACAATACTTAGGCTGCTAATTCGTTTGGATGAGCCTAGCCTGAAGCCTGCGCGACGCAAACGAGAAAATCATTTGTCATCCAAGTCGCTGTTTTGAGCATACAATCCTCAGTGAATGTAAGCGACGCCTTAAAATCCCATGAAAGCTCTCGTTAAAAAGTACGCCGAAGAAGGTCTTTGGTTAGAGGACGTGCCTATTCCCGAAATAGCGGGAAATGAGGTGTTGATTAAAATTCATAAGACGGCCATTTGTGGCACCGATGTTCATATTTACAACTGGGATGATTGGGCGCAAAAAACCATAAACGTACCCATGGTAAGTGGCCATGAATACGCTGGCGAAATCGTTGAAATTGGGGCAAACGTTACCGGGCTTAACATTGGCGATATTGTCTCGGGCGAGGGTCATATTGTTTGTGGGCGTTGCCGTAACTGCCTAGCAGGTCGGCTACACCTCTGCCCCAATACCCAAGGCGTTGGCGTCAATCGAGACGGTGCGTTTGCCGAATACCTTGCTATTCCGGCCACCAATGTCTTCAGACCGAGTGTTTATATCCCATCTGAACTGCTGGCGATCTTCGACCCTTACGGTAATGCGACGCATACGGCGCTGTCATTCAATATGGTGGGCGAGGACGTCATCATCACAGGCGCAGGACCCATTGGCATCATGGCAGCCATGGTAGCGGGGCACTGCGGGGCGAGGAATGTCATTCTCACCGATGTGAATGATTACAGACTCGACCTGGCTAAGCGGATCGTTCCGAAGGTTCAGCCAATCAACGTTAGCAAGCAGCAAATCACACGCGATTTCATGAAGAGTCTTGGCATCCTCGAGGGCTTTGATGTGTGCCTTGAAATGTCAGGCTCACCTGTTGCGTTTCGGGATGTTCTCGACAAGATGATCAACGGTGGCAATATCGCCATGCTTGGCATCATGCCTGATGACACCGGCATTAACTGGACCGACGTCGTATTCAAAGGCCTCAATATCAAAGGTATTTACGGTCGAGAAATGTATGAAACGTGGTACAAAATGGTCATGATGATTCAGAGCGGCTTACCGGTTGAGCGCATCATCACACACCGCCTCCACTACACAGAATTCCAAGAGGGCTTTGACATCATGCGCTCTGGGCAATCCGGAAAAATCATCCTCGATTGGAAGGACTAACATGAGCTATACAAGCGCCAAGGCCAGTTTTTCTGAGGAAATTGCAGAGATAAAAGCTGCGGGTCTTTGGAAGACTGAGCGGGTGATCACCTCCGATCAAAAAAGTGATATCCGCCTTGCGGATGGCTCGAACGTTATCAATATGTGCGCTAATAACTATCTTGGCTTAGCGAATCATCCAGAGGTCAAGAAAGCCGCAAGTGACAGCTTAACTACTTGGGGCTTTGGGTTGGCGTCAGTTCGATTTATTTGTGGTACCCAAGGCATCCACAAGACGCTGGAAGAACGCGTTTCACACTTCCTTGGTATGGAAGACACCATTTTGTACGCGGCCTGTTTCGATGCGAACGCGGGTCTGTTCGAGACCATCTTGGGACCTGAGGACGCTGTAATCTCAGACGAGCTAAACCACGCCTCAATTATCGATGGTATCCGTCTGTGTAAAGCCGCGCGTTTTCGCTATCGAAATAACGACATGGCAGACCTTGAAGCGCAGCTCATTGCTGCTCGGGACGGTGGGGCTCGTCGCATCCTCATTACAACCGACGGCGTCTTTTCGATGGATGGCACCGTCGCTCAACTCGATAAGATCTGTGACCTTGCTGACCAATACGGCGCCATGGTGCATCACGACGACTGTCATGCAACAGGTTTTATGGGTAAAACGGGACGCGGCGTTCACGAATACTGCAACGTGATGGACCGGGTAGATATCACTACTGGAACCTTTGGCAAAGCGCTTGGCGGTGGCTCTGGCGGCTATACCTCAGGACGACAAGAAATTATTGATCTCTTACGCCAGCGGTCTCGTCCCTATTTATTTTCCAATACACTTGCGCCCTCGATCTGCGCCGCATCACTGAAAGTACTTGATATGCTGGAAGCATCCACGGCGCTCAGAGATCAGCTCGAGGAGAACACACACTACTTCCGAGCACAGATGCAAGCCAATGGCTTTTCGATACCGGCAGGCGACCACCCAATTGTGCCTGTGATGTTGGGTGATGCGGTGCTCGCGCAAAAAATGTCTGAGCGCTTACTCGAACTTGATATTTTTGCGATCGGTTTTTTCTATCCCGTTGTGCCCAAAGGTAAAGCGCGTATTCGCGTTCAGATTTCAGCTGGGCACACAAAAGCCAACCTCGATAAAGCGGTTGCCGCCTTTGCAACGGCGCGGGACGAACTGGCCTGACGCACCCGCTTTATGCTGCTCATTCTGAAGTCCTCGCCTGACAGCGTCGGGGTGACCATCATCGACATAAGCAGCCGGCCTTCTAGCGTCCACGCAATAGCTGACCGCATGCGGTACCTCACTGCAATGCTGCCCCTGTGCTGTTTTCATTTGCTGGCCTGACGCGCGACCTCCTTGCGCCAGTCAAACGATTGTATTTTCCCACGACACTAAGCATTACTGCCGTTTGGCCGCTAACACACTAGATGTGTTTAATGTGGGAGTGACAATCAATGCCGCTGCGTGCTCCGGTATCTGCGCTGTTAGGGCTTCTCTTTGTAGGGTGTAGCTCAATAACCCACACACTGGGTGAGGCACGGTGGTTCAATTCGGCGCTGCCTATTCACCTGCAGAGCACACTGTACGAGCAAGAAGCGACTTATTGCGCTCAAGCTGCAGACCAATGGATACCGCTACCCAAGGTACGCTTCGACTACAGTGGTGTGCGGCTGATCAATGGTTCTCCCAATGTGAGCGTAGAAGGCAGCAGCCTTGGTGCGACCGTATCCCAAACCCAGAACAGCAGGATTGCGGCCTCTGCAAGCTCTGATGTCTCGATTTGGGAAACCATTGGGGCTACGAGCATTCAGAATCATCGCGAATCACGTGAACGACGGAACTGCATGACTGCGCTAGGCTGGAAGCCCATGAATAACACGTGGGATGGAACACCTGCGGCACTCAACGAGAGCATCGCGGTTAATCGGTCGGTCATGACAGCGGTTAAAGACGGCTACTCGCACCCACTTTTAGGGGCGGGTGTGGTCGCATTGATCGATATGGGTGAAAGTGGCTTTGTGGATTCAGATATTGTCATTCACACAACAGAAATTCCCCTCTATGCAACATCTAAAACCCGCCAATGTACTTACAGGATTGCATCAGGGTGGTGGTCTCGTCGCACCGTAGTATCTTGCGAGAATTCGAACGCCAGTGAAATAAAAATTGCCTCCACAAGCCCCGTGGCGAGGTGGCTCGAAATCTACTTCTAACTTGTTTAGATCGAGACCTTGCAAAGCGAGACGCCTACTTGCCATAGCTTGCCTTCATGGTGTTTATTAGTGTGATAACGCTAATGAAAAGACAACGCTCATGCCTAGCCAGACCGAGGTCAATATAAGAAAAGCGGTGACCAAGATGCTGAACACATCAGCCGCCATCAACCGCCAGTTCAGAAACCCATTTCGAAAGCACATGTTTCTAACGGGTGTTCATGCGCCCATGCTCGAAGAGCTCACACTTGATGATCTTAAAGTGACGGGTGAGATACCGGCGGCGCTTAGCGGTAAATATGCGCGAATAGGCCCAAATCCTTTCAACCCCGACCCCCGCGGACACCACTGGTTTGTCGGAGACGGCATGGTACATGGCATTCGCCTCAGTAATGGGCGCGCCGAGTGGTATCACAACCGCTATATCAAAGCCGGGACGCTTGAGAGAAAAGGCGGACCCAAGGCAGCAGGTGGGCCTCGACGCGGCGCCCGGGATACCGTTAATACCAACATATTAAAACTGGCGGACAAAACACTGGCACTGGTGGAGTCAGGTCCCTTTCCCTTCGAGCTTGATGAGAATTTAGATACCACTGAGTCCACCAATTTTGGCGGCAAACTAACGGCGCCTTTTACCGCGCATCCCCACGAGGACCCGAAGACAGGTGAGTGGCATGCCATCACCTACGAGTCTGAAACTCAGGATAAAGTCTGGCATGTCGTGATCAATCGCGAGGGTGAAGTGACCTCGGAGCGAACCATACCGGTTCAAGATGGCCCCTCGATACATGAGTGCTGCCTTACTGATGACTTCGTCATTGTCTTCGACTTACCGGTGACGATTTCGCTCGCTGCACTGGCTCAGGGCTATCATTTTCCCTATCGCTGGAACGACAACCACAAAGCACGCATCGGCTTGCTACCCCGACAGGGCGAGGTGTCCGATATTGTCTGGTGTGATGTCGACCCCTGCTACGTGTTTCACGTCGCCAATAGTTTTCAGAACCCCGATGGCACTGTAACCATTGACTGCTGCGCTTACGAAAGCATGTTTGCCCACGGCCCAGACGGACCAAACGGTGTGCCCTGCGGCTTTGAGCGCTGGCACGTCGACCCCAGCGCTCAGAAAGTGACGCGCAACACACTCGATGCATCGCCACAAGAATTCCCTCGCATCGACGAGCGTTACTTCGGCCAACGCTATCGCCATACCTGGATCATGGGGCAGCCCAGCGAGACCGTGTCTAACTTTGTTGCCGAGAACAAGCTATACCACCATGACCTCGAAACAGGGGAGCGGAAACACTTTTCATTCGGCGCCAACATGATTGGCGGCGAGTTTATATTCATCGCACGGGAGCCATCTGCGCCCGAGGGCGATGGCTGGTTGATGGGCCTTGTTATCGATGCGAAGACGCAGACAACCCAACTTCAAATATTTAACGCACTTAATATCGAGACCGGACCTATTGGCAGGGTACACATCCCACACCGCATACCTCCGGGCTTCCACGGAAATTGGATTCCAGACTAACCGTCAGATATAACAAGAAGACAGGAAAATAATCATGCACCTAGATCTAGCAACCACGTCAATGCTCGCAGGTATGGCGCTCAACGAGACACCTGCACTCAACACACTGACTCCCGAGGAAGCGCGCCTCGTCTTTACAGAAATCAATCGCTCTATGCCGCCGGGCCCTGAGCAGGTATCAAGCGAGGACTGCCAAATACCGGTTGAGGGCGGCGCTATCCGGGGACGCATCCTTCGCCCTTCAATGACCGCGAAAAGCGTCATGGTCTACTACCATGGTGGTGGCTGGGTAATCGGCAATATCGATGACTACGATGCAGTGGGCCGACATCTCGCAGAGACCTGTCAGGCAATCGTTATCATGGTTGACTACCGAAAAGCACCCGAGCACCCCTTCCCCGTACCCGTTAATGACTGTTATGCCGCACTTAACTGGGTGGATACGCAGCGCAGCAAACTGCGCATTCATGACTTACCTCTCGTCGTTGCCGGTGACAGCGCCGGCGGTAATCTCGCCGCCGTCATGTCAATAAAAGCCCGCGATGAAAGCGGGCCCGAAATTGCCTTACAAGCATTGATTTACCCAGTCACCGACGGTCGTATGGGAGCCGAAAGCTTCACTCATGAGGACAAGCAGCTCTTCCTGACGACCGAGATCATGGCGTTTTTCTGGGATCACTACGCCGACTCCAAAACGCGACTCGACCCCTTGGCGTCCCCTGCGCTAACAGCTTCTTTAGCCGATCTACCCCCTGCCGTCGTACTCACCGCAGAGTTCGACATTCTTGTGGATGAGGGCCGCACTTTCGCCGAGCACCTAAAGGCTTCAGGGGTTCCCGTAAGCTATCGGGACTTCGCCCAGCAGATGCATGGCTTCTTCGCAATGCCTGCGGCCCTTCCAGCTGCCGGAAAAGCCATGGCTTGGCTCGCGCAGGAAATGGACAGACATCTCAACCCTACGGAGCGCAAAGATGTTGTGGTTGTGGGTGCGGGCTTTTCTGGCATGTACCAGCTTCACAAGCTCCGTGAGCAGGGACTTAACGTTCAGGTTTTTGAAGCCGGAAGCGACGTGGGTGGAACCTGGTATTGGAACCGCTACCCCGGTGCACGGGTTGATATTGAAAGTATGGCGTACTCTTTTTCGTTTTCGGACGAACTACAGCAGGAGTGGGAGTGGTCGGAGAAATACTCACCTCAACCCGAGCTTTTAAAATACGCGCAACACATCGCTGATCGTTTTGATCTCAAGAGCGATATTGCATTCGACACGCGGGTCGCAAGTGCACATTTCGACGAAGACACAAATGAGTGGCTGGTGACCACCGAATGCGGGCGTCGTGTCCGGGCGCAACACCTCGTCATGGCCACCGGCGTGCTATCCGCTTCAAAAACCCCTGACATCTCGGGTCGAGACAATTATCGAGGGGAAACCTATCGAACGGGTCTCTGGCCAAAAGAGGGTGTCGACTTTACCGGGAAACGGGTCGCGGTTATCGGCACTGGCTCGTCGGCCGTTCAGGCGATTCCATTAATTGCCGAGGAGGCAGACGACGTCGTCGTTTATCAGCGTACGGCGACTTTCACGACTCCTGCGCTTAATCATGCACTCAATAAAGATGATGCGAGCGTCATCAAAGCAAACTATGCCGAATATCGCGCCAAACAACGCCTCAATGTCTTGGGTGTGGTGGATGAACGATCTCTTGAGCGAACCATGGACGTATCGGCCCAAGAGCGCGATCGGCGCTTTAAAGCAGGCTGGGAGAGCGGCATCCTACCGGGGATGCTGTTCCAGTTTGCTGACTTACAGGTCGAGCAAGAAGCGAATGACGCGATCTCCGAGTACATAAGAGACCGGATTCGCGACACCGTGAAGGATGAGCAGACCGCGCAGGACCTGCTACCTACGGACTACCCCTACGGCACTAAACGACCGTGTATCGATACCAATTACTACGAGACCTTCAACCGCGAAAACGTATCGCTGGTTAATTTAAGACGCACACCCATCGAGACGATTACCCAAAAAGGCATTCGAACTGCCGAGGGCGAGCGTGAATTCGACGCGATTGTGTACGCAACGGGCTTTGATGCCATGACTGGACCGCTGTTGAGGGTCGATATTCGAGGGCGCGGCGGGGTGAAACTGACCGACGCTTGGAACGATGGCCCAAGAAGCTATTTGGGCATTGCCATTCACGGCTTCCCTAATCTCTTCACAATCACAGGCCCCTCAAGTCCCTCGGTACTGAGTAATATGCTGGTATCAATTGAGCAACACGTGGATTGGGTTAGCGACTGTATTCAGTGGATGAAAACTGAGGGTAAGGCCACCATTGAACCCTCAGATAGCGCTGAGCAGGAATGGGCCGAACACACAGAACAGCTGGCCAATATGACGCTGTATCCAAAAGCCAATAGTTGGTACATGGGCGCCAACGTTCCTGGAAAGCCCCGGATGTTTTTGGCTTACGTGGGTGGGGTTGGAACCTACAGAATGATCTGCGATCAAGTTGCTGCTGCTGGATATCGCGGCTTTCAAGCCGCCTAGAGGTTACAATCTAAAACCAAAGGGGGCTCGGCAACTGCCGGGCCTTTTTTTTGAACCTATTGAGAAGCGGCTGTCAGACTTTTTAAGACAGCTTTCGACAGCCGTTCTTGGCGATCGGGGAACAAGACAATGCAAATTTGGGTAGACGCTGATGCCTGTCCCAGCGTGATTCGAGACATCATTGCCAAGGCTGCGCATAACCGCATGATTACCACTACATTCGTTGCGAACCACCACTTCTCGTTGCCAAACTCGCAGTTTGTCACCTTTTACCAGGTGCCCAGTGGCTTTGACGAGGCCGATAAGGAAATAGAGCGTCGCGTAAGCCATGGTGACTTGGTTATTACCTCCGATATCCCGCTCGCTTCCGATGTGCTTCAACGTGGCGCTTTGGTACTGACGCCTCGCGGCGAGCGATACACCGATAATAATATTAAGCAGCGCCTACAGATGCGGGATTTTATGGAAACAATGCGATCATCGGGCGCACAAACGGGGGGTCCCCCAGCGCTCAGCTTAAGCGACCGGAAACACTTTTCAGATCAACTCGATCGTCTTCTAACCCGAGCGCAGAAAGACTCATAACCCGCCAAGCCTAATGGCCAAGATGGCCCTTAGGGCGCCACCGCCCTATTCAGCGCTTCGGAACTTAAGTGAAGTCCCGAAACTCAGGAGCCAAGCAAATATCGTTCGCAGCCGATCTGAGACGTCTTCGAATACCCGACGAATGATGTCGACCCTCGGGGGCCACTTGGGAAAAAATATAATAAGGCGCCGCCCGGAGTGGACGAAACACCAACGGCTTTACGGTCGTAGGAGCGGGAGCACGCATAATGCACCTCCTATTTAACCGACCCAGCCCCATCCTCTCTCTGGTATCGGAAATTTCAGAAGTGCATCCATGCAAACCCCACTATACCCACAGCAAGCGGCAGTCGCCACACGCTTATCCACAGAAACACGCCCATATGGGTCAAAACTGTGAGCAAAATCCCGTTTTATCAACAATTAGACTTGGACTTCTAGGGACTTCTCCAACCGCAAAACAAAAACCAGCACCTCCGCCACCGCTCTGTAAAGCTCGGGTGGAATCTCGTCACCTAATGGAATTTTCGACAGCAAATAACTCAACTTCGGATCTTCTACCAGCGGTACGCCTGCGGCTTCAGCCCGCTCCTTGATCAATCGCGCAATCTCTCCCTCGCCAGTTGCAAGAACAGTGGGGGCACCTTGTTGGTCATAATGGAGCGCAACGGCACGCTCGAACTCGCTATCCTTCATGCTCGCACCTCGAACGTGCTGGACGGTGCCGACGGTTCTGAAAGCCCTGACGAATCGCTCGTGTCCGTCATCGCCTGCGTCACCAAAGATTTCACGCGAAAATCACTCACTACCATACGGGTTTTCAACTGGCCAAATGACGCGTCAACCATGGACCGAATGCGGGGCGAATCGCTACTTAGAACAACACTTACGTCTCGGTCGACCATGGTTAACAGCACCCGCATAGGACCTGCCTCGGGTAAGTCCAGGGACAAATCCACCCGCCAAGCCGGTTTATCGTCTTCCGAGCCCTGCGCTTTTTCATCTCGCTCAATCGTAAGTTTGAGGTCTATAAAATTGAGCCCCAGTGCCAGAGGGATCTCAAAAAACCAACGCTGAGCACCGCCTTCTTGCGGCATGGAAATGAGCTGCTGCTGTGTCAAATTTGCAATAGCCGCATTCGTGAGATCAGATAGCGCATTCAGTGAGGCACGCATCTCTGGATTTGAGGTGACTGCGGGCAGATCGCCTATCGCTTTTTGAAGTTGTACTAATTGTGATTTCGAGGAGTCTCGCGCCCGCTCAGAACGACCCGCGGTTAAATTGGCTTCATTGAATAAACCCGATCTATCTATTGCGGCTGAGAGTGCACTCGATGACAGCGCGTTAGCTTGTAAGCTGTGGGCTGAAAGCGCAGTCACCAAAGCAGAGAGTATTGGTGTTTGCGTAACGAGCGCTCGAAGTCCCGGTTGCGCCGAGAGCGTGGACAAAAGCGCGGCGACTGACGCCGGCTTGTCCCCAGAGTGAGACCCTAAGTGGCTAGACGTGAGGGTTGGCGCGTTTTTTTGCGTCAATTGTGACGACGCTGCTTCACTCAGATTTGCCAGTAGTTTAAGCGTCATTTGGGGTTGGACTTGCTGAACCTCTAGCTGCAGGCGATTACCCGCTTGAACCGGCAAATCCAGCGGTGTGACAAATTCCCGGCCACCTACATTGAGTAGCACGTTGCCGCTAGGCATCCGGTCAACTACCAAGGCGTTGAGTACCTGACCGACGCGCCAGTTACTCAACATAACGCCAAAATTTCGCTGATCGACGCGCGATGGTGTTAATGTTAGTTGCAGCTCTTCCATAAATTTTGTCGAGAAGACGTCAGATTCTTACCCTATATTAGCGTCATAAACTGCCGCTAACTAAAGGCATAAAAATTCGTTCGGAGGTTTAGGTGGATTTAGCCACACTTATTGGCATGCTCGGCGCGTTTGGCGTGGTCACCTATTCAGTGATCAAGACAGACCAACTCCCGCTGTTCACCGAAGACCTGTTCTCGCCCATATTTGTGCTGTCGGGCACTATGTTGGGCGTAATGATCCGATTTTCTCTCGGGCACTTCTTCAACTCGTTAAAAGTCGTTGCGAAAACATTTGCAAGTAGCAACGATGACCCCCAATCCCTCATTGACGAGATCGTCCAACTCGCGACTGTCAGCCGAAAAGATGGCCTTCTGGCACTTGAGAAAATAAAAATCTCTGAAGACTTCCTTGAGGAAGGGGTTCAAATGCTGATTGACGGCAGCAACCCCGAGGTCGTCAAACAAAGTATGTCAAAAAATATGCGCGGCATACTTGAGCGAAATACGTCTTCCGAAAAAGTATGGCGCTCCATGGGGGAGGCGTCGCCCGCCTTTGGAATGATCGGTACCGTTGTGGGCCTTGTTGCCATGATGGCAAATATGGATGACCCCAAAGCGATTGGCCCCGCCATGGCCCTTGCACTACTGACCACACTGTGGGGCTCAGTTTTGGCGAATGTTGTATTCCTGCCTGTCGCCGACAAACTCAAGTATCGATCAACATCAGAAAAACTAAAATTAACCATATGTATTGATGGTGTTATGGCGATTCAAGCGGGACAGAACCCGAGAGTTATCGCCTCGGTACTGAGCGCTTACCTCGATCCAACTCAACGTGTCACGGCGGCAAAAGTGAAAGCCAAATGAGTGACGACGATCTTTTTATTGAAGAGGAAGAGGACGAAGGGAATGCTGATGGCTGGATGGTCACCTACTCCGACCTCATGTCATTACTTCTGTGTTTTTTCGTACTCATCTTATCAATGGCGGAAGTCGACATTATTCGCTACAAACAGCTGGCCGATTCGATGGCAGAAGCTTTCGGCGTGCAGCGGGACTTAGAGCTTGAGTCTATTCCAAAAGGGACGAGCGTCGTGTCTACCGAGTTCCGCCCGGGCATCCCCGACGAGACCATCATCGACGCAGTAGAGCAAGTTACCAAAGATCAAACCCGCAACTCACTGCGAATCGGTAATCCTGACGCACCGGATACCGACGAAAAAGATATTCGCGATGAGGTCATCACCTACGACGAAATGATGCAGCTCATTCAGGAAACCGAGCTTGACGCGGAAATGCTCAGGCGGTTGTTGCGAACTGAAATTGATCAGGGGCAGATCGACGTCGAAACAACAGCACGCACAATCCTCATCCGAATCCGTGAAAAGGGGTCGTTTGACTCTGGCTCTGCACTGCTAAACACCTCATTTGTCGGAGTTATAGACAAAATTGCCGGTGCACTCACCCAGATTGAGGGTAAAATAGCGGTTGAAGGGCATACTGACAACGTTCCAATAAACACGTTCGCCTATCCGTCGAACTGGGACTTGTCTGCAGCGCGATCTGTAGCTGTGGTAAGAAGGATGCTCGATATTGCACCGCTGGTACCCAATCGAGTCACTGCGTCTGGGTTTGCCGACACGCGACCGCAAGCGAATAACGTTTCTGCCGAGGGTCGCGCACGTAATCGTCGAGTGGAAATTGTGGTTAAACAACCACTCAATGATGATAGTAAGATCGCGATCGAAACCGCGCTGCAATGAAAACGAGTATTAGTGCGACTCCACTTCAAGGGGAGATCCGGGAGAACATGAATGAGCGATAACCAGCGTGATTTTTATCGGATTCAAGACCGTCTGCTTATGGCCTGGCGCCATGCAGATGTGACTCCGAAGAGTGAGTCTGAGTCTGCAATGCTGGCTGTCAACCGCGATATTGAAAGTGAGTTACTCGAACTCAACGATGAGTACCCCGAACTCGCCAAAGTGCTCACCCTACTCAACCGGAAAATCGAGTTATTCACTTCGTTTTCTTCAGCCAGCCCTGGTGGAACCAGCAATCTCGGTGGGTTCTGCGACAAAGCTTATGTCGATGTGAGTTTAAGTGGTTCGGGCATGGGCTACTTCTCGCTCACCAATGCAGAAGAGGGCTCTGCCGTAGAAGTAATTCTAAATTTAGAGAGCATCGATGTTGAGATTGCAGTGCGCATGATCATCATTGAGTCACGCGTCTCTGCCGATGCCGAAAATCCCGGATATTGGTTGCGGGGACGTTTCCTAGAAGATCAAGACAAACAGGTAGACGCTATTGTCGCGCACGTGAACCAGCGGCAGTTTGAACAATTACAGCGCCGGACTCAGACGAGTGGCGGAACCGAGTCTGACGGCTAGCGCCAGTCACTCAATTTGGCTTTCAGACGCGCTACGGCTTGCCCGTGAATTTGAGACACGCGTGATTCACTCACGCCCAATACCAAGCCAATTTCCTTCAGATTTAGCCCCTCACTGTAATACAAAGAAAGCATTATCCGCTCTTTCTCGGGCAAGGTTTCGATAGAAGCAACGAGGGCTTCTCGCTTCGTTGACTCAAAAAATTGGTCATCGGGCTCATCAGCCCCGGGCGGCAATTCCGCCTCATCGAGCTGCGTTATCCGAGCGCACGCCAACTCACCAGCTAAGGTTCGATACTCCTCGACAGGCATACCTAATTCGTCGGCGATTTCCTTCTCACCCGCGGGACGACCCAAGCGCTGCTCGCATCGCTCAATTGCAGCGGCTACCCGCCCCAAGTCACGTTGTACGCTTCGAGGAAGCCAATCTCGACCACGCAACTCATCAAGCATTGCTCCACGAATTCGAATCGTTGCATAAGTTGAGAAGACGGCACCTGAGTCACTTTGGTAGTCATCGACCGCCTTTAGGAGTCCAATCAGACCCACTTGAATCAGGTCATCTATTTCTATGTGCGATGGCAGCTTCACCGCCAATTGACTCGCGATGCGCTTCACCAGCGGCAAATGCTGGTGAATGAGGTGTTCGGTCGGCTGACGCGAATGAACCTCATACTCTGACAACATGGCTTCAGTGCCGAACCGCATGAGACTGCTGACTCAGTAGCTGTTCGACGAAGAAACCCACGCCAGAACTTTGACTCGCAGGCGCAAGACGATTGAGTCGTCGGCCGGCATCGCGTATTGCATTCGCCGCGGGAGAGCGCGGATAAACACTCACCAGTGCTTTTCGCTCTTGCACTGCTCTGCGGAGGTACATGTCGGTTGGAACACCGCCTAGGTAGCCCAACTCAACATCAAGATATCGATCACAAACATTCGCAATACGCTCAAACAGCTGCTTGCCCTGAATTGGGGTATCGACCTGGTTTGCAAGAATCTCAAACCTTCGAATATCCTTCTTCGCGCGGAGCACTTTCATCAATGCGTAGGCATCTGTTAGTGACGCAGGCTCATCGCAAACAACAAGCACCGCGGTCTGACATGCTGCCACAAATGTCTGAACAGTCTGGTCGATACCAGCACCTGTATCGACAATCAGCACATCTGGTGGCATCAGTTGATCCGAGAGTTGGCGAATAAGCATCTCCTGATCAGCGCTCTGCATATCAACCATTTGCGCGACACCGGATGCGGCAGGAATAACCCGCAGCCCCTCTGGACCGTCAACAACGACGTCTGCCAGCGTTTTATCACCAGAGACAACATCGGCGAGGGTATGCTTAATTTGCATGCCAAGGACGATATCAACATTCGCAAGCCCAAGGTCTGCATCAAACAGCATGACATCGAGGCCGTCCATCGACATCGATACCGCTAGATTGACTGCGACATTCGTCTTACCCACACCACCTTTACCGCCCGTAATCGCGATTACTTGCATGGCACTTTCCCTACTTGCTATCGACCGCACTGCATCATCCTGCCGGAACGGCACGACGTTGTAAGGCGCATCGTAGCTCATAAACTGCGACATAGTCATACCGCGACCTTGAGTTGTTGGTTTTTTCGATCTAGGTTGCGGCGGGCTAAGCGCTTGGACTCATTTATGAGGCCCTCTGCTGTAATCTGTGCAATCGCATTGTTCGCCGCGTCTACAACTCCAGCGACTGGCAGCTCGTGGCCTGAAAGAACTCCGAGCACAGCGCCCAGCGACGTAGCGTCTTCCAGGTGTGTTAGTACCGCGCCAGCAACGCGGAGTTGCTCAGCGTGATCGACTAGCAACTCCAAATAATCACTCTGAGCTGTGCAGGGAAGAATTAACAACGTTGCAATACTCGCACGTTGATTGAGTAACACTGATAACGCAGGATCTTGCGAGCCCTTTGAGGGCATTAAATCTGGCGTTTCGATAAAGACTTGGCGGCAACTTTTTACTGACGCGAGCGCCTTTTTAAGTGATGCAGCGTCCGGCGCCATGTAGCTGGCGACACCGTGCTCATGACAATAGCGGCCCAGAGCGGCCGATGGATCGGTCAACATACTAATAACAGCGACACTGCTGGGCGCAAACTCCCTCAAGGCACCCTGCACGGATTGCTGTATCGCTGTGGCACGATCTGCACCGCTGCCACCAATAAGTGCCTTTACTCGCAGGCCCGTTTGCTCAGCTTCGGAAAGGATCTCAATACGAGAGGCCAGAAACGAGACAGCATGGCGCCAAGCGTCGTCGAGTTTCGCGTCACTACCGATGCCCTGCACGAGGTTGCCAATCAGCGAACGCGGTAACCCTAAAGTCGATAACCGCTGTTCAACAGTCGCGATGACAGGTCGCTTTCCAGCAGAATCTTGCCACTGTCGCTCGCCCAGCGCTGCATGCAAGGTCTCTCGTAAATCCGTGAGCTCGCGCTTTAAGTGCGCAAGCGCTATTTCATTTGTACCGCCAGTTAAATCCTCGACGGCAGGCCTTGCTTGTTCAATCGCCGATACAACCGAGCCGGTCTCGAGCATGGCACATATTTCTACACCTTCGGATGTGCGTTTGTTAGATAGAATGAGCGCCTCAGACCCCATAGACGCGCGCACTTGCTCCAGAGCAAGTCTATTCGTGCGACCAATAAAGCGTTGTACGTTCATAGTGTTCTCCTAAAACGCCAAATGTTTGACGTTGATACTGCTAAAGCCCTGTTTTCACTTGGTTTATATCGTGAAAACTTATTAATTAACCTATACAAAGCAATTAGCAGGCCAACTTTCTAGTTTTGACCGCCAACCGTTGTAACTACGCGAATATTTTTATCACCCGGGATTTCTTCATAGGCCAAAATGTAGAAGTTACTCATTCGGCCTCTCAAAAGTTTAGAGAGGAACCCACGAATTATCCCCGAGACCAAAAGCACGGGACTCGCACCCTCGGCTTCCATTTTCCCCGCAGCCTCACCAATGCCTTTGACCATTGTGTCGAGCAAGTTGGGCTCGATAACGCCTTGGTTTGATTGCACTGCACTGCTCATCATTTGCTCTAGCTGCGGATCCAAAACCATTACCGGTAACTCTGCAGCCATGCCTGTGACAGATTGAAAAATTGACGGGCCCAAGGCCACGCGAACCTGCGCCGTTAGCTCATCCGGATTATTTTCTAAACCACGATGAATGGAGAGCGTCTCGGCTATGGTTCGCATATCGCGGATGGGAACACCCTCATCCAGCAAGTTGTGCACCACCCGGGTCACATCAGCGAGTGACATGGTCCCTGGTACCAGATTTTCCACAAGCTTAGGTGCTGACTGCTTGAGTCGCTCCAGCAACTGCTGAACATCGTCCTGACCCACCAACTTGGCTGCGTTGTTCTTGAGCAGTTGGCTAAGGTGCGTAGCGATGACCGTGGAGCTATCGACCACCGTATAACCCGCAGTTTGGGCCGCATCGCGTTGCGAAGGAGAAATCCACAAAGCGTCGAGACCAAAAGTTGGGTCCTTCGTCGCAATGCCATCGACATTACCAAATACCTGCCCGGGATTGATCGCCAACTCACGATCGGGAATCACTTCACCCTCGCCCATGCTTACACCGTGAATGCTTATTCGGTATTTGTTGGGGCCGAGATCGAGGTTGTCGCGAATGTGCACCGAGTCGACAAGAAAACCGAGCTCCTGCGAAAGCTTCTTCCGCACACCTTTGATCCGACTAAGAAGATCACCGCCCTGACCCGCATCGACAAGGGGAATTAGCCGGTAGCCCACTTCCAAGCCAATCTGATCGAGATTCGAGACATCATCCCAACTGAGCTCATTTGACTTAGGCTTCGCATCTGGCTCAGGTGCAGCCTCAATCACCTCAGGCTGAATTCCCTCTTGGGTTCGAAGATAGCCTGCGACGCCCAGCAACGTGGCAATCGAGAGGAACACCAAGTTAGGCATGCCTGGCACAAGGCCCATTGCTCCAATAATGCCTGATGCAACATAAAGCACTTTAGGGTTGTCAGTAAGCTGTTTAGAAACCTCGGCGCTCATATCCTGCTCACCAGACACACGTGTCACGATAATGGCGGTAGCGGTTGAAAGCAGCATCGAGGGTATTTGTGCAACCAAACCATCCCCGATGGTTAACAGCACATAATTTTGTGCCGCGGTGGATGCGTCTAAACCGTGCTGCAAAGTACCGATAGCAAAGCCACCCAGAATATTAATAAACAAAATCAATATGCCGGCGACCGCATCACCTCTTACAAATTTTGAAGCACCGTCCATCGCGCCGTAAAAGTCCGACTCGCGAGTTACTCGCTCACGGCGCTCAAGCGCTGCGTCCTGTGAAATCAAACCTGCATTCAAGTCAGCATCAATCGCCATTTGCTTACCGGGCATCGCATCGAGGGTAAATCGTGCGGTCACCTCCGAAACGCGAGTTGCACCCTTGGTGACAACAACAAAGTTGATCACCACCAAGATGGTAAAGAGCACAAGACCTACGGCATAACTGCCCCCTACAACAAACTCACCGAAGGCTTCGATCACGCGTCCCGCCGAGCCCGTCCCTGTATGACCATTTATCAAAACCACACGAGTGGATGCGACATTCAACGCCAGACGCATAAGCGTGGCGAGTAATAAAACGGTGGGGAATACACCAAAATCCAGTGGACGGGTCGCGTAGACAGATGCCATCAGCACCATAATTGAGAGTGCGATACTCACTGTAAACAACAGATCTAGGGCCATTGGAGGAAGGGGCAACACAATCATCGCCAACATCATCAGCATAATCGCGGGCGCACCCAGTCCGCTGAGGAAATTTCCTCCTGGAGGCGAATTTAGAACGAGTGTATTCGTTGCCATAGCGAGCTAACTCCTAGCGATATGCTGCAAACTCACTCGGAAGCTCTGCAGCCTCTGGGCGAGGAATATAATCTGTGGGTGATGCTTTCTTTAAGTGGAAGACATAGGCCAACACGCGTGCCACGGCGAGGAAAAGGGGGCCCGGTATCTCGTCACCAATTTCTGTGGTGCCATGGAGCGCACGCGCAAGCGGCGGCTCTTCATAAATAGCGACATCGTGCTCAATAGCAATCGATCTAATCTTTAGCGCAATAAGATCCTGGCCCTTCGCAACCACGCGCGGCGCACCTGAACCGTCGGAATCGTATTTCAGCGCAACGGAATAGTGTGTTGGGTTTGTAATCACCACGTCAGCATCAGGAACATCCTGGAGCATGCGCCGCTGTGACGCTTCCTGTTGCAACTGGCGCACACGGGCCTTTACTTCAGGACGACCGTCGGTTTCTTTACCTTCATCCTTGATCTCCTGTTTGGTCATTTTCATCTGCTTGTTATGACTCCAGAGCTGGAAAGGCACATCAATGGCAGCAATGAGCACCAAGGTCGCAGAGAGTAAGACGAGGGCCAACATGATGATGCTTCCTGAGCGAGCGATGCCCTCCATGACGTCAAAAGTGATGAGTGCCATAACCTCGCGCTCCATGGCCTTGTAGACCAACACGGCCACACCCAGAACGAGGAAGAATTTCAGAAGCGCTTTTACAAGCTCGATCAAACCCTTCGTTGAAAAAACACGTCCCAAACCTTTAATCGGGTCGAGCTTTTCGAGCTTGAACGCTACCGCCTCAGGACTAAAGAGAAGCCCGCCCATGACAGCAGGACCCGCTAAAGCGGCGACCACCGTGATCAACAGGAAAGGCGTAATCAATATCAAGGCTGAGATCAGAGCATGAGAGAGATGCGCAGGAATCAGCTCAGGTGTTTTGAGAACATCTCCTTCAGGACTCAACGCCGTACTCATAATATCGGTGAGGCCCGACATGGCCGTGCCACTAAGTAGCCACAGCGCAACAGCACTCGCCAACATAACAAGAAGCGTATTTAACTCCCGCGAGCGAGCGACCTGCCCTTTCTTGCGCGCCTCATTGAGACGCTTGGCGGTGGGCTCTTCTGTGCGTTCCTGTCCCTGCTGCTCTTCTGCCACGCCCGCCCCTTAGCCCAATGCACCCATTCCACTCTCTATCGACGAGCCCATAAGCTCGGTGAGTGCGGAAATGAATCCAGGCATAACGATGAACATGATGAGCAGTCCCGCGAGAATCGTTACGGGAAAGCCAACGGCGAAGATATTCAACTGTGGTGCGGTTCGGGTAACAATGCCAAACGCAATGTTGATGAGCAGCAGCGCAGTGAGTGCTGGCAGTGCTAACAAAATACCCCCAGCAAATACAATTGTTCCCAGGGACACCACGGCCGACAAACTGGCCTCAGGGATACCACTGACGCCGATAGGAATCAGCTGGTAAGACTCAACAACTGCGGAAATAAGCAGGAGATGCCCATCGAGGGCTAAAAATAATAGGGTCGCTAAAATAATATACAGTTGCGAAAGAACGGGAACCTGAACCCCATTTTGTGGATCCACGGCCATCGCGAAACCCAACCCCATCGTCATCGATATTGCTTGACCTGCGAAGACAGCCGCCCCAAAAGCCAGCTGGATGACAAAGCCCAAAATAAGCCCAACTCCGATTTCACGAACAGCCATCAATACCCCCGCTCCCGATAAGAGCGAGTCCACTGGCGAAGGTGGTAGCGAGGGTGCAACCAAGGCTGCGATGGTGAGCGCAAACAGTGCCCGCGTGCGCACATTAAAACCCTGAGCACTGAACACGGGGGCCACAGCCATCATGGCCGACAACCTGAGGAAGGGCGCTGCGAACAGCGTCATGGCGGAAAGAATCTCGTCGAAGGAGACTGGCATGGTTCAGCCCACCAGCCCTGGAATGTCCATGAAAAGACGCTCGGTGAACGTGACGATAATGCGTAACATCCAAGGCCCAATGATGAAGAGCACAATAACCAGAGCAAGAAGCTTCGGAATGAAACTAAGTGTCATCTCTTGAATCTGCGTGGCCGCCTGAATGACCCCGATGAACAGGCCGACAGCCAGCGCCGCCCCTAACATTGGTCCGGCCAGAAGCACAGCAAGCCAAAGTGCCTCGCGACCAATATCCAGTACCGTTTCAGGCCCCATGATAAATCACCTACAACGCGAAGCTGCTGACAAGGGTGGCGGAAATGAGTGACCAGCCATCAATCAGCACGAAAAGCATGAGTTTAAAAGGTAGAGAAATGATGATGGGCGAGAGCATCATCATGCCCATAGACATCAGCACCGCAGCCACAACCAAGTCGATCACCAAGAACGGCACAAACAACAAAAACCCAATTTGAAACGCGGTCTTTAGTTCACTCGTCAAGAATGAGGGCAAGAGGACGAATAACGGTACGTCGTCCTGCGAGGCAAATGCGCCGTAACCACCTAACTCAGCAAACATCGCCAGATCTGACTCACGTGTTTGCGTGAACATGAATTCACGAAGTGGCACCTGCGCCGTATTCAGAGCGTCCTCAAACCCCATTTGACCATCGAGGTATGGACTCAGAGCCTGTGCCCATATGAGGTCAATGACTGGGGACATTACAAATAAGGTAAGAAAGAGTGAGAGACCCAAGATGATCTGGTTAGAGGGCGTCTGTGCCGTACCCATCGCCTGACGAAGTATTGCCAGCACTATCAAAATCCGCGTGAATGCCGTCATGGTGATCAACATGGCCGGCAGCAGAGTCAGGACAGTCATTACCATGAGTATCTGAATGCCCAGCGCGTATTCGGTATTACCGTTTGGCATAGGTGAAGAGGTCACCAGTGGAATCGTCTGGGCTGCGGCAATGCTCGGTAAGAGTACGAAGAGCAGGGCCAGAGAGAGCTTAAGGAACCTCACTGATCCGCTCCTGTTTTTCTCGTCGCCACCTTCCACACGTCAGAGAAGCTGGGAGACGCGGAAGCAGCTGACGTCACCGCGGGCTCATCAAAGACGTGCAACCTTCGGACGTTACCAGGTCCGACGCCTAATAAAATCTGTTGCTCGCCCACCTGCAGTAAAACAGCACGCTCTCGCTGACCCACACCCACACTGGAAATGACGCGAAGATCACCACCGATTGAAGCACTCACACCATTGAAGCGCTTGAGCATTACCAACACGACCACGAGCAGTAAAATAACCACTACGAACGAGCCGACTACCTGCAAGAGGTAATCGCCGGTAAACAAAGTACTCGGCGACACCACGGGGGCGGCATCCTCTGCCATCGCGGGCAGCGAGAATAATGTTGTTAAGAAAGCAGCGAAGCGCATGACTAGCCCAGTTGCTCCAGTCGCTCTTTTGGACTGACTACATCAACGAGGCGCAACCCAAATTTACCGTCAGCTGAGACAACCTCACCGCGTGCAACCAATGTGCCATTGATCATAATATCCATTGGCTCAGTCACGCTGCGATCGAAAGAGACCACGCTGCCTGGCGTTAGCGACAGCAACTCTTTAATGGTTAGGCTTTTACGCCCCACCTCTACGGTCATTGTCACCGGCACATCCATCAACATATCGAGATCAATATCACCGGCCGCACCTGTTGGCGCATCGGTCAGCTCATTTGGCACGGCTGTTATTGCGTCATCGTCACTCATGATTCACGCTCCTTAAAATGGGTAAATTGCATTGCTTTTAGTCCTTCATGTGCACCGTAGCGCCCGTGGGCAACAGCACGGCCGTTGAGCAACAGCGCCATAGCATCTGGCTCTTGAATAGGAATCGTCACACCTACCTTCATGGCAAGCAGGCTCTTAATGGTTGTTTCGATGGCATCGATAGAACCGGATAGTTCGACACTGACATCTGTAATGGTCGAACGGAGTTGTGGTTCCCACGTCGCTGCAGCTGGATCTTCCGGTACCGCTTTCTTGGTCGGCACCAAAGCGCTGCTCTGTGTCTCTAAGCTGTCGAATGGAATAAGCAGCTGAACCAGACTTTGGTGTCCGTCTCCAATACTCAGTTCAAAGTCAAAAACGGCGAAGCCCTCATCTTCCGGTATCAGAGCAAAACGGTCGGGCGTGACATCGATATAAAGGTCCGACATTTGCAACGCCAAACGGTCGACCCAAATCTCAGACATGGTGCGCAGATAGTCGCGCGCCACTCTCTCACCGATGCGCTGCTCAGAAGGTGTTACCTTGGCGGTGAGCTTAGGTGGCGTAACAGAGCCACCACCAAAATATTGATTGACCAAAAACGAGAGTGTTTCACCCGATATTAAAAGGTGACTCTCCGCTTCGAACGGCCCAATTTGTGTGCTTACAAGGCACATCCGTTGTGGAAACCCGATAAGCAAGTCTCTCGCAACCGCGTAAGAAGAAGGGCGCGGCTCAACGCCGATCTCAAGATCGAAGGCGCTAGATAAGGCTTTTCCTAAGGCTTCGGCATGGTTGCGGTGAAGCCCCTCAAGCTCACTCCACTTTGAGAGTGTGAGTGACTCGCCAGCACTAAAATCATGAATGCGGAACTCGCCATCATCGAAACCGCCTTCTTGAGCGTGCTCGACAAGTGCCTCGATCTCCTCATCCGTTAGTACCGGTTCGTTGTCGGACTCTTCAACCACTCCATCCCCTATTGCGTGATGTACGCTGTGAAATAGACATCGGCGACTCGTTTTTCTCCCGAGGCACCAATAATTTCGTTAACACGTTGCAAAGTTTTACGTCGCAATGCTTCCCGACCTTCGTAGGTGTTAACCACTTCAAATTCTTGCTGATTGAAAAAGATCAGCAGCCCGTTTCGAATCGCCGGAACATCATTCTCCACCGACTTCATGTACTTCTCTTCGTGACCCACTAATTGCACGGTGAGCTGCAGATGCCGGGTTGCGCCGCGATATTGCATTGCAATTAGCAGTTCTCCGACCTCAGCGTAGAAACGCTTTTTATCTGGATCAAAAACACCCGCCATCGGCTCAAAAAGTGGCGCAGGCGAGGCAGCGTCGCCATCAAGGTCGGCATCGCCCAGCCCCGCATCACCGCCAGCGACCAAACCCAAGGCGGCCAGAACCGGCTGCCCCGTAAATGCGCCGGCACCAAAGCCTACTAATAAGCAAAGCACGGCGACCAAGGCCAACTTGGTAACCGAACTTCCTGACTTTTCGTTTTCAACTGCCACTTCGTCATTCACAACAAAAATCCTTAATCGGTGAGCACGTCGTCGCACCGGCCGTGAGGCTCTGCAACCATCAGACCAAAGCAAAAATATGCTTTAAAATTAATAACTTAAATTTAATATATTAAGGCAGTCAAAACCTTGACGGCCTCATTGAGGGTCAGATTAACCAAAGATGCCACGTCAATAAAACGTTTACGGCTGGAACAGTGCTGTGCGGAGCAAATGAAGGCTATGCGAAAAGATCCACCAAGCGGCTGGGATCAAGAGTAACCGATAGCGTCAAAGCTGAATCGGACGCATCGCCCGTCTCAACCGCCCCTGTGTCTTTAGATCGTGCGTCACCGCTGCGGCTGTCAGAAGGTGTGTGCTGGTTCTGCTCCGAAACATCACTATCTGAAAGCGATAAACCAGCCTGCTCAAGCATTTCGCGCAGTCTCGTTAAACTTGCTTCGATAGCTTGGCGAGCTTGCGGCGTCTCCACAGTGAACGCCACTTTTGTTTCGCTGCCCTCAGTAATGACAGAGACACTCATACGACCGAGCTCCGCAGGATGCAAATTGACTTTAGCCTCGCCCCCGCCCTGACTTTTAATGACACGTAGGTGCGTTGCCATACTTGAGGCAAAGTTTTGCGGTTCCTTGGTAGATAGCTCCAAAGTGCTCGTTGGGCTATTTCCACGTCCAGCAGTAGATTCAGCGGTACCCGAAAGCGCTGATAATGCCGGTGCAATGGGTTGCAAAGGCCGATCCGATTGAGGCTGCTCAGGAGAAAGGAGCCCCGTGAGGTTGTCAGGGTTTGACGTCAGCGCAGTTAAATTTGTTGTGCTCAAGTTCAAGCGTTCAAACGAGCCATCTAGGGTCCCGCGCGAGACAATGGTAGAGAGTTCTGCATTGTGTTGCTGCGCCATTGCCAAGGGCTGAAGCGAGGTGACGGCCTGAGAATCTGAAAGCTTGTTACCTACTTCAACCATAGAGAGCATCACCCGCTCTTCAGCTGAAATTCCGACTTCCGACGATGTTTCGGTCGAATCAGGTGACTCGGATAACTCGGATTCAGCCTCCTCGGCCTCCAACGACTGCGTGTCTTGGACTTCTCGAGAGGAATCTGGGTGGTTACTGCCACCTAACACATTGTCAGATTCGACCGCCCGAGGCGCCATACCTGTCGAGTTCGGTGTTTGTGCAAGGTGGCTTGTCCGTGTTGGCGCAAACGGTGTCTCGCGGTTTGTACTGTCTTGTCCAACCACCTCATCTAATGTTGCGGCAAATTCAGAAGCGCTGGCATCTTTTGCTGACTTTTGATCGAGCTGACCTGGCGCTTTTTTTATGTCCGTAATCAAGGTTTCCATAATCGTATTCATCTGTGATCCCCGAGGTGCGATTACCGCGCCTCTGCAAAAAATGTCTGCGTAGCATGGAGCTCGTCGAGCAAGCGCTGGATGACTTTTTCATCTTTCCTGAAACGAGCTTGGTCTCTGGACGCGCGTAAATTTTTTATGGCATTGAGACGCCGCTTAGTCTCAATCCACGCCGTGCGCTGCTGGTCAAGGACTAGCTCAGCTTGCCCTACTGTTTTCTGCTGACGGCCCACAATCGTATCGAGCTGCGACAAAAAATGGCGGGCGGTTTGGAGTTGGCTGGTGTCAATAACATCACCACCGGCCCCAGTCGCGAGTCGGTAATAGCTGCTTCGATAGTCCATCATCTGGTTAAGCTGGCCCTGCGCAACATCCACCTGAGACTGCGCACTCCCCAAGCGGTTTGCCGCTTCTTTTTCCTGACGCTCGGCTAAGTCTTGTACCAGAGCAAGTTGATCGCGCGACATAAATTACACTACCTGGTCTGCGGCATTTGTGGGACTGACGGATTCATACCGTGCGCCGCAGGCTCTATGGCTTGTGTAACCAAGGACGCATTGGCAACCTGCGATAGTGTGGCGAGCCCCTCATCAAAGCTCACCCGCTCACTGAGCGACTGCGAGACGAAGTCCTTGATCGCGTCTTGGCTACCTATTGCGCGGTCAATTTTCGGGTCAGTACCCATGCGGTATGCACCGACAGAGATAAGATCCTGATTCGCCCGATAGGTTGCGAATGCTTCTTTAAGCAGCCTTGCATTCTCTTGTTGCTCGGCTTGAGTAATCTGCAACATCGACCGGCTAATGGACGCTTCAATATCAATCGCTGGATACGTCCCTGCCTCCGCCATGGTGCGTGAAAGCACGATGTGACCGTCCAAAATAGCACGTGCAGCATCGGCAATCGGGTCTTGTAAGTCATCGCCTTCAACCAAAACGGTGTAAACCGCCGTTATTGATCCTGTGCCAACGTTACCTGCCCGTTCGATCAAATTAGGCAGCGTAGAAAAGACCGATGGGGTGTAACCCCGCGATACCGGCGGCTCACCTGCGGCGAGCCCAATCTCTCGCTGAGCTTGTGCAAAGCGGGTAAGCGAATCCATAAGTAATAAAACATTTTTTCCCTGGTCGCGAAAATGCTCGGCGATTGCCGTGGCCCGCCAACAGCCAGCCACGCGCATCAGCGGTGACGTGTCAGCGGGTGTTGCAACCACTACTGATCTCGCCAACCCCTCTGGACCAAGACTCTCTTCGACAAATTCTCTAACTTCACGCCCACGCTCGCCCACCAAACCCACAACAACCACATCGGCTTCGGTAAACCTGGTCATCATGCCCAGCAGGGTACTTTTACCCACACCAGAGCCCGCGAATAGACCGACGCGCTGCCCCTTTCCAATGGTGAGTAGGCTGTTGATTGCCCGAACACCAACATCGAGTGGCTCAGAGATCGTCTTTCGTGACATGGGGCTTATGGTGTCACCGCGCAGTGGGACGGAGTCGCCCGACATATCCGGCAAACCATCCAGCGGCTTACCCGAGCCGTCGATTATGCGACCCAATAACTGCTCCCCAACGATGACTGACTCACTGTCACCTAGCACGGTTACGCGCGCGCCAGGTATTAAACCCGCAGCAGCGCCTTCACACATTAGAATTAACTCATCATTCTCAAAACCAACAACTTCGGCCACAACGCCTTTCCGATGACCTGTTTCAATCCAACAGCGCGCCCCAATCCTTGCGCGCAAACCGCTCACTTCAAGTCGCATGCCTGAAAGCCGAGTGAGTTTGCCGATAACTTGAGGCTCAGGCGCATAAAGCGAATTGGAGATTGCCGATAGCTTCGCGTTAACACGTGAAAACTGTGCTGACTGGAACGATTCAGGACTAGCCATCTTGGTTGCCACTAAACCGATCGGCGATTGATTGGATACGGTCAGCATCCAGCACAGCCGCCGTCTCAGTAGACGCCTCGGTACTCGAGCTGTTGGCGGTTATCTGCTCTATGAGAGCTCGAATCCGAGATTCAATGGTGGCATCCACTAGCGCATGCCCGCGGGCTACTCGACACCCGCCGCGCAACATAGCGGCATCCACCTTGAGTTCAGCGTGGATACCCTCCGCTTCGAGCAGGCTCTCAAGCAGTGCCTTGTCTGCAGGATTAAGCGTCACAGTGAGTGACGCCTCGCTTTCGGAAAGATGCATAAGCGCCGCATCAAGCGTCGACTTTATAAACTCAGCGTCAGTCGTTAATTCTCTTTCTACAACCGCCCCAGCAAGCGAAATTACAAGCGAAAGTAAGTGCTCGCTTACTTCATTATCCTGATGAGCCATTGGCTTCTTCATTGAACGCCATAAAGCTGCTAATTCTCCGGCTGCCTGTTCGCCGTTGCGTTGTGCCTCAGCCTGGCCTTTTGCAAAGCCCTCTGAGTAGCCTTGTTTCCTAGCTGTCTCGGCAATCTCCTCGAGACTTTTATTACTCGTAGAGACAACACTTATAGTACGCGGTTGCCAACGCTGCACGTTTGACTCAGACATAATCTCGCGCCGCCTTACCGATCATGAGCTCGCCGTCATCGGCTAACTTTTTCGCGGTTCGAACAATCTCTTTTTGTGCCGCTTCAACGTCCGCCAGCTTCACTGGCCCTGACGCATCCATGTCTTCACGCAAAATCTCAGCCGCGCGTTCAGACATATTGTTAAAAAACCGCTCAGCCAGCACATCATCGACCCCTTTCAGGGCAGTCAGTAGGTTTTCTTGCGCCACTTCTCGAACCAATCGCTGAAAGCCCTTGTCGTCGAGCTGCATAAGGCTGTCAAATATGAACATCTTTTCTTTAACGTCATCACTTAACCCTTCATCAACCGAAGTGAGCGCATCCAGCATTTCCTGCTCAAGCTGACTGTCGGTAGCGTTTAAGATGGCAGCGAGGTTATCCGGTCCCATCACCTTTCTCGGCGGTGTTCGTTGCAACTTGCCCAGCTGACTTTCTAGGACACGATCGAGTTCTTCCATGGCTCGCGGATCCAACTCTTCCATGCGTGCTATTCGAAGAATGACATCTTTGCGGATCTCTTCAGGGAGTAACTCCAATACTTTCGCCGCCTGCTCGTCGTATAGTTGAGTCATAACAGTGGCCGCAATTTGAGGGTGCTCCTCTTCCAATACCTCAGCAATGGCCTTGGGTGCCATCCACTGGAGGGCCTCAACGCCATTGTGCTCATCCGGTTTCTCTAAAACCTGCGAGAGTATATTTTGGGCCTTGTCTTGCCCCAGTGCAGACGTCATAACTCGGCGCGTGAAATCTGGCGCCTCGAGTCCCAACGGGTTAATTTCGGCCGAATCTTCGTGAAAATCCGCGAGCACACTCTCAACCTGCGCATTAGTGAGTTTCGATATGCTGGCCATGGCCTCGCCCACTTGCTGGACTTCTTTCGCACTCATGTGACGCATGATCTCAGTTGCGGCCTCTTCACCGACACCGAGTAAGAAAATCGCTGCGCGCTCGGCGCCTTTTAAATTAAGTTCATTAGCCATCTGCTGCTATCCAGTTTTTAACAACATAGGCGGCCCTAACGGGTTGCTCTACCGCTGTATTGCGCGCCATCGCGACACTTTGATGATAGTTGGGCTTAGGGATCGAAGCCGGAGTATCTGCCGGGCTCGACAAAGACAAGGTGTCGCCCTCAGTCGTCGCGTCCGCCATTGCACTTTCGAGGCGCGAAGGCGCGGGGGGCGCAGGAGGCGTGTAGCTTGTTGAGTATCGAACCATTGGGCGAAGCACGGCAAAGATAAGCGCCAATACTGCGAGCGCAGCGAGCACACCCCTCCCAAGCTCCCACACCCATGCCTGCTCCATAAGTCCGAGCTCAGGTAGAGGCTCGAGTGGCGCCGGCGCGACAAAGGGCGAGTTAATGACCTGAACGCTGTCTCCGCGCTCAACCGAGAACCCAATGGCCTCCCTTACGAGCGCCGTGATCTGGTCGATGCGCGCTTGATCAAGTGCTATGCGCTCACCGTTTTCGTCAAGAACGTAATCAACCACCACCGCAACAGATAGCTTCTGAATGGTTCCCGGGACACGCCGGGTGTGCGAAATCGTTTTATTCACCTCATAGTTTCGTGTCTCTTTGAGGCTTTCGCGGTCTGGTACATTTTGGGCAACCTGCGGTGCTGCTGGGTCAGCAGCGGCCTGTTGCTGAGGCGGCTGAGCAACTAAATCGCCCGGGTTTTGACCGCCCGCTCCGCGATTAGTAATGTCCTGTGTGGTTTGCTCCGACCGCAAAACGGTGGTCGGGTCGTAAATTTCGTTGGTGCTCTCGATGCGCGTGAAATCCATGTCAGCGGTCACTTGAGCGCGCACCGCACCGGGACCCAGAATAGGCTCTAAAATAGCCAAAATACGGTCGCTAAGAGAGTTTTCAAATTGCTGCGCCAAACGGAACTGTTCGGAGGTGTAACCAAAGTCCGTGTCTTCGCCTTGGCTCGAGAGTAGCTTACCTCCTTGGTCAACTACCGACACGCGATCAGAGTCGAGATTTGGGATGCTCGACGCCACTAGGTGAATGATTCCAGCAAGCTGGCGGTCGTTGAGCCGAACACCGGGCAATAAATTCACCATGACAGACGCCGACGGCTCGTTGCCACGTCGCATAAACGCGGACTGCTTCGCGATAGCAAGATGGACACGTGCGCCCGACACTGAATCCATCGCAGCAATAGTACGAGACAACTCCGCTTCAACCGCTCGGTGATAGCGCGCTTGTTCCATAAAGCTTGAGAGCCCCATTTGCTGCTCTTCGTAAAGTGACTCAAAACCGACACCCCCGCCATTTCGCGGGAACCCCTCGCTAGCCAGCGCCATTCGCGCTTGAAGCACGTCATCATAGGGCACTTCCAGCAGCCCAGTTCCTGGCTCCATCCGGTATTTAATACCGTTGGTTTGCAGAACATTGATTGCCGTCGCATTGTCGGCCGGAGACATGGCTCCGTAGACTGACTCATAGGAAGGTGTACTCGCCCAGTTCACTACGCCAATGGCCAAGGCCACACTGGCCGCAAAGCCTGCAAGTAGGGACAACTGTCTCGTCGCCGGTTGAGCTGCGAAACCACTTAAACGATCTAAAACGGGGTTATCCGCCATACGAACTTATTCCTTATACCGGCATGTTCATGACTTCTTGGTACGCCGTTAACAATTTGTTGCGCACCTCCGTCATTCCTGTGAATTGAAGACTGGCCTTTTGAGCCGTAATCATTACCTCAGCAAGCGAAACAGATGGATCACCGCTTTCAAACGCCGCTGTTACAGCCTTTGACTCTTGCATGGAGGTGTTTACATCCGCTATCGACTGGGTCATGAGATTTGAGAACTGGGAGCTGGACACCGCTTCAGTCGCGCGCAACTCTGAGCCAATGCTCTGGCCCTGCGCTAGCGTCTGCATGCTGCGCATTTGGGCAAGAACTTGATTAATCGCTACATCACTCATGCTTAAACCTGTTGTTTCAAGGCGCCAAATTTGACGCGTATTTCTGTCAACAGACTAGTTAGCTAACGATGTGCCAATAGATTTTTTATTATAAATTACAGACGCTTAGCGGCTATTCGCTAGCGGCGCGACGAAATTCTGACGAATCCGATTCTTGCTTGATATTGTACTTGCGCATTTTCTCAACGAGCGTTGTGCGCTGTAGGGTGAGAAGCTTGGCGGCGTGAGCATTCACCCAGCCTGTCTGTTCAAGAGCAGAAATAATGAGCGATCGCTCGGTATCGGCCATGTGCTCCTTCAAGTTTATCGGCTCTTCAATATGCACGGGTGTTGGAGGTGCGACAGGGACTGTCGGAGGTGGCGCGAATAAAGCCGTTAGATCCTCAGGCTCATTATCCAGCCATTGATCATGTAGCGGTTCGAGATTCTCAGGCCTTTCGGCAACTGCGAGCTCAGTACTTTGGTATTTGACTGGTAAGTCAGCCGCAAAAACCATCTCGTCGGTGTTCAAAATAATCAGTCGCTCGATCAGGTTACCCAGCTCACGGACGTTGCCCGGCCACGCATAAAGACGAAGGTGTGCAAGCGCGTCATCTTCTAAGCGGATAGCGCCGCGCCCTTGCGCTGAAAAACTATCGATAAACCGCTGCGCAAGCCCATCGATATCCGCCGTCCGCTCTCTCAGTGCCGGAACGTCTAGCGGGAATACGTTCAGACGGTAGTACAAGTCCATACGAAACTTGCCTTCCTCAACATGCTGCTCAAGATTTTGGTGGGTTGCTGCCACAACCCGCACGTTGCATTTGATGGTTTTTCCACCACCTACACGCTCAAACGTGCGCTCTTGAAGCACCCGGAGCAGTTTGACCTGCATCTCGTAGGGCATGTCGCCGATTTCATCAAGGAACAGTGTGCCGCCTTCGGCTAATTCGAAACGACCTTTGCGGCTAGCAACCGCACCGGTAAACGCACCTTTCTCATGACCAAACAATTCGCTTTCTAGGAGCTCGCCCGGGATAGCGCCGCAGTTCACGGGAATAAACGGTCCGTCTGCACGCTCCGAGCAGTCATGCACCAATCGGGCAATGACCTCTTTACCGGTGCCCGATTCGCCCTGGAGTAAAACAGTGGCTTCGGTGGGAGCAACTTTGGCAACTAAGGAACGAACTTGTGAAACAGCGTCACTGACACCCACCAAACGTCGCTCGAGGTGCTTTAGGTGGCGCTGCGCTGTGGTGTTCTTGGCCGTCACGGTCACGTGTCGATATCCCTAGATTTATCCACATCCGGCGAGGCCGGATGGCTAACACTAACAAGCTATCAAAGCGCATGGAAGCGCGCGCCAGTTTTTTGACGCAAGTATGAATGAGGTCTCACAAATTCCGAGGGAATGTGACTCAGCTCACACAGTGGCGAAGTGTCTCAAATTAAAGCGCTATCAGCCAAGCGAACTGTCTATCACCAACTTTCTGCCAAACCTCAACTTCAACCTTGCCAGCCGAGTTAGCGTTCGTCAAAAAGTCGGGCAGGGTGTAGAGAACGTCGCTTACTGTTACTTGCAAACCGTTCTTTTGAAGCGGGCGGTCCATGACCCTTGCACGCTCACCCACCAATAGGACCACTTGTCTCACTGAATCTTTGTGGGATTTAGTTATCGCCAAAAGCCCCCCTACGGGCAGCCTGTCCAGACCTTTTCGCGCGGCAAGTTGCTTTGCCGTCTGCGCACGTGCCTCACGAGTACTTTCTCTCTTCTCTGAGGGGCTGCTGTGAAGCGCTACTTGATTGGAAGGCGCGTGCCCCAAAACACGAACCGCTCCGGTTTTCTGGTTGATTAACATCTCAGTTGCTAGCGCAAACGGACTGACCACTAAAGACGCGGATAACGCAAAAAGCGCGGCTACCAGAACTTGCGAAGAAACTGTTTTCATCGAACTGCTCTCCTAGAAACGTGACCAATCGATCATGACTTGTGCGCCAAGGCCCGATCGCTCAATGTAATGCGTAACGTCAGGATAACGCTCTAGCAACGCTGCACGGCTCGTCTCATCGTATATGACTGTGCCGTCAGACAGATAAGCGCTGAGCGTGATGTGGCAGTACTGCTCAGCGACACCCTCCCAGCCCGTATTGGTCTCAGGACAAATGTAAAAGCCGCCCTCAAACGAGAAGCGCCCGCCGTAAACATCAGCAAAATCATCTAGCGCATCTACAACCTCTATCACCGGCTCATCGTTGAGATCACGAATGCGGTAGGCAATTGAGGTTTCAGTGGCTGATGAGGGTCTTGGGAAAGTCACCTTTTGGACAAAGTCATCCGCGAGAGTCCCAACAGACAGGGTTGCGCCATAGGCTGACCAGTCACTAACCAACTCACCATTCACAAACCAGTCGATCGCAAACAAATCGGTTGGGAGACGCGCTGAGTGCGTTACCACTAAGCCATCGGACGAGGTTTCAGGGAGCGTGACGTCAATGGATTTGGCGCCCTGTAAATGGATAGCGCGAAGGTATTGCGCTTCCTTTGCCACAGGGTCGTAATTGAAGGCGTCGGACACCGTTCGGAACTCCAGCCAATCGGCAAACTCAGTACCCGAAGTGTAGTCCCCGTTCATGATGCTGTTGTAAGAGGTCCTAAAACAATTTTTGTCGTGGTAGTAACAACCCGCCCAATAACCCACAGCATCGTTTGTCTTATTGTCGGTCGTGTTCCAACCGGGAACCGAGGTCGTTTCGAGAAATTTGTGCTGCCACTTGACCTTCTCGTATTCATCTTCGGTCGAGATGTCGGTGTACCAAAAATCCACCGTGCCCCATAAATTGGAGAAGTCATTCGCCGGAAGACCGTTAGGCTGCTCTGCCAAGAAGTCACTGGTGTAGTGGTCGCCCAGCCAGCCAAACGAGTGTCCTAGCTCGTGCTTTAAGACCCACAACATCTCGTTCGGGCCAAAGGCATCGGGCTCGTTGCTCGCGCTCACTAGCGGCTGAATATTGTAACGACCCATCGCAACGCCGCGTCCTGGCACGTCAGTCAGAACCGAAAAGATATCGGCCGTGAGAAGTACGTCCGCAAAGGCGTCATAGAGCTCTAAGTCTTCCAAAAATGGGATTGCCTGACCGGCCACATCGCCAATGCAGTAGATGGTCTCGTCAACACCGTCACAACCGGTGGTGACCTCAATAGGATCTGTCGCGCCAGGAGGAAAATCGATCACAATAAGATTGAAAAGCTCGTCAATAAGCGCCTCGCGACTGGTATCACCTTCCGGTAAGAACTGGTCGTAGAAATAGGCCAGTGCCTCCCAAGAGGCTGCCAGCAAGGCCCCATCAGAGATGCCGTCGAGGTAAACGTAATGATCAATTTGCCGGTTTGGGTTTCGCACATCGCCAAACAGCTGTGTTACTCGCGCACGGTTTGGGCTGTTCGCCATGATTTGCGCACCCCAGAAATCGAGACTGGCCTCAGCCTCATTGGTGCCGTCGGTCACTGAAAGCGTCGCATTGCTGGGGCCTGCAACATAATCTGCAGGCACACTCAGCGTGACGGTAGTTTCTGTCACCTCAACAGTCACCGAGGTACCGTCTAGTGTGCCGCTGTAAGCAAGCTCACTCAAAGCCGTATCCACATCGGAAACCGTTGCCGTTACTTCGAAGTCAGGGTCGGCCCAAAGAACATCCAGTCCAATGTCAGTGGGTAATCCATTGGCTGTCAGGGTAATAACCGGCGCGTCATTAATAGGGCTTACCGAGACGCTGTAGTTTGCAAAGGCAGTGATGCCTTCGGCAGACGCGGCAATCTCAAAGGTGTCACTACCGAAATAGTCCTGTGCCGGCGAGTAAGTAAGCTCAGCACCGTCGAGCGCTACGCTGCCATTTACGGCCTGCGTGCTAATGGAATACACCAATGACTCGAGCGCATCGCGATTGGTGGAAAAATTGTCGATGGTCACGGAAACCATCAGGTCTTCCGCCGTAGATAATGCACTATCGGTGGCAGCGACCTCTAGCACGGGCAATACCTCAACGCTCACGGCGCGGCCGTAAGCCTCACCCTCTCCACGACAGCTGATCGAATACTCAACGGTTCCAGCGCCCTCCGGTGTAACGGTCTCACTCCCAGAAGCCGATTTACCCCCTGACCAGCCACCCGAAGCGGTGCAGCCTGTGGCATTGGTGCTAGACCAGTTAAGGGTTATCGGGTTACCTGCCACAACAGTGAGTGGCGAGGCGCTGAGCGAGACAGTGACATTAGGTTGCCCATCGCTGCTTCCGCAGCCTGACAGCAGCGCCGCAGCAACACCCATAAACCATCGGGTCATACTCATAAAACCCTCTTATTTCTTGCGTGTATTTCACGAGTCGGCGAGCACATTGGCAATTAACCGATCAGCCAAAAAGCGCAGCGAACCATATCTCGTTACTCAGCCTCTTTGACATCAAGGTAATGGCCAATCGACCGACTCGGCGTTTGCGAGGAGCCTGTATTTACGCTTTTGAGTTCCATGCTCTTAAGCAGGTCACCTTTCGCAAAGCGAAGTAACTCCGTCAGCTCTTCGTTCATATGTAGTAAGACTGCCAGCGCCTCGGCAAACACCTCGGAATATTCAGGCTTTACGGGCTCAGCAAAACATTGATCTAACAAAGCACGGCGACGCACTTCGTCTGTCGTGACGCTCTCCCACTCGTTAGCTTGCGCAGCGGCAAGCATCTCGCTGGTAATGCCAATAATTGCGGCCAGTAGCCCAGGGGGGCCGGCCACACGCTCGTTAGCCTCGCGAAAAATCTCTGCTCGCTCAAACATCATTACTGGGCAGCCTCGTTTTTCATCATCTCTGACCAGGCGTCACGCACTTCGGTCATTAAGGAAATGACTTCTTTGATCGCCGTGGTGTCGTTGTTGATATTGGCGCTTAACAATGTCGTGACCATGTAGCGATAAAGGCCACTCAAATTGTCTGCAACTTCCTGTGCTTTGTGCTCGTCTAAAACCGCCGTCAGGTACTCGAGAATGCTGATGGTCTGGCTGATGAGTTCGCCCTTCTTAGGAATGTCACCCGACTCAATGGCTGTTAACGATTGATTAAGTCGAGATGAGACACCATCGAACAGCATCGAAATCAACTCAGTGGGCGAGGCGCCCTCAATGGCTGAATGAACTTTTACTTCTCCGTAAGCCGCTAATGCTGCCTGTGTCATCGTAACTTGCCCCTTTTGAATTTAATTAACGACTGCCGCTTTGCCGCAGGTTTGCAAACCCTGGCAATGCGTCTAATTGCGCCTTGAGCATGTCGCCGGTTGAGGTGATTTCACCCAGCAACAAATCCATGGCATTGAATTTTCTTAACGTTCGCTCTTCGAGCGCTAGCATTCGGGCATCAAATACCGCCCGGTCTTTTTCAATATCGACAATGCGCGCATCGAGCGCTTCAAGCTTCTCAGGTAACAAGCCGGTAGCATCCAAAAAGCCATCCATCAGCTCGTCAAGTTGTACCGCCAAGCCTTTGTGAGTGGTCCCGGAGACCGTCTGCCCAACAAACAATTTTTCAATCGAATCTAGGTCAGTCCGCACCGCGGTATCAAGTTTTGCGTTGTCAATTTTTAGCGACCCGTCGGCCTGGAGCGTGACACCTATGTCAGTCAGCGCATCGTAATTACCACCGACATCTGAATACGTACCGGTGACCAGCCCTCGCACCTGCGACAGCATGGCGCGAGACATCGCGTCGCCTTGAAGTGAACCCGCCTCGCCAGTCGTTGCGTCGTATTTGATGAGTGATTTTGCACTGCCTACGTAAGAGTTATAGGCGCTTACAAAACTCTCTACAAAGCCAGTAATCTTGCTGCTGTCTCGGGTAACTGATACTGAAACGGAGCTCGTTGTTATCGAACTCAAGGTAACGTCCACACCGTCAACAACGTCTGTAATTTGATTAGTAGAAGACGTGAGCGACAGGCCATTTAAGGTAAACGCCGCGTCTGCTGCACTGAGTGACTGCGAGAGATGAGCCTCATTAGCGTTATACGCCAGCTGACTAAGCCCAGCATTGTCGCCGTTGCTACTGTCCCCATCGTTGGCTACCGAAATCGATATCGTATTAGCGGCGCCTGTTGCATCCGCGTTGATCATCAAACGATAGGAAGCGCCATCTTTCAATATTGAGGCGGTCACTCCGGAGTTTGAGGCATTGATAGCATCGCGGACTTCCGCAACCGTGGAATTTGACGCAACAGTAATTTCTGTCGCAGAGCCGGTGCCAACTTTAATGGAGAGTGTCCCCGAACCGACAACCTCGGTTGTTGCGGCAAAGGTGCCTGAAACCAACGAGTGTGCCGAGGCAAGCGCTGACACATTTACAGTGTATGAGCCTGGCTGTGCGGCGGATGAAGCCTCAACGGTTACGGCGCTTGCGTCCGTGGTGCTTGCTTGTGTGGCTTTTAGTTTTGAAGCGTCGGCCAGTGACGTAACGTTTGCGCGTATCGACTCTAACTGAGTCTGCAAAATGCCAAATCCGCTAACGAGTGTGTCGACTTCAGCGCGGCGCGCATCGACACGAGCCATCAGCGGGAGCCTCTCGGCATTAACGATTGCAGTCACTATGCTGCCAATGTCGAGGCCGGAACCAATGCCTGTGCTGGTCAGCATGACGCTCTCCCTAAAGTCGACACTCAGAGGGGTGTCGGTTTATTGACGAATAAAGGTGCCCGCAGGCAGTTACCACAAACAAAGCACATTGCGTGCCAACTGTTAGCTGTACTCGTCGAGAAGAATTCCGTTCACGTAGTCGCTACCGAGAGCATCAACGCCGTAGCGCTTAATAGCACGAGCAACATCTAATAAGTCTTGGGATGGGATCTGCCGAATGATCTCGTTGGTATCAGCATCCATCACCGTCACAACAGTCTTGTTGAGCTCTTCATCTACATCGATCGCAAGCGAAGGCGAGTAACGGTTTACCGCCTCGCGCAGCACTTCAGCTGCCTCACGGATATCTTCCTGTGTCTCCTCTCGGCTATCTGCCGTGTCGACTTCAATAGGCTGAACCTGTGGAACGGCCTCTTCGGTCACCGCCTGAGTGGCTTTTGTCTCCGCCGCCGGTACCGGTTTAGGTACGGGGCTCGCCACCTGCGGCGCCGCGACGTTTGTTATTGACGCTGCCATACCTCTTCTCCTTTACGTAAATTGCAACTAAAACAACTCACAACAATTCATGCTGAGGCTAAAAAGCGGGTCGCACTCCTGCACGACCCGCCCCAAGCCTAACTACTTGCTCAAACCACTTACTGAAGCAGTGCAAGTACCTGCTGTGGCAAGGCGTTAGCCTGGGCCAAGACAGACATACCAGCCTGCTGGAGTACCTGGTTCTTAGCAAGGTTGGCTGACTCAACCGCGAAGTCCGCATCCTGCACTCGTGAACGACCTGCAGTTGCGTTCTCAGCACCCAAGTCCAAGTTAGACACAACTGACTCGAAACGCGACTGGAAAGCACCCAGATTTGCGCGGCCTTCATTAACGTCCTTCAATGCACGATCAACGATGTCGATCGCCGTTTGGGCGTTAGCCTGGCTATCCACTTTAATTTGATCAACGCCTGTCGACGCGTTAGCGGTCGCAGCATTTGTCTGACCATCAGTTGCTCCGATGTATGTCTCACTTGAACCGCCAAATGTGATATCATCCGAACCCGTGACAGTAACCGTACCGTAAGCAGTTGTCGCGCCACCACCCGCTGTAATGGCCGCTCCTTCCGCTGTCGAAGCTGCAATAGCACCAGTGCCCACTTTAGTTATGGTAATAGAAACGTCAGAACCATCGGCAGAGGTGATTTTCGCGTCGGTTCCATTAGTGCCCGAGAGGGTCAAGTTTGAATTACCATTTGCAGTATTAACTGCGGCCACTGCTGTTGATAAATCAATAGAGGCTGCCGCCGTATTTGCGGTCAGGTTTAAATCGCTTGATTGTCCACCGCTCGTGACGGTAATGGTAACATCATTGCTCGCATCAGCAGCCGTGACGGCGCCGAGGTTGAACTCAAGCACAGCAGCGCCTGCGGTAGCAGTAGCGTCGGTATTGTTTGTCACAGCCGTTGCGTAGGCGCCCGCCAAGTTGGTGCCAGCCGTAACGGCTCCCACGTCTTTAGCATCTCCACTGCCGACCTTAATCGTAACTTGACCAGTTCCAGTCGTTGCCTGGGTAACAGAAAGCGCACCAGAAGTGGCTGTCGAACTTCTACCAAGCTTGTCCTTGTTAAAATCACCGATAGTAACTTCCATACGGTCGTTTGCAGTATTGTCCGCACCCACCTGGAAGGTTAAGCCGCTACCAGTTGTGCTGTAGTCTCCCTTCAGAAGCGAAGTACCGTTATATTTTGTGGTATCAGCAACGCGCTCAATTTCCGCAACCAGCTGGCTTGCTTCTGTGTTGAGGTAAGCCCGGTCAGTGTCAGTAATTGAATCACTCGACGCCTGAACGGCCAGCTCCCGAATCCGCTGAAGGTTGTCAGTGATTGACTGAAGTCCACCCTCTGCGCTCTGCAGCATCGACACGGCGTCACTTGCGTTTCGAGACGCTTGCTGCATGCCGCTGATCTGTGATGTAAAACGTGAAGCAACTGCCATACCCGCCGCGTCGTCCTTCGCAGAGTTAATGCGAAGACCGGTCGACAGGCGCTGCATCGCCGTGTTCGTATCAGACTGAGTGGTGTTCAACGCGCGTTGCGCACTCAGAGATGCGAGGTTTGTGTTAATTCCCAATGCCATTTTTTCTCTCCTTGTGGCCCGCTGCGCGCGCCGTTGTGGATAAATTGTCGGGGATAATTCCCCGGACACCCCAATTAGCGGCGAAGAGAAGAGAAGCTTTAGAAAAAAATTTTAGGAGCTCTCGTCCCAAGTAATGAGCAAAGAAAGGAGAGCGGAGAGCGCCATCTAAATCGCTATGGTGCAACGTTGCTAGAAAAATTGACGGCTAAACAGATGGGCGCAAAGCGTCGCCCATGAAAGCTTGTAAAAAAATAGGCAGGCTGCGCAGGAGCTGGCTATGTAGTTAGCAACCGTAGCAACGGACAGCGAGACCATGAACAGTAAACGTTAAAAACACGGTCTCTTTTACGATTTCGTGCGACCTCAAGATGCCTTAAAGATAATCAAACAAGGTCATTGATTGCGTTTTTACGAAGGTCTGCTGTGCGGCTTGTAGGGTCACCATTTTGAGGTTTAGCTCACTGATCGCACTCGGCATGTCCAAGTCTTCTAGATTCGACATTGTCTTTGTAAGCTCAAAGGTTAGACCGTCGTTAAGCGCGAGCTGATCGTCTAACAGCGTCATGCGCGTACCGATGGACGTTCTCAAACTCGCTATTTGGTCGATAGATGCATCAAGCGCAATGGAGTTGGCTTGCATAACATCAAGTCTCTCAGAGCCCTCTTCTGCTGGGAGCCGCAGCGCTTCGGCCAAGTTTGCGATAATCTGGAATACATTGGGCTCACCCTCACCGCGCTCGAAAACATCGGTACCCGTATGGCCGAGCTTAATGGTGACCGCTCGCGCAATATTAATTTCTCGGACGAGGTCATCGCCTTGAAATACACCTTCTTCTGAGTAGGCAGGCGCGTCGGTTCTTGAGCCGGCGAAAATAGACTCACCGTTGAAGTTGGTGCTGTTGGCAAGCGACAAAAGTTGCTCTCGTAACCCGTCCATTTCCGTCGCAATGGCCTCGCGGTCAGACTGCGCCAAAATTTCGTTTCGGCCTTGAATCGAAAGTTCGCGCGCGCGATTCAGCGCATCATTAACGCTGCTAATCACCGACTCTTCTTGAGACAGTGCTGCGTTTACCAAGGTCATGTTCTCTTGGTGAGTTTGCATAAGGCTGAGCTCAGAGCGCAGCTCGAGAAGCTGAACCGCCGCGTTTGGGTCATCCGCCGCGCTTTGCAGCTTTTTACCTGTCGCCACCTGCTGTTGAAGACTCGCTAATCTAGTCTGTGCATCTGTGATTGCGCGCAAGCCTGCATTTTGCAGCTGCGCGGAAGACATGCGCGTAATCATCGTTCAGTCGCCCTTAATAATGTATCGAATACCTGGTTAGCGGCAGCGATTACCTGGGCTGCAGCTTGGTAGGCCTGTTGATAGCGGACGAGATCTGCCGCTTCCTCTTCGAGGTTGACGCCCTGAATGCTGTCGCGCCGGTCTGTTGCGGCGCGAAGCAGGGTCTCTTCCAAAGAGGCGCTGGACTTAGAGGTTCGCGTCTCCACCGCCACGTGAGAGAGCGTGTCTCGGTAAATATCGTCGACACTGCGATTGGTGTTAATAAACGAGCCGGTTTGGCGCATATCAAATAAAGTGAGCATATTGCGGTTGTCACCGACCGAGCCGCCGCGCGCGGCCGCGGCTACGTCTTCGGGTGCGCGAATCACCACACGCATAAGCCCTGCAGCGTCCGCGGTGGGTGCAATGCGGAACTCATCGCCCTCCATGCCTTCAGCAAATTCACTGAGGGTAATGGTGAAGCCGTCAATGGACACAGAATCGCCGGTTACCGCCTGGCTTTCACCTGTTGTCAGGTTTGTCAGCACCGGTCCTGCCACACCGTATTTTATCTGGTAGGCATCACCGGTCAGCGCCAGTGGCTCGTCAATGACGTACGAAACTTCCGACAGGCCTGAGTTTTGTCCTGTGCCGATCATTGGCGTACCAAAATCACCAAAGAACGGACCGCCTGGCTCACCGGATAAGTCATCGCCCTGCGCATGCTGTGTATTCACAATAGAGGCAAGTCCGATGGCTAACAGTCCGAGTTCTCGCCGTGCACGAAATACGACGTTACTTGCCACATCCAGCGCGGCACCTAATTCGCCACCCGTCATGTTACTGGTAACGTTATCCTCGGCGCCGCCCGGTGTTGTAATGAAAACACTGGGACGTCCGTCACCGGTTCGCTCTCCGGTCACGCGGACGCTTTCAGCGAACGAGCCCACCACCAAACGTATGCCATCGCCCACGTACACGTTGACGGACCCGTCCGACTGCTCTTGCGCGTCGACGTTGATGAGCTTACTTAGCTCAAGCAGTGTCAGGTCGCGCTTATCGAGCAGGTCGTTGGGCATCGCCGATGACTCGCTAGCAAAACGCTGAATGAGCTCGTTGAGCGTCGCCAACTCCTGTGCGAACTGGTTAATATCGTTTGCTTTACTCGACATGCGAGACGTTGTTTCTGTATAGATACTGCCCAGCCGCTCGTCCATGTAGTTAAAGCGGCTGGCCAGCATTTCCGCTTCTGAGATCAAGACCTGGCGCTCAGGCAAAGAGGATGGACTGGTCGCAACGGCATCGACCGCGACAAAGAAGTTATCCATAGCCACACTTAAACCGGTTGATGCGTCGGCAAATAAACTGTCGACCCGCTGTGACGTGCCGTAATAAAAGTCGTGGTAGTTTCTAGCGGTGGTCCGATCACGAAGCTCATCGGTTAGGAACTGGTCGTAGGAGCGAGAGACGTCACCGACCTTTACACCCGTACCAAACGCTTGCCCACCTACAAACTCGGACTCCTGGGTGACAAACGTAATGTTCTGTCGGCTATAACCCTCGGTGTTGGCGTTAGCAATGTTGTGGCCGGTGGTCGCAATCGCTCGTTGAAGCGAAGACAGCGCAGAAGCACCGACATCAAAAATTCCTGCCATGGCTTATCCCTCGCCTCCTTCGTAATAAGGTTTCGCTGCGTCCAACCTCATCGCGGCAGCCGCTCCGCCGGTCGATAGACCGAGGCTAGACTCCTCGGAACGCCCCGCAGAAACCATGCCTTTAGTTTGCATTTGCTCCACCATCATGCGCGCCAAACCTATGCCGCCCTGCTCCGATAGCTGAAGCGCGAGCTGCTGGTCTGCCATAGATTGATAGGTGTCCGTACTGTCCGAATTCATGAGATCACTTTTCACCGTGGCGTCACGCATGGTCTTAAGCATTTGCTGAAGAAACAGCGATTCGAACTGCGCGGCTACTTCTTCAACCGCTACATTAGGGTTTTCAGTCGCCTCGGCTCTTAGCGAGCCAAATTGGGTAAAGTCAGAATAAATTGCGCCCGTCATACCGCCTCCTAGATCACGATCAGCTGCGCACTGAGCGCACCTGCCTGCTGTAAGGCCTCGAGAATGGCGATGAGATCACCGGGGGCTGCACCGACACGGTTCACTGCCGTCACAATTTCCTGAAGGCTCACACCCTCTTCCATGACGAACATCCTTACCTCTTCGTTCTCAATATTGATTTCTGTCTGCGGTAGAACGACGGTCTCTGCTGAACTTGCAAAGGGACCTGGCTGCGAAACGACAAAGCTCTCATCAATGGTGACGGTCAAGTTACCGTGCGCCACAGCCGCCGTTTTCACCATGACCTCTGAGCCAATAACAATGGTGCCGCTGCGCGCATTGACAATGACTTTTGCCGCCGCAGCCGCTTTTAACACTTCAATATTTTCCAACTCTGCTAGATAGGCCACCTTCTCACCGGCATCGGTGGGCGCTAAGACTTCAACAGATACACCATCAAGCGCTGTGGCTGTGCCAGAGCCCATGATGCTGTTAACTGCCGACGCCATGTTGCGAGCCGTCGTAAAGTCTGACTCGTGAAGATGAAAAGTCAGTTTATTGCTGCCGTCACTAAAGGGGTTCACCACCTCGCGCTCAACCATCGCACCATTTGGAATACGGCCAGCCGCTTTGGTGTTTACGCTGATGCGCGACCCGTCATTTCCGTCTGCACCAAAGCCAGAGACAACCAAGCCACCCTGTGCAACCGCATAGATCTGCCCATTGCCAGCCTTGAGCTCTGTGAGTAACAGCTCACCACCGCGAAGGCTGCCTGCATTACCCATTGATGAGACCGTTACATCAACGGTCTGGCCAGGTTTTGCGAATGGGGGCAAGTCAGCTGTCACCATAACTGACGCCATATTTTTAGTCTGTGGGTTAATGCCGGGGGGCAAATTAACGCCAAACTGCTGCAGCATGCTTCGCGCCGCTTGAATCGTAAACGGCGTCTGGGTTACCTGGTCGCCGGTCCCATCAAGACCAACAACCAGACCAAAGCCTACGAGCTGATTACTCCTCGCCCCTTCCACCATCGCAATATCTTTGATGCGCTCAGCGTGGGCGTTTTTGGGCAATATTACTGTCAGCGCAAGCACCAACACGAGGTATCCGAGTGCCGTAGCAAAAATCGGTTTTGACATTCGAAGAATTGATCGCTTCAACATAAGGATCTCCTTAGAAAGGGTTCAACGGACTGTTGAAGAATTTTGAAAACCAGCCGGGCGAATTGGCACGACTGATCACGCCCGTACCGCCATAAGAGATGCGTGCATCGGCGACCAAAGTCGAAGGGATAGTGTTCGTGGCGCTGATATCTTGCGGCCTGACAATGCCGCGCAACTGAATGAACTCCTCGCCCTTGTTAAGCGCCAACCACTTCTCACCTTGAACAATGAGATTACCGTTGGGGAGGACTCTGGCCACCTGAACGGCAATAGCGCCGGTGAGTGAGTTTGACTGGTTACTCGAGCCATTACCGGCAAACTCAGAGCTTGACGAAATACTCTGCTCAAGCGTTAAGCCTGTGTAGCCGTCGACTGCAAAGTCCGGATTTTCCCGCCCAAACAACGTCGGCTTTGCTACGTCGATTCCCGAGTCACGACCAATGGCTGTCCCTGCGTTTTTGGAGGCCTGTGTCGACTCAGAAAGCACGATGCTAATAATGTCGCCCACGGCCCGTGCGCGAGTGTCAGAAAAGAGCGAAATACCACGTTGCTCGCTGTACAGGCTGCCTTGGGTCACGCCCTCTTTGGGCTGCGTGTAAACAATTGGTTGCATAGGCGCATACGCCGGGTGACTTTTCCCTTCGATACCCGCGCACCCGCTCAACAGCAACAGTGTCAACACGGGTGTAACAGTCTTTGGCAGATTCATGTCGCTCTCCTAAACCTCGTGTTTATAAGTTCTGTGATACGTACTGCAGCATTTGGTCTGCTGTAGAGATGGCTTTGGAATTCATTTCGTAGGCGCGCTGTGTCTCAATCATGTTGACCATCTCTTCCACCACGTTGACGTTAGAGCCCTCGACAAAACCTTGCTGCAATGTGCCAAGGCCATTCAGACCCGGGTTAGACGGCAACGGCGCACCACTGGCGCCGGTCTCTAAAAACAAGTTTTCACCCCGCGCTTGAAGCCCCGCAGGGTTAATAAAGTCGGTCAACTGAATGAGTCCCACCTGGGTGGCCTGTGGTGCACCCGGCTGCTGAACGGAAACGGTGCCATCGGGCGCAATGGTGACGCTCAGCGCATCCTGAGGAACCGTAATAGGCGGCTGAAGTTGATAGCCCGCTGACGTCACCAGCAGACCCTGATTGTTTAAATGCATCGATCCGTCACGTGAAAAGGCCTGAGTGCCATCAGGAAGCAGAACTTCGAAGAATCCTCGACCCTGAATCGCAATGTCGAGCGCGTTGTCAGTCGTGACTAAATTGCCCTGAGTGAAAACCCGCTCTGTGGCTACTACTCGCGTACCAGTACCCACTTGAAGGCCCGAGGGAAGCTGGGTGTCTTGCGACGACTGGGCGCCCACTTGACGCACATTTTGGTAAAGCAGGTCCTCAAAAATAGCGCGACCTCGCTTAAAACCATTCGTACTGACATTGGCTAAGTTGTTTGAAATCGTCGCCATCTTTGTCTGTTGGGCGTCGAGACCTGTTTTAGCAATCCATAGTGACTGGGTCATTGTTTTCTCCTAAGCCAATGTAATGGCTACTCAAGCCTCATAATTGAAGCGCTGGAATTATCAAGCTCATCGGCTGATTGCATGGCTTTCACGTGGCTTTCGAAGCTGCGAGATAGCTCGATCATCTGCACCATGGCAGCCACTGAATTCACGTTTGATGTTTCAAGCGAACCCACAACAACGGTTACCGCTGCATCGGGCTCGAGATTTGCGTTGGCATTAGCTCTGATGTGACCGTCTAATCCCTTCTCTAAATTTTCAGGATTTGGGTTCACCAATAAAATTCGATCGATGGTTGCACTGGCAACAGGTGCCTCGCCTAGTGGAATAAGGGAAATGGTTCCGTCCATTCCAATGCTGACTGAGGTCGCTGGCGGAAGGTTTATCGGTCCACCTTCACCCATAATTTGGTTGCCGGCCGCATCGATTAAATTACCGTTGTTCTCGATGCGAAGGTCACCGCGCCGGCTCAGTACCTGCTCTCCTTGCGGCGTAATGACTTGCATCCAACCCTGTCCGTTAATGGCAACGTCAAGGTCACGGCCCGTTGCTACCAAACTGCCGCCACCAAAGTCGACAGCTGATACGGGCGTGCTTGGAATAGCGCTCGCATCTCGGCTATCAGCGCCGAGATACGTTGCTTGGGCCGCGTAGAGATCGGCTTTAAAAGCTGTGGTTCCCGCATTCGCCAAATTATTGGTGACGAGAGCCTGAGCTTGGCTGACCTTTCGCGCGGCTTCGGCCGCTATTTGGATAACACTGTTCATGACGGTCTATTCACTCTTAAAGAATATTAAGGATGGACTGAGACATCTCGTCTTCGTTCTGAATGGCCTGAGCGCTCGACTGGAAGTTTCGCTGCGCTTCAATCAGAGCGAGGAGCTCCTGGGTGATATCCACGTTTGACACCTCCAGTGCAGAGGGACGGATGTAACCCCGAGAACCTGTCGACGGCTTACCCACTACAGCAATACCCGAACCCTCGCTCGCCCGGTAGTTGGTATTACCGGCGGGTGATAAGGCTGACGGGTTGATGAAATTAGCCAAGAGCACTTGCCCCATAGCGCGAATTTCACCATTGGTGTACTGCGCGTAAACGGTTCCCGTATCGTCAAATTCAAATGACACAACCTCACCTGGCTTGAAGCCATTTTGTGACAAGGTTTGCGTGCTCGATTCAGCACCCAATCCGCTGGTCGAGGCGAGATCAATCGTAAAGGTTTGTGGATCTGCTCCCAGTGCAGCGAACGTTAGGATTTCGAGTTGCTGATCAGAGTCAGCCGTCAACGACCCGGTACCATCAAAAGTCATCGATGCAGACTCAGGCTGCAAATCGCCGTCAATGGTTGCATAAACATTGTATGTGCCATCAGGTTCGGCCGCCTTAGCGAAATAAATATCGAGCTGATGAGGCGTACCGGTAGAGTCGTAAATGGTCGTTGACGTCGAAAAGTTATAGGTGTCGGTATCGCCTGCAGAGAAGGGCGTCAGCGCAGGTTCGGTCCGCGTGTCGAGGTTGCCCGAGAACGCTACTTCGGTCGTCGCTTGGGGCTGCATCAGATCCAAACTAATTTGGAGATCGTTAATTGCAGGCGTGATCACACCGTTTTGGTCTGGCTGGAATCCCTGAACACGCGCTCCGCTCGTGCTCACCACATAGCCTTCTCCGTCGATACGAAATGAGCCAGCTCGGGTATAAAGCGCCTCATCACCGTCGCTGAGAACAAACATGCCGCTACCGTCGATGGCAAGGTCGAGTGCGCTTGTAGTAAAGGAGAACTCCCCCTGACTGAAATCTGACCGTATTGTAGTAAGCGCAACACCCTGACCCGCGCCTTGACCAGAGTCCTGAAGAGACGACGCGTAAATTTCCGCAAACTCGGTCTCTCCTTTCTTAAAGCCAATGGTTCCCGCGTTCACAATGTTGTTGCTCACAACGTCCATCGTCTGCTGGGCTGCGTTAACACCTGATAATGAAGTACTAAAAGCCATTTATAGATCCTCTACTTGCTACTGAATTACTCGCTAGAAAAATTCTCGGACGTCGGCCGCATCAATGGTGCGCCCGCTCGCGAGGTTTAATGTGATTTGGTTATTGCCGCTAATCGAGACGCTGAGCACTTGCTCGTGTCCGTAGACACGGCCCTCGCGAACGCTCGTTCCGTTGGTTAATTCCGCGGATAAGTAATAGTCACCAGGTGGTAGCTGATGCCCGTCGGAGTCCACACCATCCCAAAGAACAGGAACCGATCCGGTGCCCGCAGGTAAATTGCCAGTGAACACGACATCGCCCTGGACATTGTGAACGAAGAACTGGCCTCCATCGGCTCCAACACCCATGTCCACGGACGCTTTTAATGCGTAAACCGGTGAACCTTCAGAATTGAGCCCAATAGGTGCAAGCGCGCCTGTACTCGAAGGCGTTGCCACGCTGCGTCCAACGAGGCTGGAAGCCTGCATTGCTTGGCCGCTCGATATCGAATCGCTCAAGCCATTAAACGAACCGTTGAGCTCCTGAATACCAGAGACCGTTCCAAACTGGGCCATCTGACTCATGAACGCCATTTGATCCATGGGCTCGGTAGGGTCCTGGTGCTTCATCTGAGCAATCATGAGCGCGAGGAAGTCCTCAGATCCCATGTCCTCGACGCGCGTCGAACCTGACCGGTCAGCACCCCGTGCATTAGCGGGCGCGAATAAATCCATTGGTGATGTACTTAACATATCAAGCTCCTCACTTACCGAGTGTCAGCGTTCGTAGTGCCAATTGCTTAGCGGTATTAATGGCTTCAACTGAGTTCTGATAAGACCTGGAAGCCTGCATCATGTTGGCCATTTCGGTCGTCGCGTCGATGTCGGGTCGATAGATGTAACCGTTCTCATCCGCCAACGGGTGAGAAGGATTGAATTCCTGGCGGGCAGGACCTCCTACCTCAACAATATCTTCTACCTTAACGCCCAGCATGGCGTCTTCAGCAAACTCGAGCTCTGTGTCCAACACGGCGTTAAATACCGGCGCTTTCGCTACATAGGCTTCTTCAGCACTCGACGCGACCGTGTTTGCATTCGCCATATTTGAGGCGATGGTATTGAGTCGAACGGACTGCGCGGTCAAACCTGTGCTGGCGATGCCCATAGCATCAAACAAACTCATGATGACTCTCCTTTAATGGCGTTTTTGATACCTTTGATGCGGCTATCCAGCAGCTGTAGACTGGCTTGATAACGCAAGGCGTTATCCATAAATGCGGCGTGTTCCTGATGCCCGTCAACCGTGTTGCCATCGGGCGATGTTTGCGATGGGGTTCGGTACAAAACGTCAGGTTGTACACCGCCACCCGCAAGCGGAATGTGGCGCTTATTCGTGGCATGCATCGACGCTTGTGCATCGCGCGCGGCTTCAAGTGAGGCACGAAAATCAATGTCGCGCGCTTTGTAATCTGGCGTGTTCGCATTGGCAATATTGGTGGTCAGCAAATTCATTCGCTGCATGCGCAGCTGCAACACCTGCGGGGAGATTCCCAATGCTTTATCGATACCTGTTCCTGACATAATTCGCTCTTTTTGACGCGTTTTCTCGTAGTTGCCACATACAAAAGGCGTGCCAATTTTTTTTTGGCATAAAAATCAGTTACTTAAGATGCAAATTGGGCGGCCGCCAAGGTTTTGACGCGCGAATTGATCAACACGTGAAAATTTTGACTTTGGGGTCCCACCCCTCACCCTGAAGCCTTTATGTAACGCGGCTCTGGGAAAGTTGGCATCCTCTTTGCATTCTCGGAATCGTTCACGACAGTGATTGGAGCGGCGAATGCAACGCATACTGATAAACATACTGCTAGGTAGTGGCTTGATAGGGCTTGGCGCTCAGGTCTTTGCTGAGACACAGTCTGTGTCGAGCATCGGAGCGACCGCAGCGCGTGTCGCGGAAGCACGGGCGCTGGCGCAAGGCTATCAGCGTGTAGAAGTGGCGGTTCGTCCTGTCGATACGCGATTACGCCTCACCAAATGCGGCGAACCCTTATCGGTTATACCCACGGTTGCTAAGCGCACATTAGGCCAAACCAGTGTCGGCATTCGTTGCTTAAGTCCCGAGCCCTGGACCGTGTATGCACGAGCTACCGTCTCTGCCATCGTGACCATACCGACGCTGAACACACCCATTGCAAGAGGTAGCGTTATTGGCGAAGGAGATCTCTTATTCGCGGACCGCAGCGTGACGCAAGACCTCGTAGGCTTCATAACAAAGCCTGAAGACATCGTTGGACGGGAAGCTAGGCGAGACTTGGCCTCCGGACAGCTGGTGCGCTCGTCCGACCTCATATCACCCAAGATCATTGAGCGGGGCCAAACTGTAGACTTAGTCGCACAAGCTGCGGGCCTGAAAGTGCATATGCAGGGCAAGTCATTAGGCCGTGGTGGCGTTGGTGATCGCCTCTACGTTAAGAACTTAAGCTCCGGCAAACGGGTCGAGGGCCTAGTCTTGGCATCGGGCAGTGTATTGGTGAACTAGAAAATGAAAAAAAAACTAAAGTTTATGAAAGATGTGCCGCTACACTCATCGCAGGAAACAAATTTAACGGCCCATGGCCGTGGAGAGAACAATGAGCCCTATTGATATATCAGGAGCAAAAGCGAGTTTACGCGTTGACCCTGAACGACAGGAAGCGCGCGTTCGCAGCGATGAAACGGCGGCTTCTTCATCAGCGTCAGCGGCAACCAAGCCAGCGGATTCAGTGCAACTCACTGATACGGCTGCAAGGCTGTCAGAGCTTCAAGCTGAGGTAAATGCCGCCGAAGGCGTCGATTTAGAGCGCGTAGAAGCTATCCGAGAGCAAATTGCTGATGGCAGTTACGAAGTAGATGCGGACCGTATCGCTGACGCACTTATGACAATGGAAAAAGAACTGCTGTAATGATGTTTAACGCTGATAGTCACGCATCCAGTGCTGAAGCCATTGCGGCAGCACTTGCCAACGAGCTAGAAACGCTTACTCGGGTTGTTGAAACGCTCGATATCGAGCACGAGGCGCTGCTGGGTTCGGATGCAGCGAGGCTTGAACAGGCCGTTGCGGCAAAACAGCGTGCGATTGCGGCGCATGCGCAAGCTCGTCATGCGCGCGAGTCGCTAGGTCTTCGGGATAATCTAAAGCAGCAAGTGGACTCACACCCTGGCTTTTTCAACGGTCTTAAAGACACCGCGCTTACAAATATTGAGGCGCTCCGCGAAAAGGCTGCGGTAAGTAAAAATGCCAATCAACGAAACGGCATGCTTGTTGCCGGCTTACGTGAGCGAACTCGCACTGCGCTCAACATTTTAAGGCCCGATGCGGCAAACGTTACGTTATACGGGCAAGGCGGCTCCGCCGAGGACACCATGGGGTCTCGACTCTTAGGTAGCGCCTAAGTCAATCACCCACATATCGAAAGCGCGGTACCTGTTGACCATCCACAACAACTGACTCGACAAACATCTCAAGTGGCCTCACCCATAGCTGCCGCTCACCATATTCAGCACGGTAGAGAACCAAAGCTTCCTGAGTCTCTGAATGAAAAACAACGTCTATGACGGTGTAGTCATCGCCACGCTTATAATGCTTGTAGGGACCCGGCGTTGGCGCATTAGTCATTCGCTAACCCACCGAACTGAGCAGTGATGGCTTTTTGAAGCGTCTCTAGCGTCTCACCCATGAGCAGACAGTCCGCATCGCGCTGGGCGAGCTTGTCTTCATGGAGCTCATCGTTTATTTCTTTTAACTCATCGCTGAAACGGATTCGGCGAATGCTTAAGTCTTTATCCAGGACAAAATCAACTTGGTCCTGCCACGACAAGGCGAGCCGCACGACCTGCTTGCCACTTTCGATGTGGCTGCGGATTTCATCGGACTCAAGATAAACGCCCCGCGCGCGTACCACGCCCCCCTCCTCGTGAGGGTCCTCCAAATCGGCGTCACCACCCAAGCTCATGCCGTCGGGGAGCCCGCCGTTCAAGACCCACTGGCTCATCGCAATAACCGGTGATTTTTGCGTATCGGGAATCGTCACCTGCAAGTTACCCAGCCCCTCGCGCAACAGCGATAGAAAGTCCTCGGCCCGCGCCGCACTCGCCGTATTCACCCAAACCCAACCTTCGCGATCGTTTATGAGTCCTTCCAAATACTGAGACTTTGTAAAGGCGCGAGGAAGAAAGTCCTGCGTGACTTCATCGACAATGTCTAAGCGCTCTTTACGCTGAACGCGTCGGCCCTGACCCGCCTGTATCTCCTGAATACGGTTATTGACCTCGCTACGAATGACCGACGCAGGCAGTAAGCGCTCCTCACGCTGCAGTCGCACCAGCCAATAATCCCCCGACTTGTGCACAAAATCTGTGGCGTCGTCAGACAGCGCGGCTACCCATCCGCTGGAGGTGGGCTGACTCGGCCTGCAAGGAACAAACGGACGACGAGAGAGCCGCTGTGACAACTCGCTGGCATCAATGCCTAACCGGCTGGGCAATTTATAGGGGCGTGCGTTACGAAACCACATGGCGAGGGCTCAAAAAAAACGGAGCGCAAGTGTAGGCTGAATTGAAAGAAATTGCTCTGAAGATGAAGCGAAAAATTTGAGGCTAAGAACGGTACGCCCGCTTACACCGCCATCTTGCTATATCAGTCTAAATAACAACATGATGCGTGCGATTAACGTCGTTTTCCCCGGTGGGACGCGGCCGCTGCGCTGAAGACAGTTAGAGCACACAAAAACGCGATCAAAAACCCAGTCCTCCCTTCCGCTGCGGCGAACACGCTCTAAATTATCGCTGCCACAGGCTGGACACAGCTCAGTGTCTGACATGATTTTCATGGAAACTTCTTATTACAACCTACATTGCTTGAGGAGATCGTCTAGGATATTTCACGACCTCAGTCAGTGCGAAGTCTCTAGGTCCCCATTTGCCTCATCGTGTGACAAATCTGACTAAACCCGGTCGTTTTGTCGCAATTGTCTGAGCGCATCGATTGCGGGTTAAGGGGCGGGGTGTGGGACACTGGGAATGAAGAGCTACACTGTGTGCTCGACTCCCCATTGGACATTTAGGACATAAGAACCATGCGCTACCTCCACACAATGATTCGAGCCAGCGACCTGGAGAAAACTCTCTCGTTTTTTGTCGATCATTTAGGGCTCGTAGAAGTGCGCCGCTATGACAGCGAGCAAGGCCGCTTCACGCTTGTATTTCTCGCGGCACCTGGGGATGCAAAGGATGCTGAGAGCAAACAAAGCCCCCTGGTGGAGATTACCTACAACTGGGATCCCGAAAGCTATGAGGGGGGACGTAACTTTGGTCACCTCGCCTACCGGGTCGACGATATCTACGCGACCTGCCAACGTCTTATGGACGGTGGGGTGACAATAAACCGACCCCCACGCGATGGCCGAATGGCCTTCGTAAAGTCGCCAGATGGTATCTCCATTGAGCTGCTACAAGACGGTGCGGCGCTGGCGATTCAAGAGCCCTGGGCGTCCATGGAGAACATCGGAAACTGGTAAAAAGCGAGCGCTTACTTACGGTTAAATACTCCTAGTCTTGAAGCAACGAAAACGACAGGCCTTCAGTGAACCAGCGGGCGCCTCTTTGTCACAAGGGCCCGTCACAGGTTGATCATGCCTTTGTACACCCGCCTAGGCAGAGTGCGTTTGCCCTTAGCTAAGGGGCGCCACAGCCGGCAGCCCATTCCCCCGCCTTCACTTTTTCACGTTCAGCCTTCGCGGCCATTAACTCGCGAAAAAATCGACCATCCAGTTCGCGACTTTGGCGCCTTCGTGTTGATGCGTCTCCAACGACGCTCGACCCTCGGCCACTCGCTCACCCCCAATCATGTCACCGCGAAAGGCCATGATGGCTTCTGAATAATTTGGCACGAACTCAGGGTGCCCCTGCAGGGTAAAAATATGATCGCCCATCACAAAACCTGCGTTTTCGCAGTGCGGATTACTCACGACATTTTGCGCCCCTGGGGGCAAGACATGCACTTGGTCTTGGTGCGAAGCAATTAACTTTAATTGACCCGTGTGCCCGCCCTTAAAAGGCGCGCCGCCAAGCTCGTAGACATTAATACCCACACCCCAGCCTTTATCTGACTTTGACACCACGCCTCCCAGTGCCTGCGCGATAACTTGATGGCCAAAACAAATCCCCACCATCTTTTTGCGCGCGGCGTGCAGTCTCTGGATGAGTCCCTCAAGGTCTCTAATCCACTGTTTATCATCGTAAGCTGAGCTCTTGCTTCCGGTGATAATGAACCCGTCTACGCTATCGATGTCGTCCTGCGTGGGATGAACACCCTCTTCAACGTCCCATGTGGAAAAAGTGGCTTCAGGATCGGCATCTCCGACCAACCGGACGAACATATCTGGGTACTCACCAAACTCCGCCACCCACTCAGTGCGAACCGCGTCTGTTTTCAAAATTCCTATGTGCACCCGCTATTTCCTTACGTTCATAATTCTGTGATATTTGGATTGCAAACTTGTCTACAGTATCAACTCAGGGGGCGTTTGAATGATTCCTGCGACTGAACTTAAAACAAGCGTAGTGATTTTGTCATTACTCCAACAAATAGACCTAGCCTTATTTAACAAAGTATTTGGTTACACACGAGCGCGCCACGCTGTTACACAGGTTGCACTTTTCGTGTCTAAGACGGGCGACGGTTACGCGCAACTGTTTTTGCCTCTGATCGTTTGGTTATCCGGTTCAGTCCTTGCTCCCACCTACGCGCTTGCTTTGGCGGTTGCCTTTACCTTGGAGCGAGCGAGCTATTACGTCCTGAAGAACACGCTGAAACGGCCACGACCTTACGATTTAAAACCGAGCGTTCACTCGCTCATTATCGCAGCTGACAAGTTCAGCTTCCCATCTGGGCACACGTCCGCCGCGTTCTGCCTGTGTGTTATGACCTTACTCATCTTTGGAAACATCGCCTCTTATCTGTTCCTATGGGCTGCAGCTGTCGGCCTGTCTCGAGTCATTGTGGGTGTTCACTTTCCCGGCGATGTCGTCGCTGGCGCGCTATTGGGAACAAGCGTCGCGCTCAGTACCCACTCATTGCTACAACTCTGGTAAGAGCCCCTATGACGCGAAAAATCCTCTATGGGGTTCAAGGCACCGGGCAGGGCCATATTAGCCGCGCACGAGGGCTTGCCGAGGCATTCAAAGACTTCGATGTTGACGTGACCTGGCTATTTTCCGGACGCGAAAAGTCAAAGTTGTTCGATATGGAGCCTTTTGGCGACTTCAAACACCGCGAGGGCCTCACCATGGTTACCGAGGCGGGACAAATGAAGTACCGTAAGACGGCTTTAAATGTAGCGCCTGCCACGTTTTTGCGGGACGTAAACCGCCTTGACCTAGACCCCTTTGACCTAATTGTTTGCGACTATGAACCCGTCATCGCCTGGGCGGCCAAAGCGAGGCGCCGAGAAAACATCGGGATTGGGCATCAATACGCGTTTGGGAAGCAAACACCGCTCACCGGCGATACGGTAGTGAGCCGGCTTGTCATGAACCAATTTGCACCGGTCGATATTCCCGTCGGCCTTCACTGGGCCGCGTTTGACGACAATATTCTCCCGCCGATTCTCGATTTGCCGGACATTGACCCTGAGACAACACAAGACCATGTGTTGGTGTATCTACCCTTTGAGGATCAGGACGCGACCACTCGGTGGCTGCAGGACTTTACAGACACGTCTTTTATTCAATACTCACCCGCCATAACCCATGAGCGGCGAGGGAATGTGCTGCGACAAAAAGCCAATGTTGGTGGCTTCAAACGCGACTTGGCAACCGCGAGAGGCGTTATCTGCAATACAGGGTTTGAGCTGATCTCCGAGTGCCTCCAGTGGAGGAAGCCGGTTTTAACCCGCCCACTCGCAAAACAGATGGAGCAACTTTCCAACGCAGCAGCGCTTGAGCAACTTGGCTATGCCACTACAATGCAGGCACTAGAGACTCATAAGGCTCGTGCGTGGTTAGACGATATGCCTCCGGCACCCAAGGTTCATTTCCAAAACGTAGCAAGTGCACTCGCCAAGTGGCTAGCACGGGGCGCCAGAGAACCCGTGGCGCAGCTAAGCAAGCAGCTCTGGTCCTAAAAGGCGTCCTTGGCTGCAGTCTTGTCGCACTGGCATCGCTTTCTCCATTTGCGCTTGCGGGTGATGCTAAGTTTGTGGGAAACCAGACATGTACGAGCTGCCATGAGTCCCAGGCAAACGATTGGACTAACTCGCACCACGACCTAGCGATGCAGGTGGCGTCCAATCAAGCCGTCTTGGGTAACTTTGATGACGCCAAATTTGTTTACGAGGGTGTCACTACCACGTTCTTCAAGAAGGGCAGTGACTTTTGGGTCAATACCGATAACGAAAACGGCGAACTTCAAGACTATCCCGTTGAATACGTCTTTGGGGTCTATCCGCTCCAGCAGCTATTATTACCCACTAAAAATGGCAGCCTTAATGCCTTAAGTATAGCCTGGGACAGCCGAAGCAAGCTGGAGGGGGGTCAAAGGTGGTATCACATTTACGAAGGGCAGGACGCTGTCACCGCGGAGAGTCCACTTCACTGGACCGGCATTTACCACAACTGGAACAGTCGGTGCGCGGAGTGTCACAGCACGAATGTGGTTAAAGGCTACGATGCGACAACACGCAGTTACCAAACAACTTTCGACCAAATAGACGTTGGCTGTGAGTCTTGCCATGGCCCGGGCTCTGACCACGTGTCATTGGTTGAGGCAGCAAAAATACCCGCCCCCTCGCAAACCGGCTCTGAGAGGCGATCAGCGAGCAATATGGGTTTCGAACTCGCACTCGCTGCCCGCGGTCATTGGTTGCGAGCGCCAGATGAAAATATTGCGCACCGATCGACACCGTTAAACAACACAACGCAGGTCGACAACTGTGGTCGATGTCATGCGCGACGAGCAACACTTGGGGACTACCACTATGGACAGTCCCTATTAGACACCCACCGACTTTCGGTACTGGAGTCGCCACTGTACTGGCACGACGGACAAATCCGCGATGAAGTTTATGTCTACGGCTCCTTCATGCAGAGCAAAATGGCGCAAGCTGGTGTGGTTTGCAGTAACTGTCACAACCCGCACAGCAATGCACTCGTTGCAGAGGGCAACGGCGTATGCACCCAGTGCCACAAGCCCGAGACCTACGATGCTGTGAGCCACCATCGCCATCCGATTAGCAGCGGTGGCAGCGCCTGTGTGAATTGTCATATGCCTTCACAGGTGTATATGGGCGTTGATGCGCGCCGCGATCACAGCATGCGCATTCCGCGGCCGGATATTTCGCTCTCCACAGGCAGTCCTAACGCCTGCACCCAATGCCACTCGGATAAAAGCAATGCCTGGGCCTATGATGCGCTTCAGTCTTGGGGTGTTGAAGGTGATCTCAAGACGCTCAAACACGTCAAAGCAAGATTTGCCGCAGATCGGGGTGATATGAGAGCGCTACCCACGCTCGAGGCGATCGTCACCGATGACACCCAATCCGCGCTCATGCGGGCGTCAGTGATCGAACAACTCAGCAATTTAGGGGCACCGGCGTTGCCTAATATGAGCGCGATGCTACTGCGAGCAGATAATCCTATTTTACGCACATCAGCTGTTCGCTCGCTGCGAGGACTTCCGCCGGCACAACGCTTTCTTATGTTACGGCCGTTCATTAACGACCCCGTCCTCAGCGTGCGCATGGAGGTTGCACAAAACCTTGCGGGCGTGCCCGACCAAGAGCTTAGGCCGCAAGACATTGACTCACTTAGGCCGCTGTTTGATGAGTACCTTGCTGTACAGCGTGACCATCTCGACATGCCCTCTGTGCAGCTACAGCTCGCCAACTTTTGGTTGGATCGCGGCAACACAAAAAGCGCAGAAAATGCGCTGCGTGAGGCCCTCGTGCTAAACGATCAGCTCGAGCCGGCTATCGTGAACTTGGTAGATTTATTGCGGCGAGATGGTCGCAACGAGGAAGCATCGCTGCTTCTCGATGAGTCACTACGACGGATTCCCGAGTCGGGCAGCCTCTGGTTTTCACAAGGCCTACATTTTATTCGCCTTGGTGAGACAGCTAAGGGGCTTGCATCGCTAAAGGAAGCTGCGTCGCTAGAGGAGGAGGGCTCGCGTCACCGCTACGTCTATGCCATCGCCCTCAACGATACCGGCGATAAAGCAACCGCCATGAAGACGCTTGAAGCGGTCAATACACGCCATCCGGGTCAGCCTGACATTCTCAATGGTTTGCTGGCCTTTTCTCGCGATGCGGGTGACCGCACTCGATACGAACGCTACCGTGCGCAACTAATGACGATCATGCAGGCATCAGGGCGACGATAGCCGCAATAGCTAATCTGCGGCAATTAGCTGTAAATCCACCGTCACGGGGATAGAGCGACTAATCGCATTCAGCCCGGCAATGCTTTGTAGCGCGGCAACCCCTGCTTCCAAACCAAACTCTGAAGCGGAAATCACAATGGGCTGTGTGGTTGTCACACGCACGGTGTCACCTGTTCTGGCCGCGGCAAGCTCAGCCTTTTTAGAAACTGTATTCCCATGCAGCGTAACGGCTACCGAGACCGACGCCGCAGCGTTCCCACCCGATTCAAGCGCGGTTAACTGATCTTGAGTAAGCTGAGCTGACACGGTGGCTTTCGGGAAGCTCGCGACATTAAAAAGCATTTTCTGTAGACGCTCGTTGCGAATACCAACGCCCGTCTCGACTGAGGTTAAATCGATGTTTACAGCGACAGCACCGGCGCCCGATATACGTCCTGACACCCGCTCAAAAACGTTGTTCTCACCCACGACGTTGTTTTTGATCGATACGAAGCCAATACGCGACGCCTCATCCACCACCCAATCAGCCTGCGCCGGAAGCACTGCGAAGATCGTTGACGCAAGGCCCACTGTCGCAATTAGTAACTTTTTCATTGGATATATCCCTTTAAAAAACGGCAGTAAAACATGTTGTCACCACACGACTCTGTGCAAAGGTCGTGTACGAAAGCACGCTCGAGTGAGTGATTACGACAACGAGGGTATAACAGCTCAGATCAAAACCAACTGGCTTGTCACGGCTTGGTTCAAAAAAGCTCGCCGGCGCCGTTTACGATCGCGCTGACCTTAAGCACGTCTTAACCACTACATCACCTAGTCCTCACTAAACGAGCGGTTAAGCCTAAGACCCGGGGTCTGCGAACCTTGATGCGCCTACTCTACACGTCAGCGAGGTCGCCTTTAGACTCCAGCCACTGGCGTCGATCGCCCGCTCGCTTCTTCGCAAGAAGCATGTCGAAAACACTGTTTGTGTCATCGTCTGCATCGAGCACAAGCTGCACCAAACGACGCGTATCGGGGTACATGGTCGTCTCACGAAGCTGCGATGGATTCATTTCACCCAAGCCTTTAAAGCGCTGAACATTGGGTTTTGACCGCGAGTTCTCAACCGCTATGCGCTGCAAGATCCCATTTTTCTCTGACTCATCAAGCGCGTAATACACCTCTTTCGCAACATCGATACGATAGAGCGGCGGCATCGCCACAAACACATGTCCTGCGCGCACCAGCGGCCGAAAATGTCGAAGGAACAGAGCACAAATCAGCGTTGCGATGTGCAACCCATCCGAATCGGCATCCGCCAAGATACAAACCTTTTGATAGCGCAGACCATCGAGATCATCACTGGCCGGGTCAATACCTAGCGCCACCGAGATATTATGCACTTCTTGGGAGGCAAGGATCTCTTCCGCGTCCACTTCCCAGGTATTCAAAATTTTCCCGCGCAGCGGGAGGATCGCTTGGAACGTGCGATCACGCGCCTGCTTTGCCGAGCCACCGGCGGAGTCGCCCTCAACGAGAAACAGCTCACTGCGTGCGGGGTCTTCGATCGAACAATCGGCAAGTTTGCCCGGTAGCTGTGGACCCGAAGCAATCTTCTTGCGAACCACTTTTTTCGCCGAGCGCATACGCGCCTGAGCTCGGTTGATGCATAGCTCGGCCAGAATCTCGGCATCAGACGTATGTTGGTTAAGCCACAGTGCAAAGGCATCCTTTGCTACACCCGAGACAAAGCCCGCCGCTTCGCGCGAAGACAAACGCTCCTTTGTCTGACCTGAAAACTGAGGGTCAGCAAGCTTCGAGGACAGTACATAGCAACATCTATCCCAAACATCCTCCGCTGTGAGCTTAACGCCCCGCGGGAGTAAACTTCGGATCTCACAGAATTCGCGCATGGCTTCGAGTAAGCCCGAGCGCAAACCATTTACGTGTGTACCACCCTGTGCTGTCGGAATAAGGTTTACGTAGGACTCAGCCGTGACCTCTCCGCCCTCGGGCAGCCATTGAATAGCCCAATCGACAGCCTCTGTCTCGCCGGCAAAGCTTACCGTAAAGGGCTCCTCGGGTATGACCAAGTAGTCAATTGTCGCATCGGCTAGGTAGTCAGAAATGCCATCTTCGTAATACCACTCTTGCTTCTCGCCCTTTTTCTCGTCGCTGAGTGTGACGCGCAGTCCTGGACACAGTACCGCTTTGGCTCGCAGCGCGTGAATGAGCCGTGACATCGCGAAATTCGCGCTGTCGAAAAAGCTTTCATCGGGCAAGAATCGAATACCCGTACCGGTATTACGCTTCCCGCACTGACCCGTAATGGCGAGGTCTTCAACCTTGTCACCGTTCTCAAACGCCATGCTGTAAACATTGCCGTCGCGGCGAATCGTAATATCTAAGCGCTTTGAGAGCGCATTCACCACAGAAACACCCACGCCGTGTAAGCCGCCACTGAACTGGTAGTTCTTGTCCGAAAACTTTCCCCCTGCGTGGAGCGTCGACAAAATGACCTCAACACCCGGCTTCTTTTGCTCTGGGTGCAGGTCGACAGGCATGCCTCGCCCGTTGTCAGAAATGGTGATGGCACCATCGGTGTGCACAACCACATCGATTTGGTTGGCGTGCCCTGCGAGCGCCTCGTCCACCGAGTTATCGATTACTTCTTGAGCGAGGTGATTAGGCCGAACGGTGTCGGTGTACATGCCGGGGCGCTTACGGACCGGCTCTAAGCCAGTCAATACTTCAATGGCGTCTGCGTTGTACTGCGTCATGAATAAAAACTACCTTGACGATGAGTGGGGTCGGCCTTCTTTTCGGCTCGCTCAATGATAACCCGAGGAACCCATCTGAGGTCGGTTATTCTCATCCGAAATACGAAGAACTTCGGTTTGCACCGAGCCATTAGGCCGTAGCGTCAAACTTCGATAGCCCGGTTGGAGGTCATCGAGTGCAAAGTCCTTCGACTGAGGTGTAAATTGCACACAGGTCGAGGGCGTAGTGAGCATTCGGACGCCCGACACTACCGCGTCGCTTGCTTGGTGTACGTGCCCACTGATGATTAAGCTCCGATCAGCATAGCGCGCCAGCCTACCCAAAGCCTCAGCCGCGTTGCGAACCGTCTGCTCATCGAGCCACGCCGATGACATTGATCGCAAGGGGTGGTGTGTTGCGATCAATAAAGATTTGTTCTCGGTCGCCGCCTCATCAATGGCAGCGCTGAGCGCATCGAGCTCGGTCTTATTCAGCGAGCCTCCGACCTCTCCCTCAACCTGAGTCTCGAGCATCAAGACATCCCAAAAGGGTGTTCGAAGGCGTCGCTTCAAATGAGGTTCAAATGACGCAAAGGACGTGCGGATGTCGTCGTGATTACCCGGCAACCATAAACTCGGTATGTCGGTGCCCAGCAGACCCTCTAACTGCGCGTACGCCTGGGGCTGCTCGTCGGCCGCAATATCGCCTGTAATCAGAAAGCAGTCGATGGGGCCCGAGGCCTTAGCCGCGTCAATGACCGCACGCGCTGAGCGCTCGGTGTTCATGCCCAACAGCGCACCGTCAGCCGTGCCGGTTAGGTGTGTATCCGTGATCTGAACCAACCTCAGCTCATTGGAATGGCCCGAAAGGACGCTATCGCCATTGAGAAGGGGGCCGCTAGACATCGCCCGCCTCAAATACGGTTTCGTCGATATGGGCCTCGGATAAACACAGGCTTAATAGCTCGGATACGAAACTATTCTGCTGACGCTTTTCGTCCGGTTGATGCATGTCGGAGTTGGGGTAGTCATAGCGGGATTCTAAACGACGACCCGACCGTAATTTTACAACCTCAGCCATTGCCACATCGTGATACATCCGAAGATGCAGGTTTGAATGCATATGCTGGGGAAGCCCCGCCGCGTGGTAATTAATACTGAGGGTCGTAGTGTGGCGGTCACGCTCAATAACGGTCATCACGATCAAACGCGAGCCCAACTTAAAGCGCCGCTCGTTCGCTTGCTGATAGTCAGGGAACAAGCTGAGTAAGCGCACGTAATTCGCCTCACAGAGCGCGTGTAGCTCTGTGAGATCCATGTGAAACCGCTTCCTTTTCCGACTCTCTTGCACCAAACCGAGGTTGCCCCAACTGTCTTCGTCGCGCTTAACTGTACAAAGTGTAGCAATCAATAGCGAAAATTGTGTCAATACAGAAGATGAACGTATTTTCGCCGCCACTACGTATACGATGTTAAACTCCGCGCCTCTTAAGGTCTAAGACACAATCAAGGAAATTTGAATGGTTTCTCATCTTGTAAGACGAGCCACCGCAGCGGCGATTGCAAGCACAACATTAATTTTGGCGCCCCTTGCCTCGGGCGAGAGTCTGTTGGATATCTACGAGATAGCGCTCGATAACGACGCGCAACTCAGAGCTGAAACCGCGCAATACCGTGCAGACCTTGAACTGAAAACGCTGGCGCTTGCCCCCCTGTTACCGCAAGTCAATACAGGCGTCTCGCGCTCAATGCGAGACAGTGAGAACACCCGGCTTAGTATTGTTGACTTTGACAACGGCAACGTTGTCATTCAGAACCAAACAACGGGCTCGCGCACCTACACCACACGCTACGACATCAGCCTATCGCAGACGCTTTTTGATCTCTCCGCGTGGTTCGACTGGAAGGCAGGTAGCGAGCGAAGTAAGCAGGCCGAGGCCACCGTTGCAGCGGCGCAACAAAACCTCATTGTGCGCGTCTCCGAAGCCTACTTTGGGGTATTAAGAGCCCAAGATAACCTCCGCGCGGCAAAAGCTCAGGAACGTGCGCTCTCCAGACAGCTCGAGCAAACACGGCAGCGCTTCAATGTTGGCCTCATCGCCATAACCGACGTCTATGAGGCCGAAGCGCGTCATGACCTTGCCGGCGTTACACGTATCATTGAAGAAAATAATGTCGCGGTAGCACTTGAGCGCTTGTCGGTGCTAACCGGGCAACAACACGGCCAGCTGCGGTTGCTAAGCGAGGCATTTGCGCCCGAGCTCCCGACGCCCACCGACCGCTCAGCTTGGGTGGACTTCGCTTTAGAGAACAATTTCGAGTTGGCTGCGGTTCGGTTTGCCGAAGAAGCGGCGCGACAAAACGCAAAGTCTCGGCAAATGGGCCACGCCCCCCGCGTGAGTGCACAAGTAAGTTATGCAGAGAGCGATACGGCCGGTACGGTCACGCCACCGAATGCGTTTAACCTACCGCCCAATTCAGAAGGCGAGGACGAGTCGTTTCAAATCCGACTCGATATGCCTTTGTACGCCGGTGGGGCTATCAGTGCTAACCGTCGTCGTGCCGCAGAACAATTCAACGCAGCACGAGAGAATCGTATCAATCTCACTCGTAATACCATTACCGCATCGCGCTCATTGCACATGACCGTGAACTCCGATGTCGCACGCGTAAACGCCCGAAAGCAAGCGATCAAATCGACTCAGAGCGCACTTGATGCCACCGTTGCCGGCTACGAAGTGGGTACACGTAACATTGTTGACGTTCTAAACGCGCAAAACGCCGTATTTAGCGCTCAGCGCGATTACGCGAACAGCCGTTATGACTACGTCCTGAACAGTATGCGACTCAAAGAGAATGCGGGTACGTTGTCACCTGAAGATATCGCGGCGCTTGAGGCTTTCTTGGTCGAGCCAGAGGCAGCATCGGCCTCCGAGGACGGCTAAAAACGAGGAATCGGGCCTTTATTCAAGGGCCCCCTCGAACTTTAAAACCTGCTTAAAGCAGCCCCTTTAATAAATCGAGCTGACGCCGTGTTGCACCGCGGCGCGTCTCGATAAAGCTGCGAGCACGCCGGGCCTCGCTATCTTGCCCTTCATTTTCCCAAACACTCGCCAAGCGATCTGCGAGTTCGTGCTGGTCCGTCACAACACGGATAGCACCGCCACGCTCCATATCCCTGACGATAGTCGCAAAGTTAATAACATGCGGTCCGGTAATAACCGCGCAACCCCAGGCGGCTGCCTCGATCGGGTTGTGTCCGCCTCTGGGTACCAAGCTACCGCCAATAAACGCCGCATCCGCCAGGCCTAAGAAGGCACTTAACTCTCCCAGCGTATCGATCAACAGAACATCGGTTTCAATGGTTACCGGCAGGTTGTCGCTGCGCTTTTGGTACTTAAGGCCTGCTTTCGCTAAGAGCTTGATGATGTCCCCAGTTCGGCTTGGGTGCCGCGGCGCCAGCAAGAGACGTGTCGATAACCCACGCTCACTCAACGCCTGATAGGCGTCGATAACAAGCTGCTCTTCACCGGGATGGGTGCTCGCTGCGGCCCACAGAGGACGAGATTTGATATCACGCCCCAATTCCTCAGCAATCACCTCAAGCTGACTGCGCCGGGCGGCGAGATCGATATCGAACTTGATGCTGCCCACAACGTGCATTGCCTCTGGCTCAGCGCCAATTCGCCGAAAACGACGGTCATCTGACTTGGACTGTGCGGCGATAAGGCTGAAACCGGCCAGGGTGTCGCGCGTAAACCTACCCAAACGCGCATACCCACGCGCCGAGCGGGCGGATAGGCGGGCATTTACCAAGGCAACAGGAACTCCCTGGTCGCGCGCAGACGCCATGACGTTGGGCCAAATCTCAGTCTCGACCATGACGATCAGCTGGGGCTGCCAGTGGCGTAAAAAAGCGCCTGTGACCAGTGGCGTGTCAAACGGAAACCACGTGTGTTCGACGCGGCTACCAAACAATTTCTGTGTTTGCTCCGAACCCGTCGGTGTTGTGTTGGTAATCAACACGGCTTTGTCGGGCCACTCGAGCAAAATGCGCTCAACCAACGGGGCCACCGCCAGCAGTTCGCCGACAGAGACTGCATGAACCCAGATTAGGCCATCACCCGAGCGAATACGGCTGGGCAACCCAAGCGCAAAGCGGCGCCACCACTGTCGCCGGTATCCGGGCTCGCTCACACTCTTTACCAGTAGCCGCAGCACGAAAAGTGGCGACAGCAAGGAGATCAGCAAACTGTAAAAAAGACGCGCCATAATGATGAAAAGTGATGAAGGTTCAAGGATTCGGTCGTTACGCCATATACTGACGCTTTTTGTGGAGCCTACCATGACACCGACCCGGTTTGCCGACGTAAAAGGTTTCCTTCCTGAAAATGAAGCCGTGCAACTCGCGGATTGGGCCCGTGATGTCGCTTGCCTTGGTCCGCTGCTCGAAATCGGAAGTTACTGCGGCTTATCCACCCTCTGCTTGGCGGAAGTGGCGAGAGCGTCAGGGACCATCGTGTTTGCTGTCGATCACCATCGCGGCAGCGAAGAGCATCAAGTGGGTGAATTCTTCCACGACGAAGCACTGGTTGATGAAGCGGGAAACTTTGACTCGCTACCCGAATTTAGGCGCAACCTGCAGGCTTATGATGCGGAAGATGTGGTTATTCCCATTGTGGCTCCCGCAACACTTGCGGCTCAGCATTGGACGACACCCCTTGGCCTCTTATTTATCGACGGTGGTCACAGCCTCGACGCCGCCTTGGCCGATTATCGAAATTGGTCTCAACATGTTGTGAAGGGTGGGCTACTGGTCATCCATGACGTCTTCCCGCATGTCGCGGAAGGCGGACAGGCGCCCTACGCTATATGGCAGTTGGCAAAGCAATCTGGTTTGTTTGAACCGGTGGCGACTTGCGAGAGTATCCGCGCGCTGCGCAGGCTTTGAGTTAAGTACCTAACCTTAGCTGATCGGCAACACCTGCGGTCGACTGATCAACCTCGGTAAACAAGCGGCACGCCGGGGTGTGATGACTCAGCGCATCGGCAGCAAGCATCACAGCACCCGAGGTCCAGGTCGGCTGCTCAAGCGGCCAAAGAACCTTCTCGACAAATTGGTACCCTGTCCAAAAGACACCCGCGTCGTCACGCCACTGCCACAAGGTGTCGAAAAGCGTATGCGCGCGGCCCGTCTCACCCACTGACAAAAGTGCCATGGTAAGTTCGCAGGACTCTGCCACCGTCACCCAAGGCTGATGATTTTCACACCGGCAGCCGAGCCCCTCTTCTACAAACTCATCCCAGCGCGCGTTGATCCGCTCCAATCCCTGCTCACTTTGGAAAACGCCCGCCAAAACAGGGTAAAACCAGTCCATCGCGTAACGCGACTTACTCTCCCAATTACGGTCAAACCGCTCAGGTCGGTGTCTCAGTGCCGTACCCAACTTCTGTCGGGCAATGCGCCACTTAGGCCTCAAAACGCCGACTGTACGTGCAAGGTGTAAGGCACATTCGAGCGATTTGTAAACGGAGCTACTCCCGGTCACAAGCGCGTCGTCCATCGGCGCACCCAGCGTATCGCAAGCCCAGGCCACCTCGCCGTGCTCAGACTGCATCGATATAACAAACTCGATAGCGGCATCAACGGCGGGAAAGAGGCGATCCAAAAATTCCCGGTTGCGGGTAATCAAGAAATGATGCCAAACACCGGTGGCAATATAAGCGACATAATTAGTCTCTCGACGGGTGATGTTGGAAGGCTCACCATTAATGTATGAAGCCCACCAACTTCCATCTTCGAGCTGCTCGTTGACGAGCCAGTCGTAAGCACGCTCTGCCGCTGCGAACTCGCCGGCAATACTGAGCCCCATTGCCGCCTCAGTATGGTTCCATGGGTCGGTATGTCCGCCCTCAAACCAAGGTATTTCGCCGTTTTCACGCTGAGCCGCGATGAGGTAATCAACCGTCGTCTTCAGGTCCGCCTCGGGATAGGGATACGATTTTGGAGGGGTCATGGCCATAGCAAGAAACTACCTCACATCCGAGTTTTCGGCCGCCAACATATCAACCTGTTGTCGATCGAAGTAAAGCGCAACACTCTTACCCATCCACGGGTTCATAACCGCGTCGAGCAGCCGAGTAAGCAACGGTCGCTTCATTAAATCCCAAACGAGGAATTGATGATAAGCCCGCAGCAACCACGGCTCCTGTTCTGCATGCCAAAACAAACACTTCAACCACCAGTAAGGCGCGTGCAGCGCATGAGCGCCGTGCCGCCGAACGCCTTCAAACCCATAGCGCTCGATTTCACGCTGAAGGTGCGTGGCATTGAAGATACGTATGTGACCGCCGGGGGTTTTAGGGTAGTCCTTACTGAGGAGCCAACAGATTTTCTCAGGCCAAGCCCGTGGCACTGTGACACACAACTTCCCGTCGGGTTTCAGCACGCGGTCAATCTCTTCGATGAAGCTGATGTAATTAGGGATGTGCTCCAAAACCTCGGAACAAACAAGCCGGTCAACCGAGTTATCCGCAAGAGGAAGTGTCATCCCGTTAGCCTGGATAAAATGTACGTCGCCCGCAGGGTGGTAGGGCGCCATATCAGCGATACGCGATTGCGCCGTTTGCAAGTCCGTATAAGCGAGATCGAAACCTAGGACCGTCACACCCTCTGCTCTATGAGCGGTAAGTGAGTGCCTACCCTCACCGCAACCAAGGTCCACAAGGACATGGCCGCTCTTCAGGTCAAAGTAATCGAAATCGACGGTTAACATGAGGCAATGCGCTCTCGGTAATACGCTTCCATGCGCTCAGCACAGCGCTCCCAGCAAAAATGCCGTTCAACTCGCTCGAGCCCCCGAGCCGCATACTCAGCTCTGAGCGACTGGTCGTCAAATAATCTGCGAATTTGTTGAGCGAGGGCATCGCTGTCACCCGGCGACACAACCAGAGCCGCATCAGATACCACCTCAGCTAAGGCCCCGCCGCTGGTGGAGACAAGGGGCACGCCACACGCCATTGCCTCGACTGCGGGCAGGCCAAATCCCTCATAAATAGAGGGTACAACCGCCACACTTGCGAAGGCATATTTCTCAACCATCTCCTCATGACTGATGCCTTTACAACATTCAATGCAGTCGGCAAGCCCAAGGGAGTCAATAAGCCGCTGCGTCTCGCCATCGGGTTTAGGGCGACCCACTAACGTCAGCTTCATTTCAGGGTACTCAGGTCTGAGTAACGCCATGGCTTTTAAGAGATAAGAAAGACCCTTTAAGGGTGCGTCAGCAGAAGCCGTTGTCATAAGGCGATGGGGCTCTCGCGTTGTCTGCGGCGCGGGGCGAAACAACGTCGTATCGACGCCTAAATGCATAACAGAGATTGCCTCGGGCGAGACACCGAAGTCCGTACAGATGTCAGTGGCTGATGCGCTCGACACCGTGACCACCGACTTTAACTGTGGCGCTACGCGCTTTTGCATCAGTAAGAAGCTATGCCAGCGATGTATCAATAACCGCATGTACCACTTAGGTTCCGCCTCAAGCGCCACACGATAGTCGCGGGTAATCGGATGATGGATTGTCGTAACAAGTGGCAGGCCTCGAGCTTGAAGATCGAGAACACCATCGGCAATGGTTTGATTGTCGTGGATGATATCGAAGTCTTGTTCGCGACCAATGAACCACCGTTTTACTCGCTCACCAAAGGTATAGGGTTCCGCGAAACCACCGGTCAATTTGCTGAACCACTCAATGCGTTCAAGGCGCGAAAAAAAATGCCGAAGCCTCACCGAACCCAGTCCGTGCTCGTACAAATCGAGGCTATCGAGCTTTACTAACGCAATGTCGTCATCCAATTCGGGATAGGGCGGGCCTGATATAACCGTGACACTGTGGCCTCGCTTGCGCAAATACCGAGAGAGGTAATTGAGATAAACCCCTTGCCCGCCGGAGTGGGGCGCAGAACGATAACCTAACAAGGCAATGCGCAGGGGCTTTAAGGCGCCGCCCGGTGACGCAGTGGCGCTATGAGGTAAGGGAGAGTTCACGCAAAGGTAACCACTAAATTTGGCACGGAGTATGCCAATACAGCTTTCCCGACACAACAAGGGCTTCTGCAAGATAAACCTTTGAACAACCAGCGCTCTGTCGTTTTATCTACGTTCGCTTTCACTTTTAAAACCACTCGCCAAGTCCGGCATCTAAACATTGCCTTCAAGACTTTATGGCTGACCTTTCGTCAGGTGTTTGGAGATCCACTCGCAGCACCGACTAAGAATTTCGTCTTGTTCTGGCTCGTTAAACAGCTCGTGATACATCCCCTCGTAGATCGTGCATTGTTTATCACTCGATCCGAGTGTCTCCACAAATTCCTGAGACGCAGCGGAGGATGTCAGTTGATCGGCTTCGCCATGAAGTAACAGCACGGGGAGGCTGATGTCTTGTGCACGGGACATGACGCTCGCACCTTCGTCAAATAAAGACACGACCATCCGCGCGGGGATGTTTTGATGATGCACAAGCGGGTCCGCAACGTACGCCTCCACGACTGCTTGATCTCTACAAATGGCGTTGGCATCAAGCTCAAGCGCTTTCAAGCCTGGTGTCAGGGCACTAAAGACTCGCAAAAGGAGTACCTGCCACGAAGGGGGTGGGGTGGGAACACCCAGAGCTGGCCCCGTCATGATAAGCCCCTCGTAGTCTTGCTCAGCGCTTAACACCACACTGGCTGCAATCAGGCCGCCCAAACTGTGTCCTACGAGGAAAACCGGCAAGGCGGGCATCTCTTTTGCAATGTGGGCACGCAGCTCCGAGACGCCCTCGGTTAAGTCGGTAAATCGATTGATAAAGGCACGCTTGCCTGGGGAATGTCCGTGACCAAGGTGATCCAGCGCAAAGACACTAAAGCCAGCCGCATTAAAGGCGGCGGCAACATGTTCGTATCGCCCCGAGTGCTCACCCAAGCCGTGGCTTATAAGCACAACCGAATCGGCCTGGCCCGTGGCCGGCCAGAATCGATAGAACAGACCGCTACTCAGCTCACCCGTTACCTTATCCATCCTCGCCCCTTATGTGATGCGCCGTTTGTGATGCGCCGGTTGTGATACGCCGTTTGTGACACACCACTGCCGTGCAGGCCTCACGTCACTTTGAGTGTTTCTTTTTTACTTATTCGCTTACGGCAGTCAGCCAGTCACCATATTGCGTCTCTTGACCACGAACCGTATCAAAGTAAATTGCTTGTAGCTTTTGTGTCAGTGGGCCACGGGAGCCTGTGCCAATTGCTCGACCGTCTAACTCGCGGATCGGAACGACTTCGGCGGCCGTACCGGTAAAGAAAGCCTCATCAGCGACGTAAAACTCATCGCGCGTAATGCGACGCTCCTTAATTTCGTACCCCAAATCAGCCGCAATGCGGAAAATGCTGTCTCGTGTAATCCCCTCGAGGCACGACGTCAGTTCAGGCGTATAGATTTTTCCATCTCGCACTACGAAGACATTCTCTCCGCTTCCCTCAGCGACATATCCTTCGTTATCAAGCATCAAGGCTTCTTCGCAGCCGGCGTCGAGCGCCTCTCGCAGCGCAAGAATCGAATTGATGTAATTGCCGTTGGCCTTGGCTTTACACATCGTGATGTTGACGTGATGCCGCGTGTAACTCGACGTCCTTACCCGAATGCCGCGGTCTCTCGCCTCGGGGTCCATGTAAGAGGGCCATGACCAGGCGGCAATCATCACGTGCGTCTTTAGATTGTCCGCTCGCAGCCCCATCCCCTCAGAGCCCAGAAAACACATAGGCCTAAGATAGGCTTCATCGAGATTATTCACCCTGACAACTTCGCGCTGCGCTTCATTAAGCGTTGCTTTGTCAAAGGGCATATCCATTTGCAAAATTTTCGCCGAGCGGAACAGGCGATCGGTGTGCTCTTTTAGTCGAAAAATACACGTGCCCTGGTCTTGCGTTGCATAGGCTCGAACACCCTCAAAAACACCTAACCCGTAGTGAAACGTGTGTGTGAGCACATGAACTTTCGCCTCTTCCCAAGGCACAAGCTCGCCGTCCAACCAAATTGATCCAGTCAGCTTAGACAGATCCATAGAAATCCCTTACATCCACCGCGCGGCCAAAACGTCGCGCATTATAAATTCGGCAACAAGTCTGCGCAGGCAGCCTTCGCTCGTGCCATTGACTCGACGGCCTGAGCGAGATCGTCCTGTGTATCATAGGACATGGCAATGCGATGCGTTGCAGCTCTTAATTGTAAATAAGCATCTCGCAAACTATTAGCATTATCTTCGCTCAAAATACCCGCAACCTCGAGTTCATCCACAATACGGATGACATCTGACCAGCGACAGATTTCCGGGCGCGTGGCAGCGTGATTGAGCACAAGGTATTGGACCACAAATTCAATATCGACAATACCACCCCGAGCGTATTTCAGATCGGTTCGCTTGGACTTGGACCCGACATCCCCTTGGTGATCGCGCATTTTTTGTCGCATCGATGTCACATCGTGCACAAGCGAGCTGTTGTCACGTCGTTGCGAAAGAACCGTCACACGAAGCGCTTCAACCGCGTCTACCAGCGTTGGTCCGCCGGCAATGACGCGCGCACGAACCAGTGCTTGATGCTCCCACGTCCAGGCGTCGGTCTCTAAATACTTTTTAAGTGCAGGAAGCGAGGTGACCAATAAGCCAGAGTCGCCATTGGGGCGAAGTCGCAAATCGACCTCGTACAAGCGTCCGCCCATCATATTAGTGGACAAAATATGAATGACACGCTGCGCAAGTCGAGTGAAGAAACGCTGATGATCGACCGCCTTTGCACCCGTGGTTACACCCTCTTCGCCTGAAGCAATAAAGACAAGGTCAAGATCCGACTCATAGCTCAGCTCAATTCCGCCTAACTTGCCGTAAGCGAGGACACAAAACGCTGCACCGTTAGCCGGTTCGCCGTATTTTTTGACAAGATCGCGGTAAGCCACGGCTACCGCGCGCTCTACAATGACCTCTGCAAGAAAACTTAGATTATCACTGACCTTCATGAGGGGAATCGAACCCTCAAGCTCACTAACAGCGACTCGAAAGGTGATTGCATCCTTTAGGCGGCGCAGGTGCTGCATCACAGCCTCTAGGTCATCAGGATCGACATACGTCGTCAGCGCGTCCAATTGTTCACGAATATCTTCCTTGCTCGGCACTGTGAATAACCGCTTAGGGAATAGTAGCTCGTCCAAAAGCTCGGGCGCTTCACGGAGTTTGGCTGCAATTGACGGACTTCGCGCCACTAGGCCGACGAATCGCTCTCGCGCTTGGGGGTTTTCTGCCAACAATGACAGGTAGGCACTTCGCTTAAAGATGACCGTAACAATGGAGAGAATACGCGTCAGCGCATCGGCTGGTTGAGCGTGTTGATCTGCCTCCTTGACCAAGAGAGGGAGGACCTTTTGCAGGCGGTGCGTAGCCTCCGTGTCCATAATTCGAAAGCGCGATTCAGCGATAAACGTCTCTAGTACATCAAGGACCACCCCTTCTGATCTCAGCGATAACGCCCTGACAGCCGTTGTATCTAAGGTGGGTGTCTCGGAGTCCAGGCCTAAAATGAGATCAGCCTGTTCACTTGAGTCACGAAGTAGCGCTTCAAACTCAACCGCGATGGCTCGTCGACTCGCTTCAGTGGCTGTCGCCAGTGTCTGCCAATCCTCATAATCGAGAAGCTCGCAGAGTGCGCCTTGATCCTGTGGTCTAGAGGGCAAGGTGTGCGTTTGCTCATCTCTCAGCGCCTGAATCCCGTGCTCAAGCTGCCGCAGATAACGGTAATTCACCCGTAAGCACTCGGCGACGTCTGAGGGTATACATTCTTCGCTCGAAAGCGCCGCAACTGACTCCTTGAAGCTTACTTTTTGAACACTGGGGATTCGGCCACCGCGCACCAGCTGATGCGATTGAACGATGAACTCAGCCTCTCGGATCCCGCCAGGGCCGCGTTTTACGTCATTGACCAGTCCCTTTGTGATGCGCTCGGCATCGATCAGTGCCTTCATCGTACGAAGACCATCAATCACGCCAAAGTCAGTGTAGCGCCGATAGACGAACTGGCTTGCCAAACGCTGAAAAGGCGCCGCCTGCTCCGAAGGACCCGTGATACAACGGGACTTTAACAGGGCATAACGCTCCCAGTCGCGACCGTGTTGCTGATAATAATTTTCGAGCGACCCGTAGCTCGCCACCAGTGCACCGCTGTCGCCAAACGGCCTCAACCGCGTATCGACTCGGAACACGCGCCCATCGACAGTCACCGCGTCAATGAGCCGAATGACAAGCTGAGCAATCCGGGTGAAATACTCCTGATTACTCGTGCTTGTGCGGCCTCCCTGTGTCGACCCCGTCTCGTCATAAATAAACATAATGTCGATATCGGACGATAGATTGAGCTCGCGGCCGCCAAGCTTCCCCATACCAACGACGATCAGTTTTTGGGGTGCACCTGTATCGTCTCCCACCGCATGCCCGTAGCGTTTACTCACTGCGTGCTCCGCGTAATCGACTGCGCAGCGAATGACAAAATCTGCAAGCTTGGTCATTGAGTCGAGTGTCTCGTCAAGACCGTTTGGACTCGTAAAACTTCGCCACACGGTATGCAGCATTGCCCTTTGCCGAAGTACGCGAAGGGCTTTAATGACGCTCGCTTCATCCTGGCTCTTGAGATTGTCAGCAAGGGTGGCCGCTAGCAGTGTATCGATCGAGGGCTGACTAAAATCGGCCTCATGCTCTAACCAGTCAATCTGACGTTCAGCAAGGGTGCGGAAAAATTCGCTACCCCTTAGAAGGCGATTTGTCGCGCCCTCTGCTGCGCAACCATCAAGCGATAAAACGAGACGTTGATAACGCTCATTGCCCAGTCGGTTAGCAAACAGTTCTAGCTGGTCTTGCCCTGACATCAGTCCCCTCGCTGGCCCCTCTCTATCGCCTGCACGCTTGCAGAGCTTCTCTACACACACCTTTACGCTGAACCGGTATAAAGCACAAAGGGTATGAACAAAAACTAACTCCGAATATACTTCACCCGGCTTGCAGGTTTCATGGGTGAATTGACCGCAATAGCCCTGCAAAAATGCTCATTAACCTTGAATTATGTAGCCCCGTAGGACGACAACATGGCAGTGCTCGCCGCGAACAGCTCGATCATACTATTTCTAGTGCTGGGCCTCGGCGGCTTTCTGGCGTGGAGTTGCGGCGCCAAGAGTGGGCAGAACGCGGTGATGTCATGGATCGGTTCAGGCGCAGTCGACTTGAAGCAGGTCACTTTTATGCCCCCCGTTCTATTGATCGGCTTTTATCTCTCACTTAACGCCTTGTTAGGGTAATTGGGGCACGCCGCCGGATGAGTAATACAGACACCATTGATTGGTTCCGAAATACCGCGCCCTATATCAATACGCACCGAGGTACAACGGTGGTTGTTGGACTCAGGGCTGGTGCGGTTTCCAGTGAAAACTTCATCAACGTTGTACACGACCTTGCACTGATGCATTCGCTTGGCATGCGACTGGTGATCATTCACGAACACGACGCGCTCGAGAATGCACCCTTAACGCATGACGCCATGAGCGCTTTGCTCGGTGCCATTTCGCTAGAGCGCAGCCAAATAGAGCGCATGTTCTCGATGGGTCTGCCTAATTCACCTCTGCACAACGCGAAGCTACGTGTCATCAGCGGCAATTTCGTAACCGCTCGCCCCGCAGGTGTATTGCAGGGCATCGATCACGGCGCGCTGGGCATTGTCCGGCAGGTTGATGTCGCAGGCGTTACACATGCACTCGACGGCGCCGCCATTTGCTTGCTCTCTACAATCGGCCACTCCGCCGCAGGTGACGTATTCGCTGTTAATGCACTCGAGCTTATGCGAGTGGTCAGTCGAAGCCTCTCCGCCGAAAAGCTAATTGTCATGTCTGCGCACGAGGGCGTTACAACGGCCGATGGCGATTTAGCGCGACAGCTTACCGTGGATGCCGCGCGCGGATGCATCGCTTCAGCACCGGCAGGTATGGATGAGAACATCAGGCTAGCCTGTGATGCCTGTGATGCGGGTGTTCAAAGGGTTCATCTTGTCAGTTACAGCTGTGACGGTGGCTTAATCAAGGAGCTTTATACGCATGACGGTGCGGGTACGCTGGTTTCCTCTGATGAGTACGAACAAATAGTTACCGCGCAAAACCATGACTTAGCGGGCATTCTTGAGCTTATAAGGCCGCTACAGCAAGAGGGGATTCTCGCTGACCGCCCCAACGAGCAAATTGCAAAAGACCTTGAGTGCTTCACCGTCATTACAAAGGACAGTCGCGTTATCGCCTGCGCGGCGCTTCATCCAAATATGACGGATGCGATCGGTGAGATTGCCTGTGTCGCAACCCATCCCGATTACCGGGAGTCAGGGCACGGTGAACGCCTTATTGAAAAACTCGTCGAAAATGCACGCGAACTGGACCTCAAGCAGGTGTATGTGCGTACTACTCAAACGGGACACTGGTTCCGGGAGTTAGGCTTTAAACCCATCGACGGGGATGCACTGCCGCCCGCCGAGCAAGCGAAATCGTCCAGAGACCGAAATTCGAATACGCTGATACGCGCGACTCAATAGCGCCGTTCGCGACCACAGGAGAAACACCATGCCCGAGTATCGTTCCAGAACCTCCACCGCCGGCCGGAATATGGCCGGAGCGCGAGCGCTTTGGCGCGCGACAGGCATGAAGGACGACGATTTCGAAAAGCCGATTATTGCCGTCGTGAACTCGTTCACTCAGTTTGTACCGGGCCACGTTCACCTAAAGGACCTAGGACAGCTGGTCGCGCGCGAAATCGAAAATGCCGGAGGCGTTGCCAAAGAGTTCAACACCATCGCAGTCGATGACGGCATTGCCATGGGGCACGACGGTATGCTCTACAGCCTGCCATCGCGTGACATTATTGCGGACTCGGTTGAGTACATGGTGAATGCGCATTGCGCGGATGCCATGGTCTGTATCTCAAACTGCGACAAGATTACGCCCGGGATGTTAAACGCCGCCATGCGTCTCAACATTCCCGTGGTCTTCGTGTCAGGCGGACCCATGGAAGCGGGCAAAACAGCGCTTTCAGAGCATAAACTCGACCTCGTAGATGCGATGGTTATCGCAGCCGACAGCAGTGCGGACGATGCAAAAGTTGAGGCTTATGAGCGTTCTGCCTGCCCCACATGTGGCTCCTGTTCAGGCATGTTCACTGCAAACTCTATGAACTGCCTGACCGAGGCGCTCGGACTTAGTTTACCGGGTAACGGTTCTTTGCTGGCCACCCACGCCGACAGAAAGGCGCTGTTTTTAGAAGCGGGCCGAGTGGTCGTTGATCTCACTCGACGTTATTACATCGAAGACGACGCCTCCGTACTTCCACGAAATATTGCCAATCGTGCCGCTTTTGAGAATGCGATGTGTCTCGACATTGCCATGGGCGGCTCGACCAATACCATTTTGCATTTATTAGCTGCCGCGCAAGAAGCCGAGCTCGATTTCACGATGACCGACATCGACGCGCTTTCGCGCAACGTGCCCCAGCTGTGCAAAGTGGCGCCGAGCACCCCCCTCTATCACATGGAGGATGTCCATCGCGCAGGGGGTGTTCTCGCCATTTTGGGCGAGCTCTCACGATCAGGAAAGCTCAACAGCGACTGCAATACAGTTCACAGTCCGAGTATTGGAGAAGCCATTAGAAATTGGGACATCACCACCACCGATAACGCGGTCGCTCTTGAACGCTTTAAAGCAGGACCAGCGGGTATTCCAACGCAGGAAGCGTTCAGTCAATCAACACGTTGGCCGGCACTCGACTTAGATCGTGAAGGGGGCTGTATTCGCTCAGCGGAACATGCCTACTCTGAAGAAGGCGGCTTAGCCGTACTGTTTGGCAACATCGCTGAGGACGGCTGTGTCGTTAAAACCGCCGGCGTTGAAGACGAGCTCCTCGTTTTTGAGGGTAGGGCGCACGTTTGTGAGAGCCAAGAGGATGCAGTGGCCGATATTCTCGAAGACCGCGTAAAGGCCGGCGATGTGGTTATCGTACGGTATGAAGGTCCGCGTGGTGGCCCTGGCATGCAGGAAATGCTCTATCCCACGAGCTACATAAAATCGAAGGGCCTGGGCAAAGCCTGCGCACTGATTACGGACGGTCGTTTTTCTGGGGGCACCTCTGGACTGTCAATCGGTCACGTGTCGCCAGAAGCTGCCGCAGGGGGTGCAATTGCCCTAGTGAACAATGGGGACCGAATCTTGATCGATATCCCGAATCGCACAATTAACGTTCAGCTTGATCAGGAAGAGCTCGATGCACGCCGTGACGTCCAGGCGGCGACAGGCTTCAAGCCAGTCAAAAGCCGACCGCGAAAAGTGAGTCCCGCACTGAAGTTCTACGCGAAGACGGTAACCAGTGCTGACAGAGGCGCGGTGAGAGATCTATCCCTGCTCGACGACTAAGCGCTCGGCAACCGACGCGCTTGTTAGCGCATCAATATCATCGATAAGGCCTTTTAAAAACCGTCGCATCCGGCGGTCTTGCCGATCTGTGCGCGAATTAATGACGTCGACCAGCAGTGACAGTATGACTTCTCCGTTGTGCTCGATCCCCGCCACGTAGTCAGGAATTCGCGCCTCAGACCGTGTCTCTCCGAGCTTTCGCACTTCATCCTGCCAGCCAGGACTTTTCGTTTCGAGTAACCGCCTCAATTCGCTGCCCCAGCGTGCACGGTCGTCGTGCCAAAGACGGTCAAGACGCATAAGCTGCTTGCTTCGCAGGCTTATATCTCCCTTCTGCGCTGTGTTTAACCGCCCCATCAAGCGCTTAACCAAATCCGTCATTGTCTTAGCTGAGTCCGCGTAATAGGTCTCCTCGTTCCTGACCAATCGGTCCTCGGCATACTTGGCTTGACTCTCATCAAGCACGTCTAAAAATGCTTGTATCTGCTCATCCGAGAGGTCCTCGCCAGTCGCGAGCAATAACTCAATAAACCGCGCTTGAAAGCGATCCGCCGCCAAGTCTATTTCCTCTGAAATGACGACCGCCTCCTCAAGCGTTACGCCCTCTTCAAGCGTTGCCAATGCGTTAACAATAAAATCGCGATAGTGCGGTAGCTCTTCACTGCGATGCCAACGCAAGAACTCATCGAGCCGCGAATCAAACGCTGCTTGTTGGTCTCGTGTTAGTGTGACGTAATCATCCGCCGCCCAGCGAATAAAGGTATCAGCGCGGTTATACAGCAGGCGGTTTGCAGAGCAGCTCGCAAGGGTAAGTGTGCAAACGAGCGAAAATATCAGTAAGCGACAGCGCGGCCCTCTAAGCAAAAGCATTCAGGCTGCCATTCGAGCAATATCACCGCCGCCCTTTTTTGCCTCGTAAAGCGCCTCGTCGGCCCGTTCAAGCCAATCGTCTGGCGAGCTAGATTCGTCGACAGCGCACACACCAAAAGAAACCGAAAAGTGGGCCTTATCGTCTGATAAATGCTCCCTTAGCAAATGCCGAATATCATTTGATACCTTCAAGGCGTCATGCGGTTTCGCATCCGCAAGAATCAATGCAAACTCATCCCCGCCTATGCGAAACAAAAGGTCCGAGCCGCGAACACGTTGACGGGTAATTTCGGCGAAGGATTTCAGTGCATCATCACCAGCCCTGTGACCAAAATTATCATTAATTGTCTTTAAACCATCCACATCGATCAGCACTAAACTTGATATGCGATTAGTGCGAAGAAACTCGGCACGCCTTGCACTTAATTGTGTGAGTAAATAACGCCGATTCAAGGCGCCGGTAAGAGCGTCACTTGCCGCTAGCTGTGTTTGACGACGCATCTGCTCTTTTGCGAAGTGGACTACAATGCCCGAAGAAACCGCCAACATCACATTTTCCGGAATGAGGGGGTTCTCAGCAGCTAGTAGCACTGTCAATGCAGTGACAGCGAACGCGCCTGCGGCCACCGCAAGCGTAGGCAACAACCCTATCCAAATTAAATAAAATGGTAGGACACACATCAATTGGTAGTGAATACCGTGAACAACCTGCACACTGATGTTAAACACCATAATCGACATCAATAAATGGAGGCTCGCAATCATGTGCCGCGATGTTGAACGTACTTGCCACACGAAAAAAAGGGTAAGGGTGGCAAGAATGAGCGACAACCACATCTCGATATGTGGCTCTCCTCGCCGGGTAATATTTAGAAATCCCCCGGCCGTTATAAAGGCGGATAAATAGAGTACCGATGATCGCGTGAGATCGCGGACTTCAATACTATCCAACGGCAAAGATTGATACGACTTAGCGCTTGCAACGCGGCCTTCTGTCACTTTTTTAGTAAAGAGATTTCGCATCTAGCATCTATCCCCGAGGCTTTTGGTTTTGCCGTAAGATCAAAAATATAGCGCATCCTTTACCAGAAGTATGCCGCAGCAAACTGGGCGGATTACTTCCGCGAGATTATGCTGCGCGCATCCAGTCGCCGGTATACCGGTGCAACCCGGATAAAATAGCGGACATTGTTGCTTGCACGATATCGGTGCTTCGGCCCACACCGCACACGCGTGTACTGTCAATCGCGAGCTGCACATAGCAAATGGCTTCCGCATCCCCGTCTGAACCCAAGGTGTGCTCACTGTATTCAACAACAATGATTTTATGCCCGGTGTGTTGGGATATCGCATCTGTGAACGCACCTACCACACCGGCCCCATTCCCCGATAAAGTTGGGGAGCCCTTAAGTCCCTCAATTTGAACATTCAGCTTATCAACACTGTCATCGCGCGACAGCTGATACTTTCCCACGGTGAGCGCAGGTTCGTCTAATTTATAAGTACTTAAGAAAAGGCCATAAATATCGTCGGACTGCACCTCAGCCTCGGATTGCTCAGCAAGTGCCTGAACTGAGGCGCTAAAGTCGACCTGCAGCCAGCGAGGTAAATCGAGTCCATGGTCTCGGTTCAGGACATAGGCCACACCACCTTTCCCAGACTGGCTATTAATGCGAATTACTTCTTGGTAACTGCGGCCAATATCCGCCGGGTCGATTGGCAAGTAAGCGACCTCCCACAGACTCTCATCATCGCGCCGTGCGAGACACTTATTGATGGCGTCCTGATGACTGCCTGAAAAGGCCGTAAACACCAGTTCACCGGCATAAGGGTGTCGAGGATGCAGGGGTAATTGCGTGCACTCTTTACACACAGCAATCATTTCATCCATTTGCGAAAAATCGAGCATGGGATCGATGCCTTGGCTATAGAGGTTCATTGCCATGGTCACGATGTCCATATTACCGGTGCGCTCACCATTCCCCAGCAATGTGCCCTCAATACGATCAGCACCCGCCAAAAGGCCTAGCTCGCTCGCCGCCACAGCGCCACCGCGATCGTTGTGCGTGTGCAATGAGACAAGCAACGATTCACGGTGGTTCACATTGTCACAGAACCACTCGATCTGATCGGCATAGACGTTCGGCGTGCTCACCTCCACCGTCGCCGGCAAATTGATGATCATTTTATTGTCCGGCGACGGTTTAATAACGTCGATAACGGCATTGCATACATCGACCGCAAAATCCATCTCCGTGCCAGTAAAACTCTCCGGGCTGTACTCAAATACCCACTGGGTCTCTGGATACTGGGCTGCTGCCGCTTTCACAAGCTCAGCGCCCTTCACAGCAATCTCGGTAATACCAGCACGATCGAGCCCAAATACGTAGTCGCGCTGAACGGTTGAAGTACTGTTATAGAAATGGAGAACGGCACTGCGGCAGCCCTTGAGTGCCTCGAAGGTGCGTGTAATCAGTTCCTCTCTCGCCTGAGTGAGTACCTGTACCGTCACATCACCCGGAATGCGATCCTCTTCGATCAGCTTTCTCAAAAAGTCATAATCATGCGAGGAGGCCGACGGGAAGCCCACTTCAATCTGTTTGAATCCGAGATCTACTAACAGCTCCCATAGCCGCAACTTCTTGTCTGAAGTCATGGGCTCAATGAGCGCTTGGTTACCATCGCGCAAGTCGACACTGCACCACTGGGGTGCCTTTGAGAGGACCTGGTCAGGCCATCGGCGGTCTGATTTCTTTAGCGGCTGATAAACCGGGTACTTCCGGTGATCGAACACACCAAAATCTTTACTACTCATAGCATTATCTCGTTCATTCACGCAAAACACGCTGAATTATACGCTCACACCCTGAGTGAAATATTTTAAATTATCGGTAAATACGTGCTTATTTAGCGATTTATACGACTAAAGTAGATTTTTAGAGTGAATATCGCTAATTTTCAATTTATGGATGACACAAACAATTTAGACCGAGTTGACTTGAAGCTGCTCGCTCAACTACAACGAGACGCCAGCCTGAGCAATCTCGAGCTTGCTGAGCGCGTGGGGCTCTCCCCCACACCTTGCGCCCGCCGGGTAAAGCGGCTGATTACTGACGGCTTTATCGAGCGACAGGTTGCTGTGCTCAACGCCGAAAAACTGGGTTACGACTTGACGGCCCACGTGAGTATCTCAATGGATCGCCACACACCGGATCGGTTCGAAAATTTCGAGGCTGAAATTGCGAGGTATGACGAGGTTGTGGATTGCTCGGTCGTGACGGGGCAGAGTGCCGACTACTTAATACGGGTGGTTGTAAAAGACATGAAGCATTTTGAAGCCGTCTTGCTAGGCAAGCTGACACGGATACCCGGCGTTACGGGGGTCCACTCAAGTTTCGTGTTGAGAAAGGTAATCAGCCGGACGGAGATTCCGCTAACTTAAGCGCGCGCCGGCGAACGACTATTCCGCCGCACCCGCCGCTGTGCTCATACGCGCTCGCTCTTTATCCGCCAAAAAGGCCGCTATCTTAAGCATATTTGGTTGGCCACCAGCTTGACGCGTATCGATTCGATATTTGCCATTCACCATCAACGAGGGCGTGCCGTTTATGCGGGCACCTTCTGTGCGCGCGGCCGCTTGGCGGACCATGCTGTCGGTACCGAAGGAGTTAAAGGCACGCTCAAACTTTTTGGCATCGACACCGCTGTCGACAAAGACAGCCCGGACGGCTTCAGGTGTTGCAATACGCTTGCGCTGCCTATGAATCGCCGTAAACATGGCGCCGTGTACCGGATCCAACACGTCGAGAATCTGTGCGGCAAAGTAGGCTTTAGCCAGTAGCTTCATACCCGCGTTGTTATTCCAGATCACAGGGATACGCTGCACCACAACACCTTCAGGTAACCGCGTCTCAAATGACTCCAGTAATGGTTCGAAGTTAAAGCAGTGCCCACATCCGTAAGAGAAGAACTCTGAAATAACAACTTTGTCGCTAATACCAGTATGAACAGTGGGTTCAATCAGCTCGTAGTGGACGCCTTCCTGATATTGTTCTTGGGATACCACAGTCACTGAAAACAGTGCCACAGCAATGACAGTAACCGAACGTAAAAGGCGCAACATACTCATATCCCCCGATATGTTATTGGGTCTTATTGCAGACCCGAAACATAACTTGCGACAGCTTTGATCTCAAGGTCACTTAAGCCAAAAGCGATGGTGCGCATAATCATGCTGTCACCGCCGTTTGTTCGGCCACTTTCGTCTTCGTAACCGAGTCTGAACATTTCAAGCTGCTGCGCAACATAGTCAGCATGCTGACCCGCAAGACCAGGGTAACCGCCAGGGCCATTCCCTTTGCCAGAAGGGCTGTGACAACCTGAACAGGCTGCAACCTTTCGCTCAGCAACGCCGGCTAAGTAAATTTTTCGGCCCAGCTTTACGAGATCGGGGTCCGTTGTACCCGAGGTTCGCTCATGTGAATCGTAAAACGCAGCGAGATCTGCGAGCTGCTGATCAGTCATATTGTCGACCTGACCCGCCATGAGCGCGACAGGACGACGTCCGTCGCGGATGTCCTTCATCTGCTTGAGCAGATAACGTTCACCCAAGCCTGCAAGCTTTGGGAATGTTGGGGCGAGGCTGTTACCGTCGGTGCCGTGGCACGCGGCGCAGGAAGCCGACAACGCTTCACCTGCGGCTGCATCGCCTTTTAAAACACCTTCAGCCATAGCGACGTTGGCAAACATTACGAAGGCCATTGCCGCGATCGCACGATTAAAGATCATCCTTAACTCCTTGTTCCGCGTTTACTGCGGCGTAGACATATATGTAATCAGGGCTTTGTAGTCATCATCGCTACAGCCATTGCAGAGACCGCCGGGAGGCATGATGCCCAAGCCGTTCTTCACCGAAGACACTAGCGCCTCCATGCCCTTCGCCAAACGTGGCTCCCACTGCGCGGCATCGCCCGTCTTTGGCGCGCCTGCAACAGCGACTGCGTGACAAGCGCCACATGATGCGGCGTACTGTGGAGGCTGCTCTGCCGCCTGGACCGATGCTGCCGTCAGCGCTGTGGCGCCAACCACCCATACGAATTTTACGATGTTTGCTTTCATGATTTCACCCTTCCTACCGGCGCGAAGACCGTTTAAACCTGTGATTTTGTGGCTATACCCACGTCATCTGGCACGGCATTATAGTCACTGAGCCGAAAACGCCAAACTTTACGTGGATTACTGTCATTAATACGCCCAATAAGTCTCAAAAGCTTAATTTTAAAGTCACTGAATTTTTACAATCTGCAAGTGCCTTGAGTAACGCACCGGCCGACTTCGGTTGCGAGGTGGCTTTTGCTGGCAGAAGTAACGCAGGTAAGTCCAGTGCCATCAATGCGCTAACGGGTAACACAAAGTTAGCAAGAACCTCGCGCACACCGGGCAGAACACAGCTCATCAATTTTTTTACGGTTGCCGATCAGATTCGCCTTGTGGACCTACCGGGTTACGGGTTTGCCAAAGTTCCACTTAAAGTAAAGCAGGAGTGGAATAAGCAGCTTGAGCGCTACCTGCAATTGCGACAGAGCCTTAAGGGGCTGATCCTGCTTATGGATATTCGCCACCCGCTCAAGGATTACGATCGACAAATGATCGAGTGGGCGGTCAAAAGCGAAATGCCCGTGCATATATTGCTAACCAAAAGCGACAAGCTAAAACGCGGCCCAGCAAAAAGCGCGCTGTTCGCCGTACAGAAGGAGCTACAGAAGCATGAGCGCTGGATTTCGGTACAGCTCTTTTCGTCACATTCACACGAGGGAATGGACGAGCTTCAGCGGACGCTCAACTGGTGGCTCACGCTACCCGATGAGAATGTCGCGCCAATTGAAGATACTCAAGACGAGTAAAGCGCGCGGGTCAGTGAGCCTCATCCCAGTTAGCGCCCACACCCACCTCGGTAAGTAATGGCACCTTGAGTTCGATGACATTTGCCATGCGCGCTGTGACTTCAGCGCACAACGCGTCGCACGCTTCATCGGCAACTTCAAACACCAATTCATCGTGTACCTGCATGATCATCTTCGCATCAAGGGCTGAGTCTGTGAGCCAACGATCCACCTCGATCATGGCTAACTTGATGATATCGGCCGCCGTACCTTGCATCGGCGCATTAATTGCCGTCCGCTCCGCCGCCAATTGGCGCTGCTTATTTCTCGCGTTAATTTCGGGTAGGTACAGACGCCGACCCAAAAGGGTTTCAACATAACCTTGCTCATGAGCGAGGGCGCGCGTCGCATCCATATAGTCTGCAACACCGGGATAACGCGCAAAATATCGATCGATGTATTGCTGCGCTTCTGAACGAGAAACCCCAATTTGTTTGGCCAGCCCGAACGCCGACATGCCATAGATCAAACCAAAGTTAATGGCTTTGGCCTTGCGTCTTTGATCGTTATTCACGGCCTCAAGAGCAACATCAAAGACTTCGGCCGCGGTGGCACTGTGAACATCGAGCTCATGAGCAAACGCATGGAGCAGCCCTGCATCGCTGGAGAGGTGCGCCATGATTCTCAGTTCAATTTGAGAGTAATCGGCCGCGACAATCTTGCGGCCCATTGGCGCAATAAAGGCCTGACGAATACGCCGCCCTTCCTCCGTCCTAACCGGAATATTCTGCAGATTAGGATCGCTCGATGACAGCCGACCCGTCGCCGTCACGGCTTGGTGGTAGGACGTGTGAACGCGACCCGTCGCCGCATCCACCATCTCCGGTAGCTTGTCGGTGTAGGTAGACTTGAGTTTGGCGAGCCCACGGTGCTCGATCAATACGGCCGGCAACTCATAATCGTTAGCCAATTCAACCAACACTTCCTCTGCGGTCGATGGCGCTCCTTTTGGCGTCTTCTTTATGACGGGCAGCTCGAGCTTTTCAAAGAGTATTTCACCCAGCTGTTTCGGTGACGCTAAATTGAAAGGCTGCCCCGCAAGCTCGCAAGCCTTTGTTTCCAACTCAGCCAGCCGCGTGGCAATTTCACCGCTTTGCTTGCGTAAACGATCGACAGAGACATAAGCTCCGTTGCGCTCAATTTTCGAGAGGACAGGCACCAAGGGCAGCTCGAGATCCTCGTATACCTCACGTAATTTGGGCTCCGCCTCCAGTCTCGGCATCAATGCTTCGTGTAAACGCAATGTCACGTCCGCATCTTCGGCCGCGTACTCCGCCGCCTGCTCGATGGGGACATGATCAAACGTAATCTGCTTGGCACCCTTACCCGCAACTTCTTCAAAAGAGATAACCCGCTGACCTAAGTATTTAAGGGCCAAACTCCCCATGTCATGACGGCTACCCACTGCATCGAGCACATAGGACTCAAGCATGGTGTCGTGTGCGATCCCGCGAAGTGAAATACCGTGGTTGGCAAGGACGTTCGCATCATACTTCAGGTGCTGTCCCACCTTTTTGATCGCGTCGGACTCAAGCAATGGACGCAGCTGCTCCAGCACTTGCTCGCGATTGAGCTGTCCCTCAAGGCCAGGGTTAATGTGAGCTAAGGGTACATAAGCGGCTTCCCCCGGCTCCACAGCGAATGACACGCCCACAATCTCAGCCTGCATGTAATTAAGGCTGGTGGTTTCAGTGTCAAATGCAAACAGTGGCGCGTCTTTAAGCCTTGAAATCCACTCGTCCAAGACGCTTTGCTGAGTAATGGTCACCGTCGTCAGCTCGGGCTTGCTCACCGCTACAGCCTCAGGCGCCGCCTCTGCAAAAAGGCCCGGACTGAGCAGCTCATCCAGCCAAGCCTTAAACTCCAGATCGCGATAAAGCTCAATAAGCCGCTCACTATCCTGCGCTGATGATATGAGATCCGCATCGGTTAACTCGAGATCACAATCGGTCTTTATGGTTGCCAGTACGTAGGAGAGCTCGGCCATCTCTTGGCTCACCAAAAGCTTATCGCCCAGCGATTTTGCGCCCCGCACAGGTAGTTCCGGTACGCGGTCCAAGTTCGTATAAATATCGGAAACACCACCCAGGTTTTGGAGCAGTGCCAAGGCGGTCTTTTCACCAACACCCGCCACACCGGGAATGTTATCGACCGAGTCTCCCATGAGCGCTAGTAAATCGATGATCAGCTCGGGAGGAACACCAAACTTTTCAATTACGCCGTCACGGTCAAGCACCGTTTGCGTCATCGTATTGACGAGTGTGACGTAGTCATTCACTAACTGCGCCATGTCCTTGTCGCCGGTGGAGATAAGCACATGTCGCCGCTGCGCTGCAGCCATAACAGAAAGCGTGCCAATAACATCGTCTGCCTCGACGCCAGAGATCGATATCAGCGGAAGGCCCATGGCGCGGATCACATTATGAATGGGTTCAATTTGCTCGCGCAGCTCTTCTGGCATGGGCGGCCGATTTGCTTTGTACTCAGAATAAATGTCGTTTCTGAATGTGGGACCTTTGGCATCGAAAATCACGACGAGTTGATCGGCAGGATTATCGGCTTGTAACCGCTTCAACATACCGATGACGCCTTTGGCAGCGCCAGTATTCATTCCTTTACTGTTCGTCAGGGGTGGTAGCGCGTGAAAGGCTCGAAATAAATAAGAAGAGCCATCGACCAAAATAAGACGAGAGGCATCAGTCATATTGCTGACTCCAATAATATTGTGCAGAGCGTAAGGTCACTTTGACCTTGGCCAAATCCAGTGGCGCTCGGAAAAACCCGTGGAAATCACCTTTCGGGTTTATGAGTACAACATTAGCGCTATGGTCTATCTGGTAATCGCCGTCTTCAGAGGTCACTTTGCGAAAAGGCGCATTAAAGCGACGCGCGAAGCTCAAGATATTGGGGAAGTCACCCGTCACACCCAGAAATTCCGGATGGAAATACGGTACGTATTGCGCGAGTTGATCAACGCTATCACGTGCCGGATCAACAGAGACCATTACGACTCTTGTACTCGCCGCTTCAGTACCGACTAGATTATCTTTTACCTCGGCGAGAAAGGACATCGTTGTAGGACACACGTCCGGACAGTAGGTGAAGCCGAAAAAGAGCAACGTCCAATCACCTTCAAGACTCGTGGCAGTAAAGGGCTCACCGAAATGGTTAGTAAGTGCAAACTCACCGGGATCCCTTGGTGTATCAAAGAGGAATAAACCATTCGCCCGCATCTCAGATACGGTCATGATCCTTGGTTGCTGAATACGATGAACAAATCCGGCGACGATCACTGCGATTCCTAAAAGAATCGCGGCAACGGTTAAACCCACGCGCTGGCGCTGAGTAAAGGTCACGCAGGGGCTCCTAAAATCCAGTGATCTGCCAGCATGGCTACGAATAAGAGCAGTAAATAGTTGATGGAGTATTTAAATGTTTCCATCGGCGCTTTGGGGTTCTTCTCACGCAGAATCTCGATTGACCAATAGAGAAAAATCACGCCCAGAACCACGGCCGATACCAAGTAGATCCAACCACTTAAGAGCGTCGCGTAAGGCAGCAGCGTGATTAAAAACATTAAAATCGTATAGAGGAGAATGTGCAAAGCGGTGAACCGATTACCATGAGTCACAGGCAGCATGGGGATGCCCACAGCCGCGTACTCTTCCTTTCGGTGTATCGCAAGCGCCCAAAAGTGTGGTGGGGTCCAAGCAAAAATAATCAAGACGAGCAGCAAGCCGTGCGCGTGAACCTCACCCGTCACAGCAGTCCAGCCCAGAAGGGGCGGCGCCGCACCGGCGAGGCCGCCAATAACAATGTTCTGGGGTGTAGCGCGCTTTAAAAACATGGTGTAGATAAACGCATAGCCAACCAAACTTGCAACCGTGAGAATGGCGGTTAATACATTAATAGTCCAAGCCAACAAGGCTGCGCCCAAAAGCGCCAAGAGTGCGGCAAATACCAGAGCCTCGGTTTGACTAACCCGGCCTGTAGCAACCGGGCGGTTGGTGGTCCGAGACATCTTTTGATCGATACGCTCATCAACAACGTGGTTAATCGCAGCGGCCGCTCCCGCACACAAGCCGATACCTATATTGCCCAAGATGAGCGGCTCCCAGGGAACAAATCCGGGCACTGCCATGCACATTCCAATTAAGGCTGTAATCAGCATGAGCGCCACGACACGGGGCTTTGTGAGTTCTAAAAAGTCTGGCCATCGAGCCATCAATGTATCGCTCATGATCAACCCCCCGAGTTCTTTAATAAGAACTTAATATCGCCAATGACATCTTTGTAATTGACGTCGGCGGTGTAGCGCATCATGACCCAACCCGATGGATCAACAAGGTACCAAGCGCTTGGCTCTGACTGACCCTCGGGAAGCACGGCCTGATCTTCGCGGCGCCATACATTGAGATCGACATGGTCGCGTTTGAGTTGTGGCATCAAGGGCGTCATGTCACCACTTCGGCCCTCAGTATCACCGCCATCATCGTTGGATTGAATCAGATCGATTGGGGTATCAACAATAAGTAGGCGTTGCGTACGCTGATAGTCGCGCCCAATAGCGATGCGAATTTGGCGAGTAATGTAAAGCAATTCATTGCAAGCGGTATCACAGGTGGCGCCGTCATTAACCAACAACATCGTCCACTTAGGCTCGATGCTGGATAAGCCTACGGTTGAACCATCGGTCGCCTCAAATTCGAGCGCGCGAATATTAATCGGCTCCGCTAACAACTCACCGCTGTTGGCTGTACCCAGCGCACCGATAATGTCGACATCGCCTCGCTCTACGAAGTACCAAAGCCAGGTTGACGCCAAAATCATCGTCACAGGTAGGCCCGCGATGAGCAATAAAATGGCGCGCCCTCCGCTTTGGTTGCTAGTTTCGGTCACGTTATATCCCCCAATACGGCCTAGGAGCCGTTACTCACGAGTCGATGGCGCAGCCACGCTGCGAGGTTGCTGCTTCGAAAAATAAAGGCCAATCCCAGAGCCAGTGCCATAGTAAACCATTGCACGGCATAACCCCGATGTTTCGCAGGTGTTTGATTAACTACGGCCCATTCTGCTCTAAAAGCCGTCGGCTCAGCCGGCAGGAGGCGTATTTCATAGGGAAAAACCGGACGCTCAAACGCTGCGCGCATCGGCTCAGCCCAACTGGAAAGCGTGAGCTGCTGCACAATGGCGGGACGACCCTCAGGAAACTTATTCTCACCCAATAGAAAGGCATCGCCTGCGGGTTGATAAATCCGTCCGCGCACGGTGTGCTCACCGTCGGGCAATTCGGGCGACGGCGTTGTCATCCTAGATCGATCACCTTCGATCCAGCCAAGATTGAGGGGCACTACCAACGCATCGGCTGACACAAAGGCAACAACTTCGTAGCCAAAACGACCATCTCGTAGTCGATTATCAAGTAGAACAAAGTCCTGGGCGTTAAAACTGCCCGTAAACGTAACTTGGCGGTCTGCAAGATCATCCGTTGGCAATCGCAACGCCGCGGGTAATGACATAGGCGGCTCAAGCCGGCGCTCTTCCAAACGCGTAATCAACCCCGCCTTCTCGTCACCACGCTCGAGCTGCCAGAAACCCAGGCTGACTAAGGTGGGAAACAATAAAACCGTGGCTAATGTTGTTCGCCAGTCAAGTTCGACGCGCAAGTTCATCTTGGTTTGGTTACACTCCACGCTCATTTTGGCGCATACGTTTCACCTCACACTGAGGTAGAGACCGGCGCCTAGTGTAAGGATTTTGCATGCTTAAAGGATTGATTGTCTTACTCATGATCGCCTTGGTCGTTACCTTGGGGTTCGGTCTCTATTACTTGATGATCGACCGGGGTGATGTAAAGAAAACGCGACTCGTAAACTCGCTTCGTGTCCGCGTCAGCATTGCCGGCACACTCATGGCGCTTATTGTGTACGGCGTCGCAACTGGTCAATTGGGCCACCAAAGCCCTTGGGATAACCGCCCCTCAGCTGAATCTACAGAGTAAAAAAAAGGCGGGATAAACCCGCCCCTTTCCAATTCGCCACTTTGACTTCAGATAATGTAAACGAAGATAAAGAGGAATACCCAAACCACATCGACAAAGTGCCAGTACCAGCTAGACGCGGAAAAACCAAAGTGGTCTGTTGGTGTCATGTGCTTGTTACGAACAGAGCGAATAAGCTGAATCAACAACATGGTCATACCCATCGCGACGTGGAAGCCGTGGAAGCCCGTCAGCATGAAGAAGGTTGAACCGTAAATACCCGAGTTGAGCGTCAGACCGAAGAGCTCATAGGCCTCGTAGTATTCTGCTGCCTGCAAAAACAAGAAGATGATTGCTAAGCCAACCGTGACAGCAAGCCATGCTTCAAACTTCTTGATATTGCCCGCCGACAAGCCGCGGTGCGCAAATTCGCAGGTCACACTGGAAGTAAGCAGAATAATGGTATTCCACAGTGGCAACCATGCATACCAGTGGTGTGCATCTGCAAATGACATCGATGTCTCTTGAGACACAAACTCACCGTTGTTGGCGATAGGTTGACTAAGCGCACCACCCACCACCTCCTGAGGTGTAGCAACCGGTGGCCACGTGTACTCAAAACCTTCCCACAACAAGAAGTTCATTCGACCGCCTTCACCTTCACCTGCAAGCCAAGGGCCGGCAAGCCAGCGAACATAAAGTAACGTGCCGAAGAAGGCCGCGAAGAACATCACCTCTGAGAAAATGAACCAGAACATGCCCAGCACGTAACTTTGGCTAAGCTGGGCGCTATTCATGCCCGCTTTGTTTTCCGTAATCGCTGTGCGGAACCAGTAAGTGAGCGTTGCGATGAACATCGCAAGACCCGCGAACAAGACGTACTTTGCTGTACCACCGGTGTCGTGTGTTCCACCGAAAGTCATCTCATTTAAGACAAGACCTCCACCAAAGACGGTCAACACAAGGCCGATGGTTGCTCTAACCGCAAGGCTAGAACTCTCAGGTACGTAGTACTTTTCGTACTCTGTTGTTGGTTGGGCGCTAGACATGTTTTTCTCCGTTATACCCCATCCCCCGGGGCCCCCTTTAGTTTATCTCGAAGCGACGTTGTCGCGCATTAGCGCTGTCACATCGAACAATGTGTAAGACAGTGTGATCGTTCTGATATCAGCCGGTAGGTCTTGGTCGACAATAAACTGCAAAGGCATTTCAGCCTCGCTGTTGCCATCCAAAGGCTGCTGCTCGAAACAAAAGCACTCGGTCTTGTGAAAATATTCAGCGGCTCGCGATGGCGAAACACTGGGAATGGCCTGCGCGATCATCGATTGCGCCGTTGGGTTTGCCGCAAAAAATACCGTATCGTTGGCGGCACCAGGATGCACAACCATTTCGGTTACGTCAGGCGAGAACGCCCAGGGCATGCCATCGTTATTCGTCGCCACGAATTGCACTTTAATGGAGCGCGACTCATCTACCTGCGCGACAACCGCTGTGTAAGCTTCTGACGAGGTTTTGCCGTTAATACCCAAAGCGTCGCATAACACGTTGTACAGCGGCACCATCACCACAAATACAAAAGCGAACATGGCAACAGCCACGGCGCCGAGTTTGGCTACCGTGTCTGTCGTTGGGTCTTGGCTGAGTCGCACGCCCTAACCTTAGTGAGCAGGCTGCTCTTCAATTTTCGGTGGTGTCTCGAAAGTGTGGTACGGCGGTGGTGAGGGCAGTGTCCACTCAAGGCCTTCAGCACCATCCCAAACTTTCTCATCGGAGACACGCTTACCCGCTACGATCGCGGCAATCACGTTGTAAAGGAACAACAGCTGCGACGCACCGTAAATAAAGGCACCGATCGATGACATCATGTTGAAGTCAGCAAACTGCAGTGCGTAGTCGGGAATTCGTCGTGGCATACCCGCCAGACCGACAAAGTGCTGCGGGAAGAACGTCACGTTAAACCCAATGAACGATACCCAGAAGTGCACCTTACCCATGGTCTCGTTGTACATACGGCCGGTCCACTTTGGTAACCAGAAGTAGATCGCAGCGGTCATAGAGAATACCGCTCCTGCCACCATGACATAGTGGAAGTGCGCGACTACAAAGTACGTGTCGTGGTACTGGAAGTCAGCCGGAGCAATTGAAAGCATAAGCCCGGTAAAGCCGCCAATGGTAAACAACACCAAGAAGCCGATTGAGAACAGCATGGGCGTTTCAAACGTCATGGCACCGCGCCACATGGTGGTTACCCAGTTGAACACCTTCACACCTGTGGGAACAGCAATGAGCATCGTGGCGTACATAAAGAAGAGCTCACCGGCTACAGGCATGCCCACGGTATACATGTGGTGCGCCCAAACGATGAACGACAAGAACGCGATCGCCGCCGTCGCATAAACCATCGACGCGTAGCCAAACAGGGGCTTTCGTGAGAATGCGGGAATGATCTGAGAGATCACGCCGAAAGCGGGGAGGATAATGATGTAAACCTCAGGGTGCCCAAAGAACCAAAAAATATGCTGGAACAAAACGGGGTCACCACCACCTGCGGCAGAGAAGAAGCTCGTACCAAAGTGGATATCCATGAGCATCATGGTCACCGCACCCGCCAGAACGGGCATAACGGCAACCAACAAGAACGCCGTGATCAGCCATGTCCAAACGAACAAAGGCATCTTCATGTACGTCATGCCGGGCGCGCGCATGTTCATTACGGTGGCGATGATGTTGATTGAACCCATAATGGATGAAACACCCAAAATGTGGATCGCAAAGATGAAGAACGTCACCGAGGGTGGCGCGTAGGTAGTTGATAGTGGCGCGTAGAACGTCCAACCGAACGCGGGAGCGCCGCCTTCCATAAGAAGCGTAGACGCAAGCATCAAGAACGCTGGCGGCAGAATCCAGAAACTCCAGTTGTTCATTCGAGGCAGCGCCATATCCGGCGCCCCAATCATCATGGGGATCAGCCAGTTAGCAAGACCGACGAACGACGGCATGATGGCACCAAATACCATCACCAGTCCGTGGAGCGTTGTCATCTGGTTGAAGAATGCGGGCTCAACGAGCTGCATGCCTGGCTGGAAGAGCTCTGCGCGAATGACCATAGCGAACGCGCCGCCAAGGAGGAACATTGCGAACGAGAACCATAGGTACATCGTTCCAATGTCTTTGTGATTAGTTGTGTACAGCCAGCGAGAGAGGCCTTTAGCTGGACCGTGGTGATGATCGCCCATTTGTATTTCCCCCAATTATCCTTCTTTGTAGCTCACGACGTCAGACGCCTGAACCACATCCCCAGTATTATTTCCAAACGCATTTCGCTGGTACGTTGTGACAGCGGCCACATCGACTTCAGACAACTGCGCACCAAATGCTTGCATAGCGCTACCCGCAACACCGTTAACGATAACGCTCAGGTGCGCATCGAGACCGCCCGTTGCGATGGTGCTGCCCGCAATAGCATTCCCCAAGCCGCCTTCACCTTTGGCACCGTGACAAGCGAGGCAACTTGCGTTGTAAACGTCCTCGCCTCGCGCATAGAGCTCGTCAAAAGACAGCTCTTGTGCAGCCAACGCAGCATCCGCGGCTGCAGCGCCTTGCTTTGCCGCCATCCAACCATCGAACTCGTCGCGACTGACCGCATGCACAACAACGGGCATAAATCCGTGATACGCACCGCATAATTCCGTGCATTGACCGCGATAAACACCCTCTTGAAGGACACGAGTCCACGCTTCATTAATGAAGCCGGGAATGGCGTCGCGCTTTACCGCAATCTCTGGCACCCACCATGAGTGAATGACATCGTTTGCCGTGATCAGGAAACGCACCTTCGTATCGACGGGAATAACAAGCGGCTCGTCAACTTCGAGCAGGTAGTTCTCACCCTTATCATCGGTGTTGTAGATTTCCTCTTGCGACGTCGCAAGGTTTGAGAAGAACGCGACGTTTTCGCCGTCTGCATCCAAATACTCGTAACGCCACTTCCACTGATAGCCCGTAATGAGAATGCTCATTTCAGCATCGTCGTTGTCGTAGACTTCAAGAAGTGTTGAGGTCGCTGGAACGGCCATTAGGATCAAGATGGCGAATGGTACGACGGTCCACGCGATCTCGACGCCTGTGTGCTCATGGAACTGAGCGGGCTCCACACCCTTTGATTTCCGGTGCGCGTAAATCGAATACAGCATGACGCCAAATACGCCAATACCAATCACCACACAGATCCAAAAGATCAGCATGTGAAGGCCAAAAATTTCTGCACCGAGTTCGGTTATAACTGCGCCTGCATCAGATACGCCAGTCGACATGTTGATTTGGTTTTGTGCATTCGCGGATAGCGGCAGGAGCGCCGCCGCGGCTAGTGCGCGTGCGTTAAGCATCTTTTCTTCCCCATAACAGCGTTGTGCTGGTCCCGCCCCCTATGGTTGGACCACGCCTTTTTAGCGGCGCGATTATAGCGAAGTCAGATTGGATTCACAGCCGAAACACGTTAGTTAGACAAATACCGTGCATTTGTTAACAACAATTTAGTCTTTGGGAGGCTCTGGTGTCATAAGTCGCACCGGCTCGGCCGTCGTTTCGACCAATCTGGCGCTTCCACGGGTCACCCGCGTTGCCGGCTCTTGGGCAGAGGCCTGCGGACGCTTTTCGGAAAAGCCGCAGTCGACACATGACCGCTCATCCGTTTCAAGATCTACAACGATACGATCCACCGCTTTGCAGCTTGGACAAACCGCACCCGCTATAAAACGAGGTCGCCTTGGTGCTTGAGGAGTAGCATCGTTTGTCATGCGGGGTTAGCCCTCTTTGAGCAGCTCGATGAAACCACAGCGGCTCATCAAAATTTGAATGTGTCCGTCTCTCTGTGCCAATGTTACCAGCGTAACGCTGACAGGAACGTTTAAATGGTAAACACGAACTACAACGGGCCCGACAATATTAGGTCATACCAGGGACACACACCCAAATTGGGCGACCGGGTCATGATCGACCCATCCGCTGTGGTATTGGGTGACCTCGTTATGGGCGACGATGTCAGCGTCTGGCCGCAGTGCGCAATTCGAGCCGATATGCACCGTATTCGTATTGGCAGTCGAACCAATATCCAAGACGGCTCCATTCTGCACATTACCCATGCGAGCGATTTCAATGGGGCAGGGTACCCCTTGACGATCGGCAGTGACGTGACAGTGGGACACAACGTTGTCTTGCACGGCTGCACGATCGGTGATCGCGTCTTAGTCGGTATCGGCTCGGTAGTGATGGATGGTGTGGTCGTTGAAGACGAGGTCATGATCGGTGCGGGAAGCCTCGTAACCCCTGGGAAGACATTAAAAACTGGATGGCTGTACGCAGGCTCTCCAGCCAGACCAATGCGTGAAATTTCCGACCGCGAAAGAGCCTTTTTACCTTACTCGGCTAACAACTATGTGAAGTTAAAGGACAAATTCTTAGCGGAGGCCAGCCTTTAGCGACCGGGCCTTAATAGATCAAAGACGCGCGCCGTTTCGGGTCGTATGCCTTGCCAAATCGCGTAACTGTCCGCCGCTTGCTCTACCAGCATTCCGAGCCCGTCACTAATTCGAGTTAAGCCTTTTGCTCGAGCCCACGCCATAAAAGGGGTTTCACTGTCGCTGTAAATCAAGTCATAGGCCGCCGCAGAGGGGCTCAGCACGCTGAGTGAAAGGTCAGGGAAGCTGCCGTCCCACCCGCTGCTCAAGCCGTTGATAATCAGATCCCACGGCCTGTCTGGAATATCATGAAGGGCGCTCGCGCCGACGCAAACGCGATCGCTGAACAAAGCCGCAAGCTCGGACGCCCGGGCCTCAGTGCGGTTCGCAATGTGAATAACCGAGGGGCTTCGTTCGCAAAGGGGGCCCATGATGCCGCGCATCGCACCACCGGCCCCTAAAAGCAAAATGTTTTTTGCCTCAACCGTCCAGCCAAGATTCTGCTCTAGGTCTTGCAATAAACCACTGCCATCCGTCGTATGAGCACAAATTTGTCCTTGGGCGTCACACCACAATGTATTCACGGCTTTCGCATCCGTCGCGGCGTCCGATCGGACCGTGGCAATCTCAAAAGCCTCCCCTTTGAAGGGCGCGGTCACATTAAGACCAATACCGCCAGCTGCAAAAAATTGTCGCACGACAGCGACGAAATCGCCCGACTCAACCAGAACGCGCTCGTAGTCGATATCGTGACCGCAACTCGCGGCGAACGCGTGGTGGATCTCAGGCGATTTGCTGTGAGCGATTGGGTTGCCCAGTACGGCAAAACGCCTCATCACAAACTCCTAATATAAGAAACCGGTGCTTTGTTAACCGTCAACGTGACACTATCTCACACCCAGTCTTTGGGCTTTAAATAGTATTCAAGCAGCGTTTCCTCGGGCGTGCCAGGCTCAGGAGTGAGCCCATACTCCCAACGAACGAGCGGCGGCATGGACATTAAGATAGCTTCGGTCCGGCCATTTGATTGCAAACCAAATAGCGTGCCCCGGTCAAAGACAAGGTTGAACTCGACATACCGACCCCGGCGATAAAGCTGCCACTGCCGCTCACGCTCTGAATAATTGCGATCCTTGTTGCTCATAACGATGGGGACATACGCTTTTGAAAAGGCGTCACCCACTGAGCGCATAAACCCAAACGTCTTTTCGAAGCCCCACTCGTTTAAGTCATCGTAAAACAGTCCGCCCACACCGCGAGGCTCACCCCTATGCGGCAAAAAAAAGTACTCGTCACACCATTTTTTATAGCGTGGGTATACGTCTTCACCAAAGGGATCACAGGCGTCTTTAGCCGTCTGGTGCCAGTGAATAACGTCTTCATCTCGTCCGTAATAGGGCGTGAGATCAAATCCACCCCCCATCCACCACACTGGCTCATGGCCCGGCTTTTCAGCGACAAAGCACCGCACGTTCGCATGGGATGTCGGCACGTAAGGGTTTCGTGGGTGCATGACCAGCGAGACACCCATTGCCTTGAAGCTTCGGCCAGCCAATTCGGGGCGGTGCTGCGTCGCACTACCCGGCATTTGGCTGCCTTCAACGTACGAAAAATTAACACCGCCCTTTTCAAAGACGTCACCGTCTGCCAGTACGCGGCTAATACCGCCGCCACCTTCGGGGCGCTCCCAAGATTCTGTAGCGAACTCGGCCGATCCATCGATGGCACTCATTTCCTGACAAATTGATGCCTGTAGGCCTTTGAGATACTGCTCAACAGCTGGCAAATCCATACGGCTTCCTTCTCTTATTTTATTTGACGCTTAACGCATCACTTCGCCGGTCGTCGCACTTTTAATCGTCGATGGGCGGCCTGTTAAGTTTACCGCGCCGGGCACTGTCACAGTGCGCGAACCGAAGTATCGCAGCACCTGAAAAAGATGCTTGGCTGGTTGAGCTCCAGCGTAATTGGCGCTAGTTGTGACGACCGGGCCGCCCAATTCGCGACATAACTTGGACAGCGCAGGTGCAGAGGTTACACGTATTGCCACGTCAGTGCTCTCTCCCGTCACCCAAGAAGGGAAAAAGTTTCTGTGCGGCACCAGCCAGGTAACAGGGCCAGGCCACGAATCTAAAACGGCCTGGCGTTGGTCCAGGGTCAACCCATCCAGCAGCGGTGCAAAGTCAGCGACGTCACCGCTGGCTACAATGACGCCTTTCGAAATGGGGCGCTGCTTCATATCGCAGAGTTGCTCTACGGCAGCTAGACTCCACGGATCGCAAGATAAGCCCCAAACGGCCTCTGCGGGGCAGGCAACAACGCCACCCGATTGGACATACGCGGCGGCACGCCTAATGCGAACTTGGGAAGTCATCCGACAATTCCTTTTTCTTGGCTCTTTGCCTTCCGGTCTAACCGAGCACCCCTGATAGGGCACAACTCGTACTCACGCCCAGTGCCTATAAGACACTTATCCAGGCGTCGGATCGAATATTGCAGGAGTGCTTTTGAGGCGGCCCCTTCTTCTGGCGGCCCTCGCACCTCAAAAACGCCCGCTCAACCCGCGCCCTCTTGCCCATATTATCGCACTCGCACGCTCACCGTTTGCAATAACTATCGCGATGTCGCCTCAGCGCGCCAGCGAGCTCCAATGAGATGAGTAGGCGTTGAACGCTTCGGATATCTGCATCCATAGCGACAGCAAGCGACTCAACACAGTGGCGACCATCACCCAGAATCTCTAAAAGATGCTGTTGTTCATCGTTTAACACTTGCGAGCCGTGAGGAAAATCATCGTCACCGCGCGCGCACCTGGAGCCGTAGTGAGTCTCCGGGTGAGGGGCAATTTGACTGACGTCACCGCCAGCCTCTTGGTGTCTCTCGTTGCGAGAGTCGTCGTAGCTCCCAGCATCTGTATCGACTGATATTGGTTTGGACCAGCAACTTCCTTCTATAACATCCTGCGGGCAGGTGGCGAGTGCGGCTCCCTCGAGCAATAACTTTAAACACCCCTCGCCCTGGTCGTGGTTAATTGACCAAGGTAATGCATAAACGTCACGCCCTTGCTCGGCCGCTGCGGTTGCCGTTATCAAGGTCCCACTCGGTACGCCCGCCTCGATCACTACGGTTGCAATAGACATACCCGAAATCGTTCGATTGCGACGCCGAAAATGATGTCGTTTGGGTGCGCTGCCCGGAAGAAACTCCGTCACCAACGCGCCGGCATTGGCAATGTCGGCGCTTAAGCCTCGATTTATTGCGGGGTAAATGCTGTCAATGCCGGTAGCCATCACTGCTATTGTTCTACCACCGGCTGAAAGCGCCCCTTTATGAGCCGCGGTGTCGATGCCCTGAGCAAGCCCACTTACGATTACAAAGCCCGCTCTGGCAAGCTCGTAGGCAAACGTTTCAGCCAGTCGCAACCCATCCAATGAAGGCCTTCTGCTCCCAACGATTGCGATAGCAGGCGCATCGAAACAGCCGAAGTCACCTAGGCCAAACAAACACGCTGGCGCGTCGCTACACTCGCTAAGAAGAGGGGGGTAATGTGGTGCAGTTAGGGTCACCAGCCAGGCATTTTTCGGAAGTGAAATTCCGTAGGCTTCACGGGCATCCTTGATGCTTTGTCGCCAAGGCTCCAGCTCGGGACTCCCGACGGCCTGCAACACAGACTCGGGATTCGGCCATCGCCTCATGAGCTCAGCCTTGGAGCTCGTAAGGTGGTTTATGTACTTTGCGTACCCTATCCAGCGCTCGGGCATCACACCCTCGCAAGTCAGCATTACCGGCATCACTCTTCCTTGAGCTTTCTTCAGCTGCATCCATGCAGCCGCATTGTTTTATGGCTTAACGAGCCGATCTTCTACCGATAATGGCTGGTTTGCACTGAGCACCAAGCCAAAGCTCGCCCGATCGTAGACGGCAAACAACATCATCGTACCCGCATTTTCTGAAGGCACCGTATATCGCTTACCGCTGATGCTGTCTGTGACCGGCTCGCCGACCTTGGTGATAGAGAGTAGGGTGCCAACATCCACATCGTCGACCTCACCATAGGTTGTCGCAACGACATCGAGCGCACCTATTTGCTTCGCGCCAACGTCTAGAGGCAACATGAAGCCGGGGTCTAGATCGACAGTGGGAACTTTCGGTAAAAATTGCGCAACGAGTTGTCTGTCTTCGACCGGAAGCAAGACGTCACCAACACGCAGCTCCTCGCTCGATGCCAATACATCGAACTGATTAGCTTCGTCGTCCGCCAATGCTCTTTTCGACAGAACCACCCTGCCGACAGAGGAGAGTAACGTACCCAGCGTCTCACCTGTCTCAGGATGGCTTATTTCCCTTGCCGGGCGGACTACATCAAACTGGCGCTGCTCACCTGTAAACGCGCCAACAGCGTAAACGCGGTCACCCATTCCCGATATCAAACGACCCCTGTACCCACTAATGATTCTTGGCATCGCCTCGAGGTCAAACTGTGTGATGAACCGGTGACGCGCAATGAAGGGGTCTATTGCCTCTCTCGGAAGCGCTGGTATGGCGGCAGCAAGGGGTTCGCTTCGCAATTTTGGACTGAGTCTCACGACATCAGACGTTCCAATATTACGATCGCTTGATGAGAGGTACACACCGGGCTTACCGTCCTTCCATCTAAGGTAGAGCGTGTCTCCCGGGTAAATAAGGTTCGGGTCCCTGACATCCGGGTTCACGCTCCACAGCTCAGGCCAGCGCCACGGCTCATTTAAAAACAGCGCTGAGATATCCCACAGTGTGTCACCGCGCTCGACGACGTAGGTGTCTGGAGCGCCATCGGCAAGTCTGGGAAGTTCTGATTGAGCTTGAGCAGCCAAGGATAAGACCATCGCTAGGGTCATGGCGAGACGCTGGAACAAGCGCGCTGAATTACACTGCCAGACTAACTTTGTCTCCCTAAAAAGAGGGTGTTTAACCATATCAGCTCTCCGATCTGTCCCTATTTCTTTGTCCTTTCGCATTCAGCTGAGGTGAGGCTAATGAAAGAAAATTGGCGTATCCCCGCTTACCGGTATAATGGCAGTCTGCGCTGAGCCTGCACGCAAAACAAGCGCGATTCAGTGCAAAACTCTGCTATTCCATTCACAACTGCGTTTAAGATCACAAAATGGCCATTAGAAAAATTCTTGAATTCCCTGATCCGCGATTGCGCACGAAAGCTGCGCAGGTGGAAACGGTAGACCAACGGATTCAAACGCTTGTCGACGACATGTTCGAGACCATGTACGACGCCAACGGAATTGGCTTGGCCGCCTCGCAAATAGACGTGCACGAACAGGTAATCGTGATCGACCTATCGAGTGATCGCTCTACGCCCCGTGTCTTCATCAATCCAAGCGTCGAAGTAATCGACGAAGCACTCGACGGATTTGAAGAGGGGTGCCTGTCCGTACCCGGCTTTAGTGAGTCCGTTGAGCGTCCGAAAGCGATACGCGTGACCGCCTTAGACCGCGATGGCACTGCCATCGATGAAACGGTAACCGGCCTGCTCGCTGTATGCCTTCAACACGAAATGGATCATCTGCAGGGCACATTATTTGTGGATTACCTCAGCCCGCTTAAGCGGCAAAGGATCCGTCAACGCTTAGAAAAAGAACAGCGGCGCAGAGCGTAAACCATGACCACAAAACTGCGGGTTGTCTTCGCCGGTACACCGACGTTTGCAGCAGCGCATCTTAAACAACTGATTGCGTCACGCCATGAAGTGGTCGCGGTGTACACACAGCCTGACAGGCCCTCGGGTCGTGGCAAGCGACTTAGCGCCTCGCCCGTTAAGCAGATCGCCTTGGAGCACGGGCTCCCCGTTCTTCAACCCACCACATTGCGGGGAGAAGATTCAGCGCAGCAATTGGCAGCCTTTAATGCGGATGTCATGGTTGTCGTTGCCTATGGACTGTTACTGCCACACACTATTTTGTGCACACCGAGGCTTGGCTGCATAAACGTTCACGCATCGCTCTTGCCCAGATGGCGAGGCGCGGCGCCGATTCACAGGGCCATCGAGGCGGGCGACTGCTCTACCGGTGTGACCATCATGGCCATGGATGAAGGGCTCGACACCGGGCCCATGCTTTCGAGGGCCTCAATTGATATTAGTGATCAACACACCACAGCAACCTTGACCGAAGCGCTGGAAGCCCTTGGTTCTGAGACCCTCATAAACACGATGGATTCCCTAGAACTCGCCCTTAAATCGTCAGTAGAGCAGCCATCGGTCGGGGTGACCTATGCCCACAAAATTACGAAGGCAGAAGCGGCTATTGATTGGCAACTATCAGCTCAGGAAATCAGCCTCAAAATTCGTGCACTCTCGCCCGCGCCAGGCTGCTTTGGCTTTTATCACGGTGAGCGCATTAAAATCTGGGAGGCGACTGTTGACCCATCGGTCAGGCAGGTTAATGAGTCGCCCGGCACGTTAGTTGCTATAAACAAAACCGGCCTAACCATTGCCTGCGGTGAGGGCTATCTCGTCATTACGCGCCTGCAACTACCCAACAAAAAACCCATGTCGCTATCAGACATTCTCAATGGCCATAAAGATCGCTTAACCCTCGGTGATGTCTTTACAAGCGAGACCCAATGAGCCTCCGATTATCAGCCGCACTCCTTCTCGACAAAGTTCAGCAGGGCGGTTCATTAAACACGCTCTACGATGAGGCTCAACATGACGTAGACGACTCGCAACGCGCGTTTTTTAAAGAGCTCGTCTATGGCTCCTTACGACTTTGGCCACTTTACAAAGGCATTACGCGACAGCTACTGGAAAAGCCGCTAAAGCCCAAAGACAGCGCGCTCGAAGCGCTGCTCATTGTTGCGCTTTATGAACTCGATGAATGCACAACACCAGCCTATGCCTCTGTCTCGGCCGCGGTAGAGGTTTGTCATGAGCTCAATCGGGCTTGGGCGGCTAAACTGTTAAATGCCTGCCTTCGCAGGTATCAAAGAGACTGCGAGGCGCTTCGAGCGCAGCTGGGAGACAGTGAACGCGCCGCGCTTCCCGGATGGCTTTTTAAACTCCTAAAAAAGCACTATCCCCACCCACTAGAGGCGATTGCTGAAGCAGGTCGACACAAACCGCCCTTAACCTTGCGAGTCAACGCGCAAAAAACAGCCCTAGCTGACTATTTAGCCCGCCTTGAAGCGGAAGGCATTACTGCAACAACAGCTGGGGACTTCGGTGTCACACTGCAATCGGCCCTACCGGTGTCACAAATACCGCTGTTTTTTGATGGCTTTGCCAGTGTTCAAGACCAATCAGCGCAAATCGCAGGCACGGTGGCTGCAGTAACCAAAGGACTTCGCGTCCTTGACGTCTGCTCTGCACCCGGCAGCAAAGCCTGCCACCTTGCAGAGCTGGGTGCGCAAGTCACAGCAATGGACGTGTCGCCATCGCGGCTACAAAGTGTCGAAGACAACGCCCAGCGACTGGGTCTCTCAATCAAGACGGTGGTGGGCGATGGACGTGATCTGACAGCGCCGGCAGTTGGTGATAATTTTGATTTGGTCTTACTCGACGTGCCGTGTTCTGCAACTGGCGTAATGCGTCGCAACCCCGACGTAAAGCTGATTCGTCTCAAAACCGATATACCGCAGTTTGCGGCGCTGCAAGCTGAACTGCTTCAGTCCGCGTGGCAGAAAGTACGCCCGGGTGGGAAATTACTCTACATCACCTGTTCACTGATGCCCGCCGAGAACGAGGACGTTGTCAGCGACTTCGTTGAGATAACAAATAATGCGCAGGTCATACCTCTGTCTGAGACCATCGGCATTGAAAAGAAAGTGGGTCGACAGACGTTACCGTCTGCGTCCGGCGGAGACGGGCTCTACTACTGCATGCTGGAAAAAGCGGTCTAATCTGGAGTTCGCGAAAAATCGGAGTACCATTCGCGGGTAATGACACCGATCACTCGTTGTTCAAGGAACCTCTAACGTCGTGAAGATCATTATTTTGGGAGCTGGGCAAGTTGGCGGCACGCTCACCGAACACCTCGCCGACGAACAGAACGATGTCACGGTGGTGGATAGCTCGGACTCCGCACTTCGGCAGTTGCAAGAGCGCCTGGATATCAGGACCGTCAAAGGTGACGCCTCTAAACCAACCACGTTAGCGGACGCCGGTGCACAAGATGCGGATATGCTCATCGCCGTCACCGACAGCGACGAAGTCAATATGCTCGCCTGCGCCATTGCTTACACGCTCTACCGCACGCCAACAAAAATCTGCAGAATTCGCGAAGTCGACTATCTCAATGAAGATAAAAAATTATTCCAGTCAGGCGCCATTCCCGTCGATGTGTCGATCAGTCCTGAGCGGCTGGTTACCGACGCTATCCACCAGTTGATCTTAAATCCCGGATCGCTTCAGGTATTGGATTTCGCCGGCGGAAAGATACGCCTCGTTGCCGTGAGGGCTGTTGACGGGGGGCCGATCGTAGGGCGTGAACTCCAAGAAATCCGCGAGCACATGCCAAGTGTAGACACGCGCGTAGCCGCGATCTTCCGCAAATCTCAAAGCGCTATTATTCCCGAGGGCTCAACCGTTGTAGAACCCGATGATGAAGCCTTTTTTATCGCGGCGAGTGAAAACATAAGGGCTGTCACCTCTGAACTGAGAAAGCTCGACGAACCCTACAAACGGGTGATGATAGCGGGAGGCGGGAAAATTGGGGCGTCGCTGGCGAAGCGACTCGAGCAGGACTATCAAGTCAAAGTACTCGAACTCAACTACGATCGCTGTCGCCAACTCTCGGAAGAGTTAGAGGAGAGCATTGTGCTCAACGGCAGCGCAAATGACTCTAAGCTTCTGCAACAAGAAAACATCGCGAATACTGATGTGTTCTGTGCGCTCACCAACAATGGTGAGTCCAACATCATGATGTCTATGCTTGCCAAACGCTTAGGCGCTAAAAAAGTGATTACACTCATCACTAACTCAGCCTACGCGGAGCTTGTAGGCCAAGAAATCGACATCGCCATATCGCCACAACAGATCACGATCAGCAGCTTGTTAACCCATGTCCGAAAAGGCGATATCAGCGCCGTGCACTCGCTGCGAAGAGGGGCTGCCGAAGCGCTCGAAATGACGGCACATGGCGACCCCAAAACATCAAAGGTTGTGGGAAGACGACTCGACGAGCTCGATTTGCCCCCGGGTGCAACGGTGGGTGCCATACTTCGCGGTGACCAAGTCATCATTGCGCATCGGCATGTCGTTGTTGAAGAGGATGATCACGTTATTTTGTTCCTAACGGACCCCTCGAAAATAAGCTTGGTTGAAAAGCTGTTTGTGGTCGGCGGTAGCTTCATCTAATGAATATTGGCCTGTGTGTTCGGATCGTTGGCTTGCTGCTTATGCTGTTTAGCCTGGGAACACTGCCCTCGATGACTCTAGGCTGGGTACAGAACGACGGAACGGCATCCATATTTGGTCAGGCCTTTGCGGCAACCGCCTCCTCGGGCGTCTTCTTGTGGTTGGCGACCCAGCGTGTGAAATCAGAGTTACAAATTCGTGACGGATTCATGGTCACAGCCGCGTTCTGGATCGTTCTGGGTGTCTATGGTGCTCTGCCGTTTCTACTCAGTGACGCTGTGGACATTACGGTATTTGATGCGGTTTTCGAGTCGGTATCAGGCCTGACGACAACAGGCGCGACGGTGTTGGTAGGGCTCGACAACATACCGCAATCGATCCTGTTGTACCGGCAATTGCTTCAGTGGCTGGGCGGCATAGGAATCATTGTGTTGGCGGTGGCTGTTCTACCCATGCTTGGAATTGGTGGAGTCCAGTTATATCGCGCAGAAAGCACGGGGCCCGCAAAAGACAGCAAACTCACCCCCCGAATTACGTCGACCGCCAAAGCACTTTTTAGCATTTACTTAGGTCTCACGGTCATCTGCGCCTTAGCGTATTTCCTGGCTGGAATGAGCGCTTTCGATGCCATTAGCCACTCGTTTTCTACCATCGCAATCGGGGGGTTTTCGACTCACGACGCAAGCATGGGGTATTTCGACAGTAATGTTATTTTGTTGATCAGCAGCTTGTTTATGCTCATCAGCGCCGTCAACTTCGGGTTGCATTTTGTCGCGTTCTCGAAACGGAATCCGACGATTTATCGCTATGACTCTGAAACGAAATTTTTCTCCGGCATGGTGCTGATTTCTGTCGTTATTACCTGTGCAACGCTCGCCATAATGAACACGCTACCCCTGGAGGAAGCACTCATTCACGGCCTGTTTCAGACGGTGTCTATTGCAACAACCACCGGATACGCGAGCGATAATTTTTCGGCGTGGCCCTCCTTTTTACCCATTTTCCTGCTGATGCTAAGCGTTATGGGCGCCTGCGCAGGATCAACTGGCGGCGGTATGAAGGCGATGCGGATCTTGCTCATCTTTCGTCAGGGGCTGCGGGAGCTTCGCCAGCTGCTGCACCCAAACGCAGTCATACCGCTCAAGCTCGATCACCGTCGCGTCAGACCAGAGGTGGTTAGTGCCGTCTGGAGTTTTTTCGCGGTCTACATGTTCTCGTCTTTCATTTTGGTACTGGCGATGCTGGGTACGGGGCTCGATTTTCTCTCAGCGGTAAGCTCAGTCATGGCCGCCATTAATAATTTAGGGCCTGGATTAGGAACGGTAGCGGCCAACTACGGAGCGGTGTCCGACGCAGGTAAAGTGATCTTGTGTATAGCGATGCTCTTAGGAAGGCTTGAGATCTTTACCCTTCTGATTCTCTTTACGCCCACGTTCTGGCGACCGTAGCCAGTTACTTTCTCTTCGCTACTTCAAGCCGCGCGATTGCTTAATGAGATCGTATGCGGTGGTTATATTTTGAGAACGTTCGGTGGCGAGCTCAACCATTTCCTTCGGAACGCCGTTCGCGCTGAGTTTGTCCGGGTGATTCTCACTCATTAGTCGACGATAGGCTTTTTTCAACTCACGATCGTCAACATCGGGTTTGACCCCTAAGGCTTGGTAGGCCTCGGCCAATTGACTGCGCTGCGGCTGATACTGTCGGCGCTGCTGCTGGCGCTGCCCGCCAAAATTTGCTTGCGCCGCCACCATACTCACTATGCGCTGCAGTGCCGTCTCGGAGATCCCTAGCGCGCGAGCAACTCGAGAGAGCGCTTCTTTCTCAGCCCTGTCCAAGCGGCCATCGGCCAGAGCCATACTGGCCAAAAACAGCATCAACGTTTGGGAGGTGTTGGGGCGCAATGCCACAATTCGTCTAAAACGGGTCAGTTCCGGCGCGGGATCAAAAGTCGCCTCGGCACCCCGCTTGAATCGCTTAATCGCACCCTCACGCTGTGAGGGTGTCAACCGTAATTGAGCAAACATTGCCTCGGCCTGCGCGATCTCTGTCTCCGACACGCGACCATCGGCTTTAGCGATATACCCCAACATGACAAACGTCGTATCAAAAAACTCTTGTTGCAACTCATGGAGCCCATCGGGGCCCGTCATTCTTATGGCCCGCAATAGGCCAGAATCAAAGAGGTGTCCAACTAAAAATCCAACAAAGCCACCGACAACACCTAATGCAGAAAACCCAATGAGCGTCCCTAAAATTTTCCCCAGGAAAACATTCATTTTTTCCCTCCTCGGTGTTTTACACCGGCGTAATGATCAGCAAGCGAGCGCGGGAGTGTTCGAAATCGTTTGTAGGACCATTGATATTGTTGATCGCGCCCAGAAATCAATTTTTCAATATCTTTATTCATAGCCTGTAACGCTGTCTTCAAGTCTTTGTCATAGATCGATTCAGAGACAGGGTTATAAACCACTTCCCAACCGCCAGAGACCCGGAAGACACCTGCAATCAAGGCTCTAGCACCCGATTTAGAAAGCAAATTGGCGCACAAGCTTGCCGTAAAACAATCGACGCCCATGAAGGGCACGTTGAGACCCGCCGATTCATGACTGGGCACCTGATCAGGCAAAATACCCGTCAAACCGCCCTGTTTGAAATGCCTAATCAACTTTACCAAGCCTTTCGGCGTGGTCGGCACATATTCACCACCAGGGCGTTGCCTGTTTGCAAGTACCTCTCTACCAACACTTGGAAGCTTCGGTGGCTCGAACAGTCCAAGTAGATCTCCCTGCGTTACCAAGTGATGAGGCAAAACCTCCCAGTTTCCTACATGAGGCGCCAACACCAGAACACCTCGCTTATCGGCTAGCGCCTCATCAAAGTGCGCTTGCCCTACGACGGAGACCTTGGACATGACGTAATCAGAAGAGCGCCTCCAAACATGGCCCAACTCACTGATCAGCGCCCCTTGCTCACTGATGGCGGCTTTTACCAAGGCCTCGCGCTCTGAAGGCGATCGATCTTGATAGGCCAGTTCAATGTTACGCCGAATAATACGGACTGTTTTGGAGTTCATCGCATATAAAAGACGTGCAAGCAGACGACCGCAGCCACGAGCCGTTTCTAAAGGCAGTACCGACGAAAGGCGCAAACTCGCCCTAAGCACGCCTGCCGCAAGACGATCCTTGATCAAAAACTTCGCTGAATTGTGACTCTTTGACACCTAGATGCGCTTAATTGCCGATGATTGCTCATATTATGCCAGTGCTGGCCACTGTATACTCGCGTCTTCGATGTATTGGGACATTTACGTGAGTTCACCACTAACATTTCAACAGCTCATTCTCGAACTCCAAGCCTTTTGGGGGGAGAACGGCTGTGTCATTTTACAGCCACTAGATTTAGAAGTTGGCGCGGGCACGTTTCACCCGGCTACGTTTCTTAAGGCCTTAGGCCCCGAAAACTGGAACTCCGCTTACGTGCAACCTAGCCGACGGCCCCAAGACGGCCGATATGGCGAAAACCCTAATCGACTGCAGCACTATTATCAGTTTCAAGTGGTTATGAAGCCATCGCCAGCGAACTTCCAAGAGCTTTATTTAGGTAGCTTGGAGCGACTAGGCTTAGACCCTCTCAAACACGACATTCGGTTTGTTGAAGATAACTGGGAGTCGCCCACGTTGGGCGCCTGGGGATTAGGATGGGAAGTTTGGCTTAACGGCATGGAAGTCTCCCAGTTCACTTACTTTCAGCAGGCAGGTGGACTCGAATGCTTGCCCGTCACAGGTGAGATTACCTACGGAATAGAGCGACTAGCCATGTACATACAGGACGTTAAGTCCGTCTATGACCTCGTGTGGACCGAGACACCAACCGGCGTCATCAAATACGGTGACGTCTTTCATCAGAACGAAGTTGAAATGTCGACGTTTAACTTCAAAGAGGCTGATGTCGATCACTTGTTTGCTCACTTTGATTTCTGCGAGAGCGAAGCCGAGCGGCTTGTCGCACTTGCCCTACCACTGCCTGCTTATGAGTATGTGATGAAAGCGTCGCACACGTTCAACCTTCTTGATGCGCGCCATGCGATCAGCGTGACCGAGCGCCAACGGTACATCCTGAGGGTTCGAACGATTGCCCGCGCGGCAGCAAAAGGTTACGTGGCCGCACGTGCCAAACTGGGCTTCCCTCTGGCGGACGCCGACCTTGCCGAAGCTGCATTGGCTTCGCTGGCAAAGGAGGCCCAAGCATGAGCAAAGAAACGATTTTATTTGAGCTGGGAACGGAAGAGCTTCCAGCCGGTGAATACGTGCATATGGCAGAGGCTCTTGCCGCAGGCATTTGTAGCGGCCTCAAAGGTCACAGTTTGCACTTTGACGAGGCGAGAGTGCTCGCAACGCCTCGACGCTTAACCGCCATTATTTCGGGTGTCTCCAAGGAAGCGCCTGACACTGAACAAGAAATTTTGGGCCCGCCTATTGCAGCGGCCAAAACAAAAGAAGGCGACTGGACACCTGCTGCAATCGGTTTCGCCAAGAAGCAGGGCATAGCCGTTGACGCGCTCGCTACCATTGCCACCGACAAAGGTGACAGGCTTGGCATAGTAAAACGTGTTCAAGGCGCCGTTTGCGCTGAGGCATTGCCAGAGATTGTTCGACAAGCCGTGGCACAAATCCCGGTCTCCAAGCGAATGCGGTGGGGTAGGGAGCGTCACGAGTTCTTGCGCCCCGTTCAATGGCTCATTTTATTGCTCGGTGACGACGCACTCGATGTGTCGCTATTTGGTCTTCAGTCTGGTCGGACGTCACGTGGTCATCGTTTTCACGGACAAAGCGAAATCAACATTCCCAACCCAGAATCTTATGAAGCACTTCTACGCGAGCAATACGTCATTGCAGACCACAGCGAGCGCAAAGCCCTGATTCGCCAACAAGTCGAGGCTTTGGTGTCGAATACTGAAACCGCCATTATCGATGAAGCATTACTCAACGAAGTCACCGGTCTTGTAGAGTGGCCCGTTGCATTACGAGGGGGCTTTGACGAGGCGTTCTTGTCGGTCCCGCGCCAAGCACTTGTCTCTTCGATGCGAGAGCATCAAAAGTATTTTCATATCGAAACGCTCGACGGTGCTTTAGTTCCCGCTTTCATCACCATTTCCAATATCGAAAGCTCAAACCCGCAAGCAGTCGTCTACGGAAACGAGAAGGTGATACGCCCTAGATTGGCGGATGCCGCATTTTTCTTTGACACAGACAAAGCAACGAGTCTCGCTGTAAAGTCTGAGCGGCTTGAAAGCGTTCTGTTTCAACGCGACTTGGGAACCCTGGCAGATAAGCAGCGCAGAATTGCGCAACTGGCTGTCGCTCTAAGTGGCGCGCTCGGCGCAGACGAGGCAACTGTCAGTAGCGCAGGCGCTGTCTTAAAAGCCGATCTCGTGTCCGATATGGTCGGAGAGTTCCCCGAATTACAGGGTATTGCCGGTAGGCACTACGCACTTAACGACGGTCTTTCTGATGGAGTCGCAGACGCTATCGAGCAGCATTACTGGCCTAAGTTTTCGGGTGACCAGCTGCCGCTAACACCGGAATCCGCTGCACTCGCCTTAGCCGATCGGCTTGATACGCTGGTGGGTATCTTTGGCATTGGACAAAGCCCAACAGGGTCAAAAGATCCCTTCGCCCTGAGGCGCGCATCAGTCGCAGTCATAAGGCTTTTACTGGCTTACGCGCCAGAATCCGATATCAGAGGGGTAATTGGGCAAGCAGCGTCTGAGTTTGACAGCGGCATCCTATTGGCAGATACCGTCGACACAGTTTTACATTACTTACTTGAGCGGCTGCCCGCACATTACGAAGAGGTCGGCGTATCGGTTGATATGTTAAGAGCGGTTACCGCTGTAGGCACTCAAACTATTGGCGATATTGACGGTCGAAGCCAAGCCATTCAGGGCTTTGCAGGGTCTGAGGCTGCGATGACACTTGCGGCGGCCAACAAGCGTGTAGCCAATATCCTGGCAAAAACTGGCGAAACCATCGGTAATGTTGATCCGGCACTATTCGAAATGTCCGCCGAAACAACATTGTATGAATCGCTTGAAAAAACCAAAAATAAACTCGATAAGGCGCTAAGTGTCTCGAACTACGTTGAATCGCTTAATTGCTTGGCAGGTCTAAGAAACGATGTCGATGCGTTTTTTGAGCAAGTACTCGTCAACGCAGACGATGACGCGATACGGTTAAATCGTTTGGCATTACTGAAAGCATTACGTAATCAATTTCTGAGGGTTGCCGACTTGGCGGTGCTAGCAAGATAACCGAGGTTCTTTTCGATGGGTTTAGACGCGCTGGTCGTTAGTTTAGTTCTAGGCATCCTATTTTTGGCGGCCACGACATACAACAATCGAAAACATCGCCAATACAAGGAAAGTGTGAGTGAGGCGTTGACCCGTGGAGACGTGGCGAAAGAGGGGTTAGAACAGCTCAAAATAGAAATGGCCGCGCTAAATGAGCAACTCTCTGCCTCCGTTGCTCGGGAGGAGGGACTCAAGGCCACGCTTTCGATCAAGGAAACAGAGCACACAGCGAAGCTTGCGCTACTTGAAGACGCTAAGAAGGTTCTCAAGTTGGAGTTTGAAAAAGCGGCGCAGACCTTGGTGAGCCAAGGAGAAAAGACGCTTGCCTCACGGAACCAGGAATCGCTGGATCAACTTCTGAAACCGCTCTCTGAGAAGATCGATGGCTTTCAATCGAGAGTAAACCAAGTTCATACCGACCTTACTGGGCAAAACGCCGTCCTTAAAACGCAAATAAAGCAGCTTCACGACATGGGCCAAGTGATGTCTTCAGAGGCAAGCAATCTCACCCAGGCGCTCAAAGGTGATAAAAAATTGGTTGGGAACTGGGGAGAAGCCCAGCTTGAGAGAACTCTTGAGCTTGCGGGCCTTCGCAGAGGTGAACATTATGAGGCGCAACAAGCCTTCAAAGGCGAAGACGGTCAGCGCTTTCTTCCTGACTTTGTCATTTTCCTCCCACAAGACAAGCACGTTGTCATCGATAGTAAGGTGTCATTGGTCGACTATGAGAGAGCCATTACTGCTGAGGAGGACGCGGTTAGGACACAAGCATTAGTGGCGCATGCTAATGCGGTAAAGCGCCATATCGACCAGTTGTCAGACAAAGACTATGCAAACTTAGCCGGCCTGCAAAGCCCAGACTTTGTCCTTATGTTCATGCCGGTTGAACCCGCCTATATCGAAATCATGCGGACCAACCGCGATCTGTTCAATTACGGCTACAAGAAAAACGTTATTTTAGTCTCGCATACGACACTCATGCCTATTTTAAGGACGGTCGCCAACTTGTGGATGGTTGAACGTAGCAACGAAGAAGCCCGCGAAATTAGCGACCGGGCAGGCGATATTTTCAATGCCGTGTGTTTGGTTGCAGAGCGGATGGAAAACGTGGGTAGTGCGCTTTCGCAAACCACAAAACGTTACAATGATGCGGTTAAAAGCTTGGTCGGACGGCAGGGGCTTCACGGCAAAGTCGATCGCTTCCAAACGCTATCCACACGCGTGTCAAAATCATTTCCAGAAAACATAGACGTCCTCCCGGAACAGACAGACGCCAATCAACTGTCTCTTGCCACCGACAAAGGCAATACACCAAAGGAAGACAAACCAGACTAAGCCACTAAGCCACTAAGCCCCATATAAACAAAGGCTTACGGCCGAGCGGTTACTTTAAACGTCGAGATTCGCAACGGCCAATGCGTTGGTTTCAATGAAGTCGCGCCGTGGTTCAACGTCATCACCCATGAGCGTCACAAACATTTGATCAGCACGAATCGCATCTTCAATTGTCACGCGCAACATTCGTCGGGCATCGGGATCCATCGTTGTTTCCCACAGCTGGTCTGGGTTCATCTCGCCTAGGCCCTTGTACCGCTGAATCGAACAACCTCGACGCGCCTCGTCTAGAAGCCAGCGCATTATATTTGCGAAGTCGGAAGACGCGAACACCTTCTCTCCCCGCTTCACAAAACTGTCGGCGCTTACGGCGTCCGCCAAAAGTGCACCGAGCTCTGTCAGGTCACGGTATTCATTAGAACTAAACAGGTTGTGTCCCAAGACAATATCAGTAGCCACACTGTGAGCGGTGCGTCTGACCACGACGTAGTAGTTGCCTCGCTCTGGATCACGTCGCAGTAAACACTCATAAATGGTATTACTTCCCGTTATTGATAGTAAGCGCTCACTTAATGCATCAGAAAACGCCGCAACGGAGGCTTCATCGCCCATAGCATCCACATGCAAACGGGCGGTATAAACCAGCTCCCACAAAATATCTGCAGAATAAACGCGACTCAAACGCTCAATGGTGTGCTGTGCGTGCTGATAGCGCGACACAATATTTGCAAGACCTTCGCCTGAGAGGCCGTCACTGTTTTCATCTTTATAGAGCGTCGTATCAATTAATGCGGCGTTCGTTAGATATTCAGCAAGTCCCTCTTCATCTTTGAGGTACTGACTCGTTTTACCCCGTGTCAGCTTGTAAAGTGGCGGTTGAGCGATGTAAACATGGCCCCTTTCGACCAGCTCGCGCATTTGACGGAAGAAAAACGTCAACAACAAGGTACGAATGTGGGATCCATCAACATCCGCGTCAGTCATGATGATAATTCGGTGATATCGCAGCTTATCCGGGTCGAATTCGTCTTTGCCGATACCGCAACCAAGAGCCGTAACGATGGTGCCCACCTCGGCATTACCCAACATTTTGTCGAACCGAGCACGTTCGACATTCAAGATTTTTCCTTTTAGGGGCAAAATCGCCTGAAATTTACGATTTCGGCCTTGTTTCGCCGATCCACCCGCCGAATCTCCCTCAACCAAGTAAAGTTCGCATAACGACGGGTCTCGCTCTTGGCAATCTGCTAGCTTTCCAGGCAGGCCCGCAATATCAAGCGCGCCCTTGCGCCGCGTCATCTCTCTCGCTTTTCTGGCTGCTTCCCGCGCCCTTGCCGCGTCAAGCATTTTCCCAACGATTAACTTCGCATCACTTGGATTTTCTAAGAGGAACGCGCCAAACGCCGCGCCCATAGCCTGCTCAACAATGGGCTTAACCTCGCTTGAAACGAGCTTATCTTTGGTCTGCGAGGAGAATTTAGGGTCGGGGACTTTAACTGAGACGATAGCCGTTAGTCCTTCTCGCGCATCGTCACCCGTTGTATTCACTTTCGCTTTCTTTGCTAAGCCCTCTCGCTCTATATAGCCGTTAAGGCCTCGTGTTAAGGCAGAGCGAAAACCTGCTAAGTGCGTTCCGCCATCGCGCTGTGGAATATTGTTGGTGTAACAGAAAATGCTTTCCTGAAAACCATCGTTCCATTGCAAGGCCACTTCCACACCGACGCCATCATCGCTTTGCACGTCAAAATGAAAAACCTTATTGATGGGTGATTTGGCTTGGTTCAGAAAATCGACAAACGCGCTCAATCCACCGTCGTAGCAATAGGTTTCGCTCTGACCGCTGCGCTCGTCGGATAAAACAATTCTTACCCCCGAGTTCAAAAAAGCGAGTTCCCGTAGTCGCTTCGCCAGCACATCAAAGTGAAACTTAATATTGGAAAACGTCTCGGCTGAAGGCTTAAACCGAACAGACGTGCCAGAGTCTTGGGTCTCACCTATGACCGACAAGGGCGCATCGGGGACACCGTGCCTGTAAATTTGTTCGTGGAGCTTTCCCTGCCTGCGAATGGTCAAACACAACTCTTCAGACAATGCATTGACAACCGACACACCCACACCATGGAGACCGCCGGAGACCTTATAGGTGTTGTCATCGAACTTACCACCCGCATGCAGCACCGTCATGATCACTTCTGCCGCAGATACGCCCTCTTCATGCTGCTCAGTCGGGATGCCACGCCCATCATCACTAACGCTTACGGATTCATCAGGGTGAATAACAATATCTATTTGGTTGCAGTGTCCGGCCAAAGCCTCATCGATAGAATTATCAACAATCTCAAAGACCATGTGGTGCAGGCCTGTGCCGTCATCGGTGTCGCCGATGTACATACCCGGACGCTTTCTTACCGCATCAAGGCCCTTCAGAACCTTAATACTTGATGAATCGTAGTTGCCTTCTTCTACGCCGGGTGTTGTGTCTTCCATGAGATCTCCTTTAACTCCCGCCTATTATGCCACTTAATTGCCATCTATGATCGTTCCGTGTTCCACGTGGAACACATTTGACAATCTATTTTCAGTCCACGCGGACGCGCCTGTCGCATCAACCATGGTAGCGAGGACCTGAAAGCCATCTGACACCATGTTACGAAACAACCCCGCAGCATTATTCGCATCAAGTTCGGCAGCCACGTCATCAACCAACAACAGCGGCGAAACACCTGTATCACGGCGCATAACGCGCGCCTGAGCAAGCTTCGTCGCCGCCATCAAAACGCGCATTTGGCCACGTGATAGCACTTCGTGTGCAGGCGACCCCTCAACCATGAAAACCACATCACCCCGATGCGGACCGACCTGTGTAAACCCTCTTTGCTTATCTGAGTCAGACGAAGCGCTCAGCGCGTCATAAAGCGACAAGCCACCACCCCAACCAGGTCGTTGAAGCAATTTCCACGAGGGCAACGAAATATCCACATCCGACAAAACACCTTCGAGCGCTTTAGCTAACGAGACGACCGCGCGCGATCGGGCCGCACTCAACAACTCCCCCGTCACTGCCAAATCTCGAACCCAAACCGCATCGTCAGATGAGCAGCGATCCCGCAACAAAGCGTTTCGCTGTTTGAGCGCATTTTGATAACGACGGGACATCTGTGCAAAGTCTTGTTCCACGTGGAACACAAACGAATCGATAAACTTTCGGCGACCCTCAGGCCCATCGCGAATAACATTCAACGTTTCTGCATTCATCACAACCAAAGGCATCGCCTTAGCCAGTTCAGACAACGTTTTTACCGGTGTGCCTGAAATTCGCGCCTCGCCACCACCGCCACGATCGCGGCGCACACCCAAAATGGCTTTTGCCGGCGCCGATAGGCGCCCCACTACTTGAACGAATGAGGACTCACGCTGAATAACGTGGTTAATACGGTGGGTAGAAAACGGCTTACCTGTCCCGAGTAGATGAACAGCATCCAAAACACTGGTCTTACCCGCGCCATTATCACCCGTAAACGCTGTTAGTCCCTCATCAAGGGACAGTGACATTGCGGTGATATTTCGGAAGTTCTCAATCGAAAGCTGGTTAAGCAACGCGTGCAAGAACCTTAGAGTCGCATGGGCATAACGACGTAGAGAGCCTCTGCCTCGCCGCTGACAGCTTCCCCTTCTTCGATCAATGCAGAGCTCGCCGAGTCCGACAAGGACATGCGAACCGTATTGCCCGACAAAACACCCATGACATCGAGCAAGTAACTGACGTTAAAGCCAACCTCAAGTACCTCACCGGCGTAATCAACCGGCACCGACTCCTCGGCCTGCTCTTGCTCTGGGTTGTTCGCCGTTATCTCTAAAGCCCCATCAGACAGAGACAATCGCACGCCTCGGTACTTCTCATTAGATAAAATGGCGGTTCGCGTAAAGGCTTGCTTCAACTCCGATCGATCACCTGAAACGGCTTTGTCTGGGGATTTTGGCAATACGCGCTCATACTCAGGAAACTTTCCATCAACCAGCTTTGAGGTAAATGTAAACTGATCGGTCACGGCTCGAATGTGGTTCGAACCAACAATGAGTGTTACTGACCCATCGCCGTCTAGCAGGCGTGCAAGCTCTAATATGCCCTTCCTCGGCACGATGACTGACTTGTCCTCTGCGGCCAACTCCCCCGGCGCAGTGCAAAGCGCCAACCGATGACCGTCGGTTGCTACAAAGCGCAAACGTCCAGCCTTAATCTCCAAGTACATGCCATTGAGGTAATAACGAACATCCTGCTGCGCCATGGCAAAGCCAGTGCGCTCGATCATCTGGCGAACAAGCGATTGCGACAGCTCTAAATCAACCTCGCCCTCACCGGCCTCGACCGTGGGAAACTCCGCTGCAGGCAGTGTTGATAAAGTAAACCGGCTGCGTCCCGCCTTCACCGTAACGCGGCCGTCTTCGACACTAAAGTTGATGTCGACACCGTCAGGGAGACTTTTACATATATCGACTAACTTTCTGGCGGGGACAGTGATATCGCCGTCTGGACCCGCATTGACAACCTCAATGCGCCCAACAAGCTCTACTTCAAGATCTGTGCCGGTCAGTGACAACCGATTACCTTCCAAGCTCATCAACACATTGGACAGGATAGGGAGCGTCTGCCTTCGCTCAACTACACCTGCTACCAAATTAAGTGGCCGAATAAGCGCATCCCTAGATACCGAAAACTTCATTCTTTCTTTCTCTCTTTTTCAGCAACCCGCTGCCATATTACGTTGTTAGCAAACGTAGCAGGTTTTTGTAATCTTCCCCAATATCGGACGTCGTTTCTCTTAACTCCGTTATCTTACGACATGCGTGCAGCACTGTCGTGTGGTCTCGACCACCAAACGCATCGCCAATTTCCGGCAGGCTATGATTTGTTAGTTCTTTTGATAAAGCCATAGCCACCTGCCGTGGCCTAGCAACAGACCTATTCCTCCGCTTAGAAAGTAGATCTGCGACCTTAATCTTGTAGTAGTCCGCCGCAGTGCGCTTAATGTTATCAAGCGACACCTGCTTGTCTTGAAGCGCAAGAAGGTCTTTTAAACTCTCTTTAATAAGGTCTATGTCAAAAGGACGGCCCGTAAAATTCGCACTCGCAATAACACGTTTTAACGCACCCTCGAGCTCGCGAACATTCGAGCGAATCCGCTGCGCTATAAAAAAGGCCGCTTCATGAGAGATATTAATACCGGCTTGCTCCGCCTTCTTCATCAAAATGGCCACTCGGGTTTCAAGCTCAGGTGGCTCTACTGCAACAGTAAGCCCCCAGCCAAAACGACTTTTCAGGCGCTCCTCAACACCATCAATTTCTTTTGGATAGCGATCACAGGTGAGTATCATTTGTTGACCACCTTCCAGTAAGGCATTGAATGTATGGAAGAATTCCTCCTGGCTTCGATCTTTATTAGCAAAAAATTGAATATCGTCAATCAAGAGCGCATCGACTGAGCGGTAAAACCGTTTAAAGTCGTTAATCGCATTTAATTGCAGGGCCTTTACCATGTCCGCTACGAACCGCTCGCTATGCAAATAAACGATCTTTGCATCCGGCTTGCGTTGCCTTAAGGCATTACCAACGGCGTGCATTAAATGCGTCTTGCCCAAGCCAACGCCCCCGTATAAGAACAGTGGGTTGTAGGCATCTCCCGGACTTTCTACCACTTGCTGGGCTGCCGCCAGCGCTAATTGGTTGCTTTTTCCTTCAACAAAACTGGAAAACGTATACCCGTCCACCAGATTATGCTGGTGCGAAGGAACCACCACCCTTTGCTCTCTTGGCTGACTGACAGGCCTCTGAGAACGGGCACTTAAACTAAAATTTGTTGGCGAGTTCAGGTTTGGCTCAAACTGTTTAGGTGCGGCAGCGGCGCCTTGATTCAACCCCCCACTCTCGCCCGTTACTACCCTTAGCGTTCGACTCTGCACATCTGTGCTCAACATCGACAAGCATTCGCTGATCAGATGACTGTACTTATCTTCAACAAAGTCTCTAATGAAGCGGTTCGGTGCTCTTAAAACAAAGGCGTTTCGATCCTCCACAGGCGTTAGTGGTCTCACCCAGGTATTAAACTGAACTTCTGGCACCTCTCGTTTGAGCTGATGAAGACATTCATCCCAAAGGCTTTGATTGCTAGCTGGCAGGTGGTCGATCGAAGTTGGTTGCATTTTATTATGTAATCTTTGCTATGAATGGCTGTGACGACTTGAACGGCCGCCATTAATCGTACATTTCCGTGCGGCTGTGGCCGATAAAACATCGACGCTGTGCTAATTCGTTAGTCTGCGCCTAGTTATCCACAAATTTATCTCCAGATCAAGAACAATTAAAACGATAGAAATCAATGGCTTATGTTTTTTTTGGGGAAACTTAAGAAACAAAAAAAATCAAGCTCTAGAAGGGGTTTTTCTGTGAGTTTCTTGTGTATAAGTTATGGACTTTGTGTTGCAAAACCATTGCAACCGGGTTGTCTATGACAAGTGACCCCCATGATCTGGTCCTCGAGACGTTAGCAGGCACTCACGCAAAAATAATTTATACACGGCGCGCCATTATCATTTGTGGTGTATTGCCTATTGCCAGTAACTGCTGAGATACCTATACTCCGCCCCCCTAATTTCACGACTGTCTACCAAAGGCACCCAGCATGAAGCGTACATTCCAACCCAGCGTTTTAAAGCGCAAGCGCAACCACGGTTTCCGTGCACGCATGGCTACAAAGAATGGCCGTAAAGTTTTGGCGCGACGACGTGCGCGTGGACGTCTCCGTCTGTCAGCGTAAACCCCTGTGGGCAACAAGCCCATGAGCACCTCGTTTCCAAAACACCACCGACTACTCGACAAAAAAGCCTTTAGCGCTGTTTTTGACGGTAACCCCGTAAAAGCAAGCGGCGCTTCAGGTATGTTGCTCAGTATTTCGTCGAGTGAGGAGCAGTCACGACTGGGTGTCATTGTCGCTAAAAAGAATGTCCGACACGCTACTCAAAGAAATCGAATAAAGCGCATTGTCAGAGAACACTTTCGCTTAAACCCCCTTCCTACGCCCATTGACATCATTTTTTTAGCCCGGCGTGGCGTCGCTGACAAGTCCAATGCTGAATTACGTGAAGACATCGCGGCTGTTTGGCAAAAGCTCGTCAACAAGAGGGAGCGCGTCTGATGCGATCACTGTTTCACCGGTTTACCCTCATCGCCATCATCGCACCCATAAAGCTCTATCAGCTCTTCATCAGCCCATTTATCGGTAACCGATGTAGGTTCCACCCCAGTTGCTCCACCTATGCGATTGAAGCCGTTAGTGAACACGGGGCGATAAAAGGCAGCATTCTGAGCATAAAACGCATTTCTCGCTGTCATCCATGGAGCGACGGCGGTTATGATCCTGTTCCAGATACCGTTGACAACCCAAGTAAAAACGACCAATAGACCGAGGACGTAATGGACCCCCTACGCTTATTACTCATCAGCTCCACCGCCGTTCTTTCGCTGATGCTATTGATCGAATGGAATCAATATTCCGATGATTACAACAAAGACCAGGCCGAACGGTACGCCGCCGAAGTGTCGAGAGCGCCCGGAACGTTGCCTGCGTATAGCGATCAAACAGCCAATACGCGCTCTGATTCGACAATATCAGACATACCAATGGTCTCTGCCGATA